>CAYSYX010000517.1:0-6853 GCA_964435055.1 uncultured Polyangium sp. | reverse complement strand
GTACGAAAGAAACAAGAACGCCGCGAGCGACACGCCGATGAGTGTCGGAATGATCCAGAGCAGCCAACGAAGCGCGTGCCGAAGCATGGTCGGTTATCGAATCAAACCTTCGACGAGATCGATGCGCATCCCAAACTTGTACGGCGAAGCTTTCACCACTTCGATGTTCCGCCCCGCGATTTTCTGCTCGCCTTCTTCCAAGTATTCCCCCGCATTGATCGCGACGACTTTGCCTTGCCCGTTGAAGATCGGACTGCCGGTCGTTCCGCGTGTCGATGAAGCATCGTGCTGGATGAGCCAGTTGTCTTTGTACGGAACGGGCCGTCCCGCCGCACCCGTTACGCGCCCAATGTGCGCCGCGAGAAACGTCGCGGCCGGGTTCGATACGTCCATCAGCCGATCGGGAAAGCCGATCAAGTAAACGTCGTCTCCCGCGCCCATCGCCTGCAATTCCGTTTGTGTTGCAAGTTCCAGCACCATCGCCGCACGTCCTCGAATCGTCACAACGCCGACGTCCGGCGTGATGGTGTTCGGATCGCCTTGGCGATAACTCGGGTGCGCACGCATGTCGATCACGTCGAACTTCACGTCTCCGCGTCCTTCGTTCTCGATCGCCTTCACCGAACCGGTGCGTGACTTCGCTTCGTGGATGCATCGAGCGTTCGTGGCCAACACCGACGGGCGCACCGCAAACGCCGTGCAGAAACCTTCGGATCCGATCGCCAGCATGAAGATGCCCTTACGCGACCGATCGTAGAGATTCCGACCGAAACTCGCGTTCGGTGGATGCAACGTCCCGAGGCGCGTTTCGATTTCCTTCCGCCGCGGATCTTCCGGCGGCATCTGCGCCAGCTCTTCACGCAAGCGCTGAATGTCGTTCTGCGATCGCGTGCTCCAGTAAATCAATCCGCCCAATGCCCCCAAGGCCACCACGAGCACCGCACCGAGTACGTACGCCGTGCGTCGTTGCGATGCCGTCGCTTCACTGACTTTGCGCTCGACCATCGCGTGAATTTCCGTGGTTCGTCCGGGCCGCATGCGAGCCGACGCCGCGTTGACCGCGGCCGAGATCATTTCGGCGAGCGTTTTTTGTCCCACGCGAGCACCGGCGGCGGGCGCGAGCGGAGCTTGGGCGGCGGGCGGTTGACCGGGTACGGCGGGACCAACCGCGGGAGTGACAAACTCGATCCGCAAGCGCGGCCCTTTGCTCCCAAGGGCGATCTCATCGCCGGAATTCAGTTGGCGGCGATCGATGCGTTGTCCTCCGACAAACGTTCCGTTACGGCTGCCGAGGTCGACGACGTGCCACGTATTCGCTTCGCGTCGTAGTTCCGCGTGATGACCGCTGGCTTCGCGATCGTTGTTGGCATCGAGCACGATGTCGTTGTCGGGGGCTCGACCGATACGCACGATGTTCGTCGTAAAAATCCGCTCGGCTCCGACGCTGTGGCCGAAGGTGTGCACGATTCGAAGATTCATGGCGCGGGGACTCCACGAATCAGATCGATGCGCATCGCGAGACGAAACGGTGAAGCTTCCACGACTTTGGTTTTTTGCCCCCCGATCGACACGTCTTCTTCTTCATCCACGTGCGCGGCATGCACGGCGATCACGTTGCCATATTGATTGAACACCGGGCTGCCGCTGTTGCCACCTTGTGTGACGGCATCATGCAAGATCAACGCGGTCTTGTCGGGGGTCGTGTTCTCTTCGTTGAACCCCATCAGGCGCCCGATGTGTCCCGCGAGGAACGTTGCCGTGGGGTTGATCGGATCCATCACGCGGCCGGGAAATCCAAGCACGTGCAAGTCGTCGCCCGGACCCAGCGCCCGCAGCTCCGTGTCGTTCGCCAGCGTCACGGTTGCCGGCAACGTGCCTTTGATGCGCAGCAACGCGACGTCGGGCGAGTCCGCGCGTTTGGAATCCGCGCGATACGCCGGATGCGCTCGTTGCGCCACCACGTCGAACGTCAATCGAGTCGGCGATTCGTTCTGCACGACGACCGGCTTGCCTCCGCGTTTGCCACACGAGGTCACGCAATGCGCATTCGTGACGAGCGTTTGCCGATCGATGGCGAAGGCGCTGCAACATCCGCTGATGAGGCGACCATCGACATACGCCAGGACAAACAGGGCGGCTCGGTTGCGTTCGTAGATCTGACGACCGGTAAAGACCTTGGTCGGCAAGACACCCGTCGGCGTGGCGATGGGTTTCTGATCGATGCCCATTTCCGTGGCGAGCACATTGGCGGCGCGTTTGGAACGATAAACCGCCAGCCCGGCGACACCGAGTGCCAAGAGCGTGACGATGATGCCCACGGTGAGGATCCGGTTCGTACGTGCACCGCGACGCGTGGCTTCGTGAACCTTGGCTTCGATGATGGCTCGGCTTTTATCGCGACCACGCGTGGCGTTGATGACGGCCTTTTCCACGAGGTGTCCGGCTGTCGCGAGATCGACGCGACCATCGGCATCCGTAACCACCGTCGACAAGGGCGGACCGAGGATCTCGAGACGCATCGTCACGCCGTTTTCATCGCCAAAACGAAGCTCGTCTCCGGAGCGAAGGGCCTGCGAAGTGACTCGCTTCGTGTTGATGAACGTGCCTGATCGTGAACCGAGGTCGACGAGCCAATAAGCCGAGTTTTCCCAGCGAATTTCAGCGTGCCGGGGCAAGATGTCGCGAGCTTCCACGCCGGTCGGAACGATGTCGTTGTCCGGGGCGCAGCCGATCCGAACCGGTACGGCGACAAACTCACGTGTGGAGCGAGCCGCAACGCCGCGCGTGTGCGTCAAGCGCAGCATGGTTCGAGGATTGTTCGGGGGTTTGTCATTCCCTACGGTCGCAGCAGGTAATATGCCGCGACGGCGATGCACGCGAAGGCGCTGGCGATCATCATCATGATGAGCCACTGCGGAGCGCTGTCCGTCGGAATGTCTACCGGATCATCGAGGCCGTACGAGCCGCGATCCGCATCGCCCAGGTCCCGACCACGACCGTCCCGACGTTTGTCCGTTTCGGACAACCCACGGAACTCGATGCCCGCTCCCGATCCGGAAAGAGGCATGGAGACTTTGGCTTGATCGAGCTCTTTCACACGACGACTGGGATCGGGCGCCGATACCGGTCCCGTTCCCGTTCGTTCCGGGAGCGGATACTTGCGGTACCGCAAATTGGCGATGTCGTCGGCTGTCGGAGCAGCCAAACCTTCGCCCAAGAACTTCGAGATCACGACGGTGACGTTGTCATGACCGCCGGCTTGATTCGCGCGGTCGATGAGCACTTTGCAGGCTTCGTGCGGGTCCTCGACGGTGCGCAGAACTTCGCGAATTTCTTCGTTGCGCACCATGCCCGACAAACCGTCCGAGCAGAGGAGCAACGTGTCACCGCGTTTCAGTTCGACAAACGTCAGGTCGACTTGGACACTGTCGGATGTTCCAAGAGCCTGAAGGATGATGTTGTTGTGCTCGAAGGTCTCCGCTTCTTCTTCCGTGAGCTGTCCGGCTTCGATGAGCTGATTGACGAGCGACTGATCCCGCGTGGCTTGGACGAGTTTGTCCCCGCGCAGAACGTACGCGCGGCTGTCGCCGACTTGGCCGATGAACAGGTGATCGTCGACCAGAGCGGCAACCGTCGAAGTCGTTCCCATGCCGCGTCTGGTGCGGTCGAGTTTCGCTTCGCTGAAGATGCGCAGACCGGCCGCTTCGATCGCTTGCACGAGGCGTGAAGCCAGATCGTCACGGTTTGTCGGAATGTCACCCGCCGTCATCTTCTGGAAGATGATGTCCACGGCAAGTTGACTGGCGACTTCACCGGCGGCCGCACCGCCCATGCCGTCACAAACGCCGAGCACCATGCCGCGAGCTCCAAGCGGAACATCGCGATCGGGCTCCATTACGCCGCGTTGATTCTTCGTCAGATCGGCGACGATGAAATTGTCCTCGTTGTGCTCACGCACTTGACCGACATCCGTACGGCCAAAGAGGCGCAATTGAATTTTGCTCGACGCCTCGATTGCCTGCGCGTCGGATGACGCGTCGTCGGCAGACTCGGAAGAGTGCGAGGTTTCGGGCATCGGGTCTCGATTCGCTTGTTCGCTCATGGGCTATGCGAGGTCCACCCGAAAGAGGTGCTGTCCAACGCGCAGGTAGTCGCCATTGTTCAGAGGAACGTCCCCGCGAATGGCGACAAACGTGCCATTCGACGAGTCGAGATCCGTGAGGGTAAAAGTTCCACCATTCGATGCGCGGCGAATGACCGCGTGGCGTCGCGAGAGGAATGGATCTGCCGTGAAAACAATGTCGCCCACCTCCCGACCAATCACCGTTTCGTCTCGGAACAGATGATGCACGTCGCGGATGATTCCTTCGACCGTGCGTTGGCAAAGACGCGCTCGCCGCGTAAGCGACGGCGAACCGAACAGCAACGTCCCGTGCTGGGACGCGTGGCCTAATCCTCGCTCCGCCTCACTCACGGTTTCGAACTGTAACACTTCCAAGCCCAGGAGAAGCAAGTCGCCATCTCGCAACGGATGCGGTTCCCAGATGCGCCGGTAGACCCGGTTCGTCGACTGCAAGTCGCGGATGAACCACCGATCCCCTTGAAAAACGAGGCGCGCGTGACGTGGCGACACGTAGTAGTCCTCGGACAAGAGGATGTCCCCCTCCGAACGTCCGATGTCTACCTGCGTCCCATCCAAGGGAAAAACCTTGCCTTCCGTCCCGTCCTCGGCAATGACGACGAGTTTGCCCCCGACCGACGTGGTCTCGGGTGCTTGTTCTCGAGGCGTTTCGATCGCGACGGGCGCCACCGTCAGAACCGTGCGTTCGTTTCGACCAACCGGCCCCAAGACTTTGTCGAGCGCTGCGTCTTCTTCCGCATCCGCTCGACTCACTTGGGCACGTTCTTCGAGCGCCGCGCCGCAATACTTGCAAAACCGAGTGCCTTCGGCGGAATGCCCGTGACAGCGTGCGCAACGAATCAACTTCGGCGTCGATGAACGGGTCGCGATCCCCACGACCGGCGCACCGATGATCGGTTCGCCATCGCCCGACGGCGACGTCGGAGCTGCCGCCGTCATCGGCGCCGATGCCGCCGCAGGCGCCGATGGAATCACCGACGGTGATGTTCGTCCCGGTACCGGTGTGTTTGTCAAGACAGGCGATTCCGGGATCTCGGGTTCGACCGGAACAACCTCCGCCGGAGCCGGCGTGATCATCTTGACTTCGACCGGCGACGGCGTCGGCGTTCCGGGCCAATCATCACGTGCTCGAGGTGCCGTCGAGACTCGACCGATCGCTGCTCCACACGTCGCACAGAACCGATGCCCCGGCGGATTCGTCGCATTGCATGCGGGACAAATCGCAGGTCCTTCGGCGCTGAACGATTTGGAAAACTTGAACGATGGCGCCTCGGGACGTTGACGTACCGAGCCCGGTCGTCCGGACGAACCAGGGAGTCCCGATCCGGAGCCCGGTGCGACCGTGGGAGGTCGACTCGGACGCGGTGCCGGACTGAGCGGAGGAGACGAATCCGAATCGAGGGAGACCTTGTCGAGTGACGCAAAAAGCGCCGATGACGTAGGCAAACCCGAGCTCGGGTGGTCGACCTTGGCCATACCTCGTGGTGGCGTCGGCGGCACACCACGACTAGGCGGTTTCAGTCGACGGCCGCAGTCGAGGCAGAACGTCAAGTGGTCGGCATTTTCACGCCTGCAGACGTCGCAGATCACAGGAGCGCAAGGGGACCTCGGAGGCGCGATCAAGTCAAGTATTGCGCGAAAGATCTCGCCTCGTACTGAACGCCGTAGCGGCGGTCTTCAGCACGACCACCGACAGACCCTCTACTTTCGCCCGATCTCGCTGCGCAGTTCGAATTGAAACTCGGCGCCCCAAAATTGAGCCACCCCGGTTTCCCGAATCGTGCCTGCGGTGTCTCGCCATCCGGCGATCAACATCGCCTTGTACACCGCGCCAAACCCGACCAGCGTCGTACGCGACAACTCGACTTGCACGCCGAGTCCACCGAACAGCAGCCCTCCGCCGGTCTCCGCTCCCCACTCGTTGCCGTACGCAAGTGCTCCAAGTCCCCACGATCCATAAGGCGTCGTGCGTGTTCCAAAATCGGGCATGTACCGCATCTCCGCCCGCAGCTGTTGGAAGATGCCGAGACGATAGAGGTTGCTCGAGTCCATCTTTGCAAACTGATACGCGCCGCCGATGTACCAAGGCCCGGCCGACCGATAACCCGCGCGAATCGTCAGGCCGCCCGCGCCACCCAAAATGCATGGAGCGCTTCCCGCAGACGTGCACACGTTGCCGGGTTGGATGTCGTTTTCGAAGACAATCGCCACGCCGTATTGGAAGTACTCGACGTGCAGCGGCGGAGGTCGCACCACCACGCCGCTCACTTTTGCAGGCTCGGTCGTCGTTTCCGGAGCCGCTTCTCGCTCCGCCGCACGCGTATCCGGCGACCACGCGAACGCACACGCGCCCGAGAGCAACACCAAAGCTCGCCGTCGCGCGTTCACGATGCTCACGCTACGCGTCCGCGACGCATCGATCAACCTCACGACCATCACGATTCACGGCACCGACCTCGTACGCAACGGGTCCTGACTGCCGTGACGGAACCTGCTCGTGTTCCGTGCGGAACACACCACAAATCCGACGATCAACCGGGAATCCTTTGCGAAAGTGATCGGCACGCTTGACGAAGCCGCGCCTCGTCGCCTAAACGAAAACTCGCCCATGGAGATCCACCTCCACAATCGTGCGGTCAAGACAATCCGACTCTCCGCTGCCGACGCCATCGAGGAAGGCGATACCGAAGCCTTACGCGAGGACGTCATGGA
>CAYSYX010000516.1:0-6864 GCA_964435055.1 uncultured Polyangium sp. | reverse complement strand
GCTTCATTTGAATGCCACCGAAGTCGGCCACTTTGCCGGCCGATGTCGCACCTCCACTCGCCATTTTGTTCATCACCCAATGGCGCGGCCCATTGAGTTTGACGATCTTCGCCCCATATTGCTCGGCCATTTTCTCGGCGTCCAGCTTCTGCCAAGCGTCGGCGGGACAATCATTCAAGCCGAGCGTATTGTACACTTCCACATTCAATGTCGTCCCGTCTTTGAATACGGGGATGACTTCGCAATACCGCACGTCGCGCAGATCGTCCGGCACCGCCATCGATTGCGTCGCCGTGACCGCCGGCACCGCTTGCGGCCCACCGCCGCAACCCGATAGCAGCATGGTCGACCATGCCAAACCTAAAAATACCCGTCCGAGCCCAACCGTTCGTTGTTTCATCTGTTTTGTCGCCTTTATCGATATCCGCCGAATCGCTGCGGACTGTCAAATCCCTTCCGGTCGCATCCTGTCGCTTTCGCTCAGCGTGTATGTCGGCGACGAATAACAAAAGTCGAGCTCCGCGTTCTCGCGACGACGCATCCGGAAAAATGCCCGCCGCTCTTCGTCACTCGCCAACGTCAGCCGCGTCCCGTCCATAAAACAAGCCGCTTCTTCGTCGAAACGGACAAACGTTTTGGCCGTTCGAAACGTAATGCCCAACCATTCGTTCTCCGGCGTCTTTGCCGTTCGTTCGAGCACGATCTTGTGCCGAAAACGCCGATTCGTCGCCACGGAAAACACGACGACGCTGTTATGAACCAACGGTATCTCGAACGTCTCTCCCCCGGGCCATTTGGATTCGATAACCAGCTTGCGCGGCGGCTGAACGCGATCAGGATATCTGTAATGGGAGAACAGCGCGATATACGATTCATCTGCCAAGTCGAGCGCCTGGTCCGAGTGACTCCCCATCGACGTATACTCATTCGTATAAATCTCGATCAACGCATTGTTGAATTCCCGCCCGAGCGACGCGCTCTTTTGAATCATCCGCGCCAACCGCTCATGCACCGGCCGAAAACGGCTCGACGCAACCGTGTACTGCGTCGTCGTTCGTACCAGCGGAACGTGCCCCGCTTCGTTTGGCCGGACAAGCACCGTCCCGAGCCTGCCTTTGCCCACTTGTTCGAAGCGGATCGATTCGCGCAATTCGACAAAGTGCTTGTCCCACGTCGACAGCGTATACACGCGAAACTCGTCCGCGGCGTGGTACACGGGCGCGACATAATCGCCTTGGTTCATACTGAAGCGGAATTGATCCCCATAATCGATGAAATCGTGCGTCTTATTTTCCTCGGCATAAAGCCGACGCAGCTCCAGCATGCCTTCCGGTGTCGGTGGTTCGAGCGGCACGCGCGTTTCGTTTTTCTGAAGAAACGTTTGACCACTCGTATGCACCGCTTTCGTCTTCGAACAGCGCACGACGTATCCGAGGCGCGTCGGGAGCATCTCCGCGTCCAAAATCGACGATTGAATCTCGTGCGTGTACAACCGATTGGTCGACAGCGGCATGAAAAACACCGAATGAGGGTACAACGTCACGCTGAATTGCTCGGGAAGAGAATCGTCCCGCTTTTGATTCACCGAAGCTTTGAGACGAAATTGCAATCGAGTGAGGCCGCTCTTCCCTTTATGCCCGTAATCGAATGGGTCCTGCTTCAGCGGCTGAAGTTTTTCCAGCCCCTGGTAAAACGTGCAAAACGCCATGATCCCATTCACCGGCATGTCTTTGGTTTTGTCCGCGTGCGCCGAGATCTTGGCTTTGGTCTGTTTGTGCTCGGCGCTCGCCGGAGTATTGTGGTAAATTTGCGCCAAAACGTGATTCAATGGCGCCTGGTGCTCGAAAAGACGCGCAGCCTCCAGATTCAAGCTGTCCACGATATGCGTATCGTTGGCGCGAAAGTTTTCGCTGGGGCCCGCAAGATTCGTCGAACAACGCAGAAGATGAAAATGCAGCTCGTCGCCTTCTTGATGGACGGGCGTCAAGTAAATGCCCGTACGATGCGCTTTCGCCGGTTTGGTGGATTCCGTAAGCGATTGGAACGTGTGTTCGGCACAAATACGTTGGAAATAATCGATATCGAAATCAAAAAAGCGACGATAATACACGCCGACGCCGTGCACCCGCATCGGAACTCGCCCCACATCCACCAGCGAAAAAGCCCATCGCTCATCCTCCGCGTACCCGCGCGAATACTCCCGGATGACAAACACACGCTCGGCCGACGAAAAATCACGCTCGTCAGCTCGGGAAATGTCTCCACAGAGGTAAATGGTTTTTCCTGATAAATCCAGCTTGCCGACGGGCGCCCCATCGAGCTTGATGACGGAGCCGCAAAAGTCCCGGAGCAGCTGTTCATCGGCCACATCGGAAAAGACGACGAGGACGTTTTTGGTTTCGAGAATGCGGGCTTCTGTTTTCTCGAGTGTAGGCATGAATGCGTCCTTTTTTCGGGTCAAAACAGAGGGCGACGTTGGATCTTCCATCAGCTTAAGCGAAATTGCCGACCGCGGTCAAGAGGCAACGCTCGACGTTCGCCACAAAAGCATCACGGATTTTCGATAAACGTCACCACCGGAGCGACAGTTGCGCCCGGATCCTCTTCTTGCGGCACGTGACCCAAGGAATCGAACATGACGACTTTGGTGTTTTTGATATCGTGTTGAAATCGAGCGGCGAATTCGGGAGCAATCAGGCGATCCTGCCCTCCCCAGAGAATCAAGGTCGGCACGTTGATTCGCGGCACTTCCTCGATTGCATCGTAGGTCGTCTGTTCGAAACGCTTGACCAACGCGGCTCGGTTGCCCTCGCGAAGAGCCAATTCGTAATAACGGTCGATGAGCTCCGAGGTCACTTTGTTCGAATCGCCGTACACGTTTCGCAAACTCTTTTCAACGACCGAACGAGGCATCGAATACGAAATGATCATCTTGAGCCCGGGCATTTTGGCGAGCTTGAAACCGAGGGGCATTTTTGCATTCGGATTGGGATACCCGCCCGAGTCCACGAGGACCAGCTTACGCACGCGGGAATCGACGAGCGCGGTTTTCCACGCAATATATCCGCCGAGGGAATTGCCGCCCAAGACACAGGCGCGAATGCCCAATTGATCGAGCATTCCGCTGACGAAAGACGTATACGTTTTTCCATCATATCGCCCCTGCGGATGTGGTCCGGTGAGCCCGAAACCCGGAAGATCGAAGCGCACGACGCGGTGTTTGTCCCGAAGTACGGTCGCCCATCCCTCCCACGTATGCAAAGACGCCGACGTACCGTGCAACAGGACAATCGGAGCCGGATCATCGCGCGGCCCTTCATCGCGCAGATGAACCTGCATTCCGTCGAGCGTCAAGAAATTCGACGGCGGCGGTGCCCAGCGAGCTTTCAGCGATTCCACAGGGCGATCGGGCGCCCACGTCGCCGCCATGAAGACGACGATGGCGACGCTCAACAAACACACAACCCCAAGGCCGACCTTCTTGAATCGCGACATCCGGCGGTTTTACCACGACGATTCGGCTTTGTAAACGACGGTTTGCCTTGTCTCGCGATTCGATTGCCGCTAGATTCGAATCATGGCTCCATTACGCCGCAGAACCTCGAATGTCCTGATGTCAGCCGTCGCCGCGACGACGGTCGTCGCCTTGATTCTCGGAGGCGTGGCGCTCGTTTACCGGCCCGAAGCGCGATTGCCGGCGCTCGCGGTGTGGGTGTTTTTGGCCGTGGGTGTGCAGCGTTTGGAGGGGAGCCGGTTTTCACGCGAATCGGCTCTCTTCGCGGGCGCGTTCACGCTGCCGCTCGTGCTCGTGGGTTTGGCGGCGTATGAACTGCGCACGCGGTGGGCGATATCGACGGATATTTGTTTCTTGATCCTCGCCTGCGTCGTGGTTCTCTTCGGCGCAGTGTTTGTCCGGGCGCTGATCGCTTCGGGAAGCGCGGACTACCCGTACGACGATTGACACGCTGCAATCGCGTCCGAATACCGTCGCTTTTAATGAACGCCAAACCACGGCAGATATTCCCAGACAAACGGGAGCATCATGGCCGCCACGAGCGCGACGAAGACGAATGCATAACCCGCGATGGCCCAGCCGGCTCGCGAAGGGCCTTGCGGTAAAAGCCATGGTTCCACGATAAAACCGAAAACGACACCGCGATCGGGGCGCACTTCGAGGCTCCACAAAAGGCCCGCCGAGGCATAAAGAACCGACGACGCGATGATATTCGACCACCAGCTGCCGGGATAATGACCCATGCGCAAAAAGATATAAATATCGTAAGAAAAACTTGCGGAAAACAGCCAGACACACAAAGCGACGAAGGCCAACGCGCGGCGTTCTCGCCCGCGCGCCCAACGATACAACGTGCCCACGGACCAAGGCGCGGAGACGTACGTGAAGACCGACATGAACGTCGCGTCGACGACATCCCACGTCGGATCACCCGAATACGGCGCGACGAGAATAAAAAAACCGAGGGCGATGGCGAAAATGACGAGTTTCCAAGGAACGAGCAACGTGCGCAGATAAATCGGACGAAATAACGTGCAATCGGCGCGGTTGCGCCATCCGACGATGATGCCCGCAATGCACAACAAGGACCAGCAGCAAATATAGGCGTAAGCGAAAGGCGTGGGCATTGTGCGCCGATGTTATCACATTACGCGCATCTGCTCGTCAAGCGTTTTTGCCATTGGACGCGCGCGTTCATCCGAACCCCCGACCGTCTCGAGGGTTCGGAATCATGGAATGGTCGATGTTATGGCTTTTTCGAGGCGATTACCCGCGTGTGCGCAGCGCTTCGAGGATCTGTGCCTCGCGCTCCCGGGACATTCCTCCGGGAACTCGAATCCTACGATTCTCACGCACGCCGACCTCCGCGTCCCAGCCCTCCCGCAGCCATGACCAGGTATCCCGCACGGTTTCCGCAAACGGGCGAAAAACAAGGCCCGCATTGATAGCGCGTCGTATATCCACGGGACGAGCGCCGAGGGTCGCGGGCAACCAAAATGGCATTTCGGAATAAGGCCTGACAGCGTATGCCGCGAGAAGATCATCGGGCGCCCATCGCAAGCGAGCATCACCACCCAATTCGTCGCGAATCGTTTCCAAGCGTTCGCGCATCGTCATGGCTTCGCCCGTCGCATTGCAAGGCCCAATCCGCCGCTCCTCGGCACATTGAACCATCCATTTCGCCAGATCCCGCACGTCAATCGCCTGCGTCAACGCCGACGGATCGCCGGGGGCCAATACGTCGCCGCCACGCGCAATGCGCTCGAGCCAATACCGAAATCGCTCATCGTAATCATGCGGTCCTAGGATCAAGCCTGCACGTACATGAAAAACGCGCCCGTCCATTTCCTCGTCGAGCGCTCGTTCGCACGCCGCCTTCAATGCTCCGTAATGCTCCAGCGAAAGCTCGCCCGTCTCGGCATCGTCCCAGCTCGCGAGCGGGCCGTCCTCGACCGCCCGCGCGAAATCCGCATAAACGGAGATTGTTGAGACAAACACGTAATGCATGCCCGGGTGTCGCAAAGCACGGGCTGCGGCGCGAACTTGCGGAACTTCGTAGCCGCTCGTATCGAATACCACGTCGAAAGCCCGATTTCGTAATGGCTCAAAGCTCTCGTTGCGATCGCCCCGAACATGTTCGACTTCGGGAAGCGCCGACGGATTCGAACGACCACGATGAAAAAGCGTCACCGCGTGGCCTCGAGCCAAACAGATCGAAGCCAGGTGACGACCGACAAACCCAGTCCCGCCGAGTATCAGGATGCGCATGATGTTTGGCGCTATAGCACGATTGGGCCGATGGCAAAGCCGTGATTGCGCAATCTTTCGCCCCGACCCGAGAAAAAAGCATTGCCAGTGTGCACCGAGCCGTGTAGCGTGCGCCGTTCGCTTTTCATCCGATTGTCGGAGGTTGCATGCGTATCGTCGATTTTCTCGTTGGTTTGACGCTGGTTTTCAACTTGGGTTGCAATTCGTCCTCGGGAAGCGCCCCCGCTTCGGAGACGACTGCGGCATTAAACAGCGCCAAGCCGGCTCCAAGCGCAGCGACGCCCGCCCCGAGCGCCGCTCCCGCAAAGGAAGCATCCAATGCGGACGCCTGCGTGCTCGCGCTCACGGGAAAGACCGTCGAAAGCTTGGGAAAGAAGCGGGTCGAATACACCCTGACAAACAAGACCACGCGGGACGTGAAGTTCTGTCTCGTGACGATGTATGCGTACGGGAAAGACGACAAGATCGTCGGCTGGACGGATGACAGCATTACCTTCACGGAGCCGCTTGCAGCGGGTTCGACAAAGACCATGAACGCTTATGTGGAGGAACGAAAGGGGACCAAATCGCTCGCCGGGGAGCCCGACATTACGTTCGAAGGCGTCGTGTCCGAAATCCATTTCGTGGACGGCCAAAAATGGGCCGACGCGTCGTTGGTTGCCCCCGGGCGCCCCAAAGGCGGCAAACGCTGACGACACGCCGCGTTTTGCTCAATTCCCAAAACACTCCCGAACGATCCATTACAACGGATCGACCCTTGGCGCGGTGGGTGAACTCCCTATCTGAAACCGAAGGATCGCGCCGTCCCATGCATCATGCTCGACGTCGTGTTCTTCGAGCCCGCTTACGCCGGGATGCGAGGTGATCGCATTGCGCCAAAATACGAGCGCTCCGACATTGCGCCGCGCGATCGCGACTTCCCATCGGCCCGGATAAGCCGAAAAAATCAGGTGCGCGGCCCGCGTGCCGACACCGCTGCGACGACAGCGGCGAACGATGAAGAATTCCGCCATATTGCGATCAAGTCCCAAACCGGAATGCCCGAGCTTGTTCAAAAGCGCAAAACCCGAAAGGCGCCCATC
>CAYSYX010000515.1:0-6874 GCA_964435055.1 uncultured Polyangium sp. | reverse complement strand
CCGCGGTGCGCCGTCGTAATGAATGCTCGGTTCTTGCCCGCGCCCGCAAATACGATGTCCCGCGGTTCGTCGGCAACGAGCAGCGTGCGCTTGACCCGCGGCGCCCACGGAAACGTCATATCCACGACGCTGACACTGTCCGACAAATGGTTGACGACCCACACTTCATTGTTGTTTCGCGCCGCCACAGCAACGGGTTCGAGCCCCACAGTGACCGAAGCAACATGCTCGAGTTCGTCATTTGAAATATGAAAAACTTCAAGACTGTTATCAGGCGTGTTGATCGCATAAAGATGCTGACCATCGGGCGACATCGCCAAAGGTCGAACCTGACCTGTCTCAAACAATGTAAAGGAGGACGACGAGGAGCCTTGTCCCCCGTCCGCCATGGCTTGAGCTGGAATCATTGCTACGGCTGCAAACAATGCAGCCACTCCCCCGAACCGACGAAAACTTCGCGACGTAGAAGGACGAACCTGATTTCGTTGCGAGTCATGGACTTTAGAGCTGGAACCGTTCGACATGAGGCCTCTTTTCTCGATTGGGCGACCGCCCCACCGGCACTGCGAGGATGAATGTGCGCGAGCGGAAGTTGCTAAACGGCGACTTGAAAACTCAAGCCCCACAATAACTGTAGCTCCATCCTTTACGTTGTGAACACAGTTGCGTGTTTTTTTCACACTCGCATTTTAGTTCACAAAATTCGCCCAAGAACCGTCACATTGTAACTCGCAAAATACGAGTTTTTGGTAGACAAATCACACACTACATCATCCAAAATCGGCACGATTGTGCTTTTCCTCTCATTGAAAAGTCGCCAAAATCGGTCAGCACCGCGGACAAACCCGGTCCTACAGTGGTTTGTCTATGCTCAGTTTCCCGCAAAAACAGCCCGGTTAGATGAGACCCGGCCAATCCCATCGTTCCGCGTCCAGTTTGTCGAACACAACCAGTGCGCAAATCGCATGCGCAGCCGGCGCATCACAATTCCGGATCTCCAGAACTTTCTTCATCTGGAAAAAGCAAAATCCACCATCATACACTTGTCAGTCCAATGACGTTAAGTACCTAAATTATGAATTTTGCGCTACATACTTTGCGTAACACTGTGCAAAAATCTTGTTTTCCAAAGTCCAACCAAAGCTTACAGTGGAAAATATTTCTACCACCATGCGTAAAAAAATTCGCGCACGCGATTTCGCCTGTGAATAAATCGCAACGACGTACGTTGTCGCCCATCGAAATTCAACCAAAGCGGATTCGAGAATCAGTGCAATCGAAACGGCGACAAAGATGCTCGCTGATTACACGCCGACCAGAATCCGACAGTGCTTCAACACGACGAACCAACGTTCATGAAGAAACGCGACGCGTCACGCGCGCCATGACGCCGCCGGCCGGACGCAGCGTCGTACCCACTTCCGCAGTCGCCGATGATTGATACACCGGCCGAATGTCGTATTTCGCCAGAATTCGCGCCAATATGAATTGCCCCTCCATGAGCGCGAATTCTTTACCAATACACAATCGTTGTCCCGCGCCAAACGGCATCCACGCCAGCGGATGCCGCCCCTGAGCCGCTTCCGGCGAAAATCGCGCCGGATCGAACCGTTCCGGATCCGGCCAATATTCAGGATGCCGATGAATGACGTGCGTCAAAATCATCACCTCCTGACCTTTCTTGATCGAATGCCCGGCAATCACGTCATCCTCCAGCGCCGTGCGCGGAAGCCAATACACCGGCCCGCTGAGCCGCAATGCCTCTTGCACCACACCCAAACACAAGACGAGCTTCCGCGCATCCGCAAACGTGGGCCGCCCACGACCGACGACGGCATCGATTTCATCAACGACATCGCGCAGCAATTTCGGTTGCCGATTCAATTCCCGAAATGCAAAACCAAGCGCGGATGACGTGGTTTCATACCCCGCCAAAAACAACGATATCGCTTCGTCCCGCAGTTCCTGATGCGTCATCCGCTCGTTCGTATCCGCATCCACCGCCGAAATGAGCATGTCAATCAAAGCTCCACCGCGACGATCGGGTATGTTTTTGCGTTTTTCAATGACGTCGAAGACAATCGCGTCGATCTTCTCCACCGCCTCTTTGAACCGCTTTCGCCCCGGAATGGGGACCCACTTGGGAATTTTCATCGTCGTCATGTTGAAAAGCATAAAATCGAGCGCATAACGCATTTCATGGGCGATCACATCCGCTTGCGTTTGCTCGAGCTCGCTGCCGAATACCGTCTTGACGATCACCCGCATCGTAATGCGTGTCATTTCCACGAATAAATCCAGCGGCTTTCCCGAATCCGCAAATACCTCCCAACGCGCCAACTCTTCATCGATCGCTTCGACCATCAAATCCGACATGGCCACAAGCGATTCTCGATGAAAGTGCGGCTGCATCATCCGCCGCTGACGCATCCAAAACGTCCCTTCGCTCGCCGGTAGTCCATTGCCGATAAGACCCCGGATGGCATCCCAAAGCGCGTTGCCCTTGCCGTAAATTTTGACCTGATCCCGAAGTACATGCTGCGCCAACGCGGGATGACTCAAACACACCATCGTGGTAAAACCGACGTCGAGCGTAAAAATATCCCCGTGACGCTTGTGCAGTTCGAGCAAGTGATCGAGCCGCTTCCACGCGAGCAGCGGCAAATCACCCACGACCGGCATCGTCTTGCACACGGGCATCGTCGTCGCGTCCATCATACGACCGATGATGCACCAACTTCGACAACCCGCGCAAGCGCGAATCACATCCCATTGCGCAACAATGGCGAATGGAAAACTACGTCAAGTTCATGACGGACGAGTCTGGCGACGCAACGTTTCGACCGCCATCGCCAATGCATCCCCATCGGGAGCTCGAGTGGCCCACTCAGACCAAAAACTCCGCGTCGCACTGTTCGGTTTCGTCTGCGGCGGATCCAAACGAACACGCGTAGGCAAAAGCACAGAATCGCCCAAAAGTAGCGCCTCGCCCACGTCCATCAACGGCAATACTTCGGTCAAGCCCGCCATCGAATCCGGCATCAGCCGGCGAACGACATTTTGATCCTGATCGTTTGTTAAACGCAACACCATGAAATTGTTGCATTGGCTCAAGATCGTGCGACTCACGTCATGCGGCCGCTGACTGACGACGAGCAAGGAGACGCCGTATTTGCGGCCTTCTTTGGCCACCGCTTCGAATGCATCGAGCGCCTTGCGTTCGGCCGTTTCAGCCATTTCACGCACCGGCAGATACAAATGCGCCTCGTCGCACACGATCGTAACGGGCGTACGCGCACGCGGGTCCATCCAGAATTGCACGTCATACAAAAGTCGCGCCAAAACGCCGACGACCACCGGCAAAACATCCGCGGGCACTTCCGAAAAGTCCACAATCTTGATTCCCGGACGGCCTTGGCCCGATCCGAGAAGTCGCCGAACTTGCTCTGGCAACCAATCGTAATCGTGCGACGACGCGGGCGCGCGAAACATGAATCCATAACGTCGATCATCGCATTTGGCATCGAGACGCGCCAAAAACCGCGTGAGTTTGTCGTACCAATCGCCTTTGACGTCCTTGTCCCGAGCGCCTTTTTTCATTCCCGTGTTGTCTTCTTCGAGGCGCGTTCGCAAATCCGCGAGCGAATAAGGAATGGGCGAATCCACGGTAAACGTCTTGCGCGCTTCCGTCGCGCCCGCCGCGGCTAACGCGTCGTCTTTTAATTTGCGCACGTGTTCGGTAAATCGAGCCGCCTGGTTGGGCGCATTTTGATCCCCGCGATCGAGCAAAATCGACAACATTTCTTCGCGATTGAGGAGCCAATGCGGCAAAAAGAGCACGTCCTCTTTGGGATCGTTCAAATCGCCCGGCCCGGCAACTCGCAATCGCGTCGCCGTTTGGCTTCCATTCTTTTTTTCTGCCAACGGGCCGTATTCGCCATGCATGTCGAGGACGATGATGTTGGGATATTCGAGCGCCGCGGCTCTTTCCAGAATCAAAGCCACAGCCCAGCTTTTTCCCGATCCGGTGCTGCCCAGAATGGCAGCGTGGCGCTGAAAAAATCGATTGCCGTCCGCAACCGCAACCGCCGAGCGATCGGCCACGAAATGGCCCAATTGCAAACGTTTGTCATTGCCGATGTCTTCGGAGAACAACGTCATGAGCCGCTGTAAATTGCCCGCCGTCAAGAAGTACACGTGCCTGTCGATTTGCGGAAATGAATCCGCTCCGCGTTTGAACACATTGCGCTTTTCGCCTTCGACCGTGCGAAATGTCCCGATGAGCACCGCGGAAATCGTGTCGTCCTGGACTTCTTCCTGCCGCACATGGCCGTCTTTGTCTTCTTGATCGAATCGCGTTTCGACCCGCAATTGTCGCGTGATTCGTTCCACCACGGCGATGTTGAAATCATGCACGGAGCTACCTTCGATCGCCACGAGACCGCCCACGCAAATCCGTGTCGCCATGGCATTGTCACCGATCGCGACGTACACCCGCGTCGTATCCACGGCGGATACATGCCCCACGACATCGCTCGACTCGAATTGAAAGATGTTGCTCATGATTAAAAAACCTCTTTGACCAACGAATCGACCGACCAAAGTGAAAGATTAGGGAAAAACACCCGCCCGTTTTTCGACACGAATTCCGTGCCTTCATTTCCCTGCGCGTCTTTCGCCTTGACCAAAGCAAACACACTGGGATTCGCATCAATGACCGCTTGCGCACTGGGGGAGATTTGCAACGTCATGAGCATACAAGGTTTGCCCCGGTGCAATTCTCGGCGCAAGGTTTTTTCGAGGTGCTCGTCATTAAATCCGTAACCGATGATCAAAAATCGATCCGCTTCTTCCAAAATGCCGTTGGCCGCCGCGCGATGGCGCTCGAAAATGCTTTCATAACCGCGTTTGTACTTCTGCGCGCCGGGGGTGATCATGAGCCTGCGACAATCGAGCGGTACGGGCGAGCGAATGGGTTCTCCGTCGAGCTCGTACCAATCGAGGCTGCCGTGAGGTTTGAAGAGACGCACGCGTTTGCGGTAGATCTTGCGATAAGATGTACGATGCGGGCGAATTTCGCTCAAGAATGAATCGCGACTCATTTTTTCATCGAGCGGCGCGAAATAATTCCCCAAAAACATGGTATCGACGCCATACCCAATCGTTTCGGCGGAGACCTCGATGAGCCGGTCGTAGTTCGACGTAATCACATGCACTTCGCCGCTGGTCGACGGAGTGATGTGCGGCAAGATATTCGAAAATGGCAAAACGACTTGCTTCGAAAGGGCCGCGCGAATCACGCGCGCTTCTTCGTCGGCAATCAATGCCGCGGTGAGCTCCACGATCGCATTGCCCACATTTTCACTGGTCAATACGGCATGAAGCGCCACTTCCAGTCCCTGACCGGTCTCGAGCACCGCCATGATGCGCTTCCATTCGCCCATCTCGGCCGAAGTAATGCGCTCGGGCATTTTTTCACGCAGATGTGCCTCGAGCCGCGACATCGTGGGCAGTCCCGACGCCGCCGAAAGACCCGATCCAATGAGCGTCACGAGCCCGTTGCGAAAATGCTCCTGAATACGCTTCTTGAGTTCTCCGAGATTCAACGCCTTACTCCGCTTCGACGCGCCGCCGTAGCAGATCCGTGAACGCGCTCCAAGAAAGATTTGGATGCGTTCGGCACTTTCTTGGATTCGCCGAACCAACTCTGATATCGTTGCCGCGTGAAACTTCGCCATTCGCTCCTACAGGCGCTCGTCGCCGGAATTGCCTTGCCTTTCATGCCGGGTCTTTTTGCATCCGCATGTTCACCCACGGAAACCGTCAACCCAGCTCCGACCGTCTCGAGTTCGTCGTCATCGAGCGGCAAGGCCGGGGAAGGTGGGACTGGCGGAAGCGGGGAAGCAGGGAAGGGCGGAAGCGGAGGAAACGCAGGGACCGGAGGAAACGCAGGGACCGGAGGCTCGGGCAGCTCGACGTCCAGCAGCGGATCCGCTGGAAACGGGGGCGCGGGAGGACAAACATCGAGCTCCAGTTCGACCTCCAGTTCGACATCGAGCAGTTCCAGTGGACAAACCGGGGGTGCTGGAGGAACCGGTGGTTCGGGCGGAATGGTCATGATGGACGCCGGACCGAACGACGCGAGCAGTGTTTGTCCCACGACAACCATGGCGGTGCCCATTCTTCCGGCGCCGCATATCGCCGCGTGTACGCCGATCACGTACGCGACAAACCCGCCGACGTCCGGACCGCATTACCCCATTTGGGCGGCATTCAAATGGTACGATGCTCCGGTGCCACGAGGGTTCACGGTGCATTCGATGGAACATGGCGCCGTCGTGATTTCGTACAATTGTCCCAATGGATGTGCGGACGAATTGGGGGCGCTCGCCGCATTCTTGAATGCCCGACCGGCAGATCCATTATGTTCGGCACCGCTGAAATCGCGCATCATCGTGACGCCCGACCCGCTGATCGATACCAAGTTTGCCGCCGCGGCTTGGGGCGCCTTTTACAAGGGCGATTGCTTGGATTTTGCAGCGCTCGGCGCATTCATGGATATGTATTACGCCAAAGCTCCCGAGAACTTTTGCTTCGACGGGACGGACGTGAATTCTCCCGACGCGGGCATTCCCGGCGATTGCGGGAGCGCCATGGATGCAGGAACGGATTGATCTTGAATGGGCTTCGCCCAAACCCACCCGGGGCTGCGTGCCCCGGGACCCGCGCGAGGGGCCAGCCCCTTGACCCTTGTATTGGTTTGTCCACTACGTGGCCAGACCAAACACGTTTCAGAAGGCAATGGCAGACTCGAGCCTATTTGATTTGGCCGCGTAGCGGACAAATCAATATTGGTCCAGCGCTCGCTGGTCCG
>CAYSYX010000514.1:0-6879 GCA_964435055.1 uncultured Polyangium sp. | reverse complement strand
CTGCGGTCGGGGTCAACCCTTGCGCAATGTTCAGCAAGGTTTGCATTCGTTGCCGTTCTTCTTTTGTGATTCCGCGTTTTTCGAGCGTCGCCAATGCTTCGAGATCTTGAGCGCGTGTCGTTATCCGGTCCGGTGAATTCTCCAATGCATCGAGGCGTTCGAGAAAAAGGCGCACGGTCAAAACAGCTGCCGTTCCCACCGCTGCGTGCAAATTCGTAAATACAAATACCGCCTGATCCGGATGCAATCGTTCGAGGGCCGCTTTTGCAATGCGAAACGTCGGCTCGTCCCATGCGTCAATTGCCGTGATGGCTTGTTGCGTCTCGTCGATATTCAACGTCGATTTCGTCTCGACATATCCAGCGACCTTATGTAACAAGTCCCACCCTTGTTGGTGTTCCTGTACGGTATACCCGCGCTCGGAAAGCGCCGCGCGAATGGGAGGAGTCGTGCCGACTCCGCGGAGAAACGTCAACATCCGGGCGGGGGTTTCTTCAAGCGTCTGCCGACTGTAATTCGTCGCACTCATACTTACCTCCCGCGGCCATCCATCGACCGCTCGAGGGGGTACGTTGCCTGTCTGAACAGAAAAATTCATGTCGGTTTGATTTTTGTGCGTCGGAATCTTGCCGTGCAAGGGCGTCGGCGCGGGGGCGGGAGCTTGTCGACCAATCGCGGAGCTTGTCGGATGCGACGGAGGGCTTGTCGGGCGAAAAAATGGGGCTGCCGGATGAAAATCGAGGCTTGCCGGATGGAAAAAAAGGTCTGCCGGATGAGAAAATGGGTCTGCCGAGTGAGCTGAAATGCTTGCCGGGTGAAAAAATGGGTCTGCCGATTGGGGTTCGAGGCTTGCTGCGTGAGATGGATTGCCTTGTCGAGCGAGTTTCAAGGTCTGCCGGTTGGGAGAAGAGGCATGTCGGGTGAGCGCGGGTACCTCGTGGATCGTTCGACAAGCTCCTGGTGCCGTTCGACAAGCTCGAAGTTTCGTTCGGTAGGGGGTTGGTTTGGTTCGGCAACGGAATGGTTTGATTCGGCAGGGTGATGGATTCGCTCGGCAAGGGTTTGGCATGGCGCGATAAGGCTTCATGTTGGCGCGGCAGGCTTTGGCATTGATTCGGCAGGGTGATGGATTCGCTCGGCAAGGGTTTGGCATGGCGCGACAAGCGTTCATTTTGATTCGGCAAGGCATTGGTTGGATTCGGCAAGCGTTGCTCGAGGCGCGGCCGACCATCTGCTGCCGCGAATGTCGGCGCTGACGACGGGATTGGAACAAGATCGCCCATGTTCGATCTGTGGTTGAACGGGATATACACGAGGGCTGGAAACGCCCACGCGTGTTGCATACGAATCACAGGATCCGGCGGGGACGCTCGATGTGAATGAAACGTGGGAAGGGTTTGGTTTATCGGCGTAAGGCGAAGACAAACGGCCGCTGGTGATATCGGTGCCGCGCTTTTTGGTAACCCCCAAGGTTTGGCGCGTATTGCAGGATGCGGACGAGGATGCCGTGACGTTTTTGCCGATTCGGGTGGTGAGACGAGATAACTCGAGCCGCTTGTCGCAACCCCGCCCACGGGTAAACCTCGGCCTTCTGGCAACGCCCGCTTCACCTCACCGTAAGCCTCCCCATCCGTATCCCCGTCTCACGATTCCGTTCGCATGACTTCTCGACTCGCAATCTCGTCGCCGATGCGATAGACGATGTTGCATGTTGGACGCATTGTTCCTTTCCGCTCGCGAAGAAGGTCTTCGTGATGTATCTCGACGCACCCTTCATCGCCTAAAACACGTGACTCCGCTCCATACCCATCGCGCGCTGGGGATGGTCATGAATTTTGCCAAAATCGGCCCCGGTACGCGCGATCCAAGCGCCAATCGATTGCTGCAATACGCCGGAATTCTTCAACGCCATCCCACGACTTGGCCTGATTCGCCACGGCTCGACCCATTGCCTTGGGGAGCCGGGCTCATTCCCTCCAATGCGGAGATTCCCAAAGGTTTGGCCGGGCCTTGGCCTCAAGCGCCGGTCGTGGACGATCAACTTTACGCCCCCGTCTTGAATCTCGATGCAAATGAAGTTCGGCAACACGTGCGCGACAATGTGCTGCGATACATGGGACAAGCTGCGGTATTGGTCGGTCCTGCGGCTTTACGCGCCAAACGAGGACCGCGCTTGGTGGCGCTCGATGACGCCACATTCATGCGGATTTTGGTCGATACCGCGTTTGCGCAATTCATTTGCCGCCGGCTGGATCCCGTCGACCTCGAAAGGTTTGGCCGGTACATCGGCAGCTCGCCGGAAGAGTTTGTCAAAGTCGACGCCTCGGGGCTTCAATCCCAGGCAACGCTGCCCGGTATGTTTTGCGTCCAAACGGTGATGCTGTTGCGCCGAATAACCCCCGGACGATTGACACCGGTCGCCATTGCTCTCGAGAATCGCGTCGTCGAGCCCGCGGACGGTCCGGCGTGGGAGCTGGCGCGTTATTTCGTTTTGCAAGGTTTGAACTACCTGCTGGTCATCATGTTTCATCCGCGGCTGCACTTCCCAAACGATATCGTCAATGCCGTAACTCGCACCTTATTGCCGCGCGAGCACGTCTTGCACAAACTGCTCGAACCATTTCTCGAATTGACGCTCGGACTGCATGCCGCAGTGATTCACCATCGGCGATCGGTATTGCACAATTCGCAACGCGAGATCTATACGCCGTTTCCGGTGACCACCGAAGGCATCCACGCCAGCGTCGCCGTGGGGAGGAATGGATTGTCCGGGAACAGTGCATTTTTGCCTTATCGTTGGGGAGATGCCTGGATGGATCCGGAATTTGCTTACGGCCGGTTTCGACGCGATTGGCATGACGCCACCTTGGCGATGACTTCGGATGTGCTCGCTCACGTGCCTGCGGATGATCCCTTGGTGTTGCAATGGGCGGAAGCGATCCACGCGTGGTTGCCGAGTTTTCCCGATGCCGACGAAATCGTTCGTCCCGGCGTATTGGCTCGCGCCGTCACGTATTTCATTCTCGCGGGCAGCGTATTTCATACGGGCGATCACCACAGTTATTCGTCGATTCCGCTCGAACGGATTCCATGGCGATTACGTCGCGGCCCATTGGTCGCGGGAGAATCAGGGCCGCTCGAGCTCGACGCATTGGTGACCGTCGAGGACTTTTTTCGGCACCAACTGTGTCACGCGATGTTTTTCGCGCCCGCCGTATTGCGTTCGTTACGCGAGGTTCGGTGGCGGTTCAACGACTCGGCATTGCAAGGGGCCGTTCGTGCCTTCCGAAAGCGTATGGATGAACTCGACCGGTGTTGGCAGGGGTCGAACTTCCCGCAGTCGCATCAAATTGCTTCGAGCGCCCAATATTGAGGTGGCTCGTATTCACTCGTTCGTCGATGCTTTTTGATCAGGTTGTCAGCAAGACTCCGCCACTTCGTAGATTGCGCTTGTCGAGGCTTGATTTTCAGGCATTCGCGGCACCCCAAACTCGCTCCTTTCGGGGCTCGAACAGCGGGGCTCCGCCGCAAACGCCTGAAAATCAAGCACTCTCCAAGCACCGCTTCGATGAACTGGCGGAGTAGTGTTAGGGCAGGCGGTGCATCATCGAACGCATCGAAATACAATAAAAATGCCCCGTCGATATGTTGACGATCTCGTTGCAATTCGTTTGGAGGCAGAGTAGCGTCGCAATTTGTGCTTGGAACCATATTGTCCGGTAAATACCGGCTCGTTCGCTGCTTGGGTCAAGGCGGAATGGGCACGGTGTATGCAGCGGAGGATTTGACAACGGGACAAACGGTCGCGATTAAACTGCTCGATCCGCGTTTGCTCGCGGCGGGTGTCGACAATTTGCGCCGATTTCGTCGCGAAGCGCGGGCCGCCGGTGCGATCAAGAGCGAACACATCGTGCGGATTTTCGATGCGGGAGGTGAGGAGAAGGAAGAACCACCATACATCGCGATGGAGTTGCTCGAGGGGGAGGACTTGCAGCAAGTGATCGACCGTGTGGGTCCTTTGCCTCCGGAGACCTTGGCAATCATTGGCATTCAGGCATTGAAGGGGCTTGCGGCGGCGCATGAAGCCCGCATTGTTCATCGGGACATCAAGCCGTCCAATTTATTCTTAGCGCGGCAGGCGGACGGTACGCGTATCGTAAAACTTTTGGATTTCGGCATTGCCAAAGTGCAGTCCGATCCGACCAAAGCGCAGCATTCCGCGGGTATGACGGCGACGGGCGACTTGCTTGGTTCACCTTTGTACATGTCGCCGGAACAAGTCATGAGCACGAAAGATGTCGACGCTCGCAGTGATATTTGGTCTTTGGGCAGCGTTCTTTATTGTGGTCTCACGGGTTTTGCGCCGCATGTCGAGAGCAGTGCGGCGGTCGGCCGATTGCTGGTGACCATTTGCAGCAAACCCATTCCTCCATTGCGTGAACGCGCGCCGTGGGTATCGGAGAGCATGGCGCAGGCGCTTGCTCCGGCGCTCGAACGGGCTCCGAATCAACGATATGCATCGGCCGCCGCAATGCTCGAAGCTTTGGCTCCTCTTGCGCGGGGAGCGGCGGCATTGCATGAAAGTATGTTGGTTCCGGCGAATACCGGCGGACACGTCGTCGTGCGGCCGGTGATAACGAGCGTCGCGGCGGACGTGGGTGACGCGCCGACGTTGCCCGCGAATGATGAATTGGGTTTGGCCACGACGAAAATGGTCTCCGCAGCGACGAATCCAGGTGCGACTCGGGGAAAAAGCGATCCGCGAAAATGGGTCGCGGGTCTTGCCGGTGCATTGCTGTTGGTGACGGGCGTCCTTTGGGGACTGACTCGAAATGCCACGAGCCATGAATCGGCCAATACGGGATTATCCGCGCCGATTCATTCCGTTGCGCCAAGTGGATCCATGACAAACGCAGAACCGGTGCAGGCAATCACTTCCGCTGCAGCCGAACCATTGTCTTCCGCAGCGGCATCCGCACCCGGCACGCTTCAGGCCAATACGGCGACAAACCTTGGCGGGCCTCGAGGAAAACCCACGATAACGACGTCGGCTTCGGCGACACCAAAAACCCCGCAAACGTCCACGCCGCCGAAGGGCGATCCATTTTTCGAGCGAAACGTAAAGGCTGAATGACTCATGCGGAATCATCGACACTCGTGGGCATACGCTGTTGCCGTATGGTTTTTCTCGGCCCAAGCCTTTGCGCAAACTTCTGCACCGAAAGAAGACGCGAGCAACGCAGATGTCAAGGCGCAGGCGGTTGCCCGTTTTGAAACGGGTATCAAGTATTTCGATAGCGGGTCGCTCGAATTGGCCTTGACGGAATTTCTCGAATCGCGGCGATTGTATCCTTTACGCACGGCGACCGCCAATGCGATCGTCTGTCTGGATCAATTGGGGCGTCATGACGAAGCCCTCGAAATGCTCGAAACGTTGCTGACTGAATTCGGTCCGACCATGTCCGCGGATGCTCGCGAGCGGGCGCAACGCAAGCTGAGTGAATTGCAAAATCGTGTGGGAACGATTGAACTCACGAATGCCAAAGTCGGTTCGACCATTTTGATTGACGGTCGAGAACGTGGCGAATATCCACTGCTCGAACCATTGCGCGTCAAAGCCGGCACTCGTTTGTTGCGCGTCATCAAGCTCGGGTTCGAGCCTTTTGAAACGCAGGTGGATATTGCCGGAAACGGAATGGCCAAAGTGGACGTGAAACAACGGGCGCTCGTTCGTTCGGGGACGCTCGCCGTGATCGAGCCATCCGGCAAAAAGCTGGATGTCGTGGTGGACGGTGTTGTCGTTGGAAAAACCCCGTGGCAAGGCGTATTGCCGTTGGGCGAACATGTCGTCCTGTTGCGCGGGGAAGGACAACTTGGCACGTTACCCGCGCCCGTGACCATTGCGGCCGATAAAACGACGCAATTATCTCTGGCCGCCGAGGTATTCGATGCGCAATTACGAATCGAGCCCTCGCCCGCGAATGCCGTGATTGCCCTGGATGGCATTACGCTCGGTCGAGGCATTTGGGAAGGCGCATTGCGGGCGGGTGAGCATCGGATCGAGGTGACGGCGCCGGATTTTTTGCCTCGCGTCGGCAAAGAATCGATTGGTCGAGGCGAACACAAAACGTTGAAGCTTGATTTACAACGCGATCCGCGTTCGTTGTTTGCCGTTCAGAAACCGCATTTCATTTTCGATGGAACCGCCAATTTCGTGTTTGCACCGACGTTCGGAGGAGCCGTCGGTCGCGGGTTGGGTTGGGGCGGCATGGCGACTTTGAATGCCGGCTACGAGCTTTCCTCGCATTTCTCCTTTGGCCTCTCGGCGGGCGGCCTGCTTTTGAATCAATCGGGATCGCAACGGGTGGTCGGGGCCGTACCTGTCGAATTGATCGATCCAGACACCACGCGACAAGTTCTCGTCATCGATAACCTCATGCTCGAGGGCCTCATGGGCGGAGGTTGGGGAGGTTTTACGTTCGGACAATCCTTTCAGATGCACTTTCGCGTAGGAGCCGGGGCATTGTTTGGGTTTGTCGCGGACCGGCGTCAGGCGGGTTCGGCGTTGCAGGGGGCGTGGTCGATGGGGCCTGACACGACGGAAACGCACCCGGTGCGCGCGGGCTACGCGAATGTGGAGCTTCGGTTTGGCTGGAAAATCAGCGCGCATTTTACTTTGGGAGCCGGTTTGTCGGTCTTGGGAATGTACGTTCCTACGCCACCGGTGTGGGATGCGAAGGGGACGCATCGGGTCGTCGTGCGCGATCCGGCCGGAGCGCCCAATTATGCGTATTTCCAAGGCCCCAAAGCGCAGCCGGAGCGTCTGCTGAGCAGCGTGGAATTGGCCATCGCGCCCGGTTTGGGATTGCGGTACGACAT
>CAYSYX010000513.1:0-6912 GCA_964435055.1 uncultured Polyangium sp. | reverse complement strand
CCCAATCCAACGGACCCGCACGCAATTCCCTTGCCCACAATTCCCTGACCGCGGCATCAATCCCCCCCGCGCGCAATTCACCCCCGCATACCTGCCCAAACGCAACCCACTTCGGCCTTCCACCCTCACACCAGCTCGTCGATCGCTTCCCTCTTCGACGTTCGCCCCTCGGCGCGTCGTTTTTTTGCAGTCCACTTCGCCAGGTGAACCTCAATCGCCCCACGTTGACGTTGCCCATTCGATACTTCCAGCCTTGCCGTGGATATTGCAGCCCGCTGCATTGCTTTTTTGCAACCACCTCCAGGCTGCCGACGGTTTATCCATTGCGCTCACCCAGCCCATGAGGGCGTCGTCGATGTCAACGCTTTGCGTTCGTCGAGCCACTGCAACCATGGCGCAAGCCAATCCAACGTGTGCAGAAAGCCCGCTCGTGGGTATCGAGAAACGAAGTTTTGATGAATTCCAGATTTTTGAAAGGTCATCGTGACCAATGGATTGCGTCTCGATACCCGTGAATCGGGTCAATCGACGTATGGGTGAGACGCGATGAAACCTTGACGAGGGCCAATCAACGAAATGGCGAGAGGCGATAACCCCTTGGAGAGGTCTCGAACGGTTGCGCAAAAGCGCCCGGCTAACGGAAGGATGGATGGATAAGCGTACGATGGTAACCGAAGCGAGCCTCAGACGGGCGTCGCCGGCGGAGTGGATTCTTTCGCGGCCTTGGTGCTTTCCCATTCCCGCACAGGCTTGAGCAAAAGATCGGCGCGAGTCGCCGTATCGGGGGCTCCACGCTTCACCGAAGCCGCCACTTGAATCACATACGAGCGAATAGAATCGAGCAAGGCAGCCTTGCTGTCGCGAATTTCCGGAGCCTCTTCCACCGGCTGCGTCGTACCGATGATCGCACCGTATTCGGCTTGAAATTGCTTGAGCAACACCAGGATGGGGCCCGCGCCAATGGCATCAACGGAACCCCCCAAGTTTTCGCGGTCAATCGTCGCGAGTTTGGTTTCAATCGCGGCCCATTCTTCGTGGACCTTGAAGTTGAGAAAGCGTCGACCATCGGCAAATAAACGCTCGTGGAGGATCTTGCCTTTTTCGCCTTCGGGAATGAATTCGGCGAGCGTCGCCCAGGCGGCTGTGACATCGTGCAATGCACCGGCAACCTTATCGACGCGCCGATCGATTTCTTTGACGGTGAGAAGACCCGTCGGGGTCTTGGCCAGGGCTTGAAGCAGAATCTGCTTGTCGGACCCAACTTGAGCCAGGCAATCGATGATCGCCGGCGGGAGGTTCTGAAACGGCGTTGCCGCCGCTTCGATGGCTGTGGCCAGGGCAACGGAGCCATTGGCATCGATGCGCGGCAGTTGCACGAGGTCCACAGGGGAGAAGGTTCGTTGCATGCAGGGCACGGTACAACGGAAGCGAACGAACCGTCAAGAATTTTATGGCGCCGATTATGTGCTCGACGAATGGGGGGGCGAGAGGGAATCGCGTGCACCTCTTTCAACTCCGCCGCCCCACAAGTCACCGCGTGTGTTTCCTTGACACCCATTCCCGTTGCGCGTTATCGTGCGCCGAACCTGATGACGGCATTGCCGGCCGCAAGGACCCGCCGCGTATGAACCTCGATATCGGTCAAGCCGAACGCAAAACCCAAAATCGCATCATCAAGCTCTTCATCGATGCGCTGAAATACGATTACATCGGCGACCTTTCCGAAAACGAACATAATTCCAACATCGACGTCGGGCGCCTCGAACATTTTCTGTTTGCTTATCAAGAATACGATCAAGACCTGATCCGCCGGGCCATCGCCGAATTCGTCAAAATCGCCGGCGATACCAGCGTGAAACTTTATCATCGCAATCAAGCCGTTTATGAAGCCTTGCGTTATGGCGTAAAAGTAAAATCCGAAGTCGGCGCACCCACTCAAACCGTATGGCTCATCGATTGGAAGGTCCCCGAACGCAATCAATTCGCCCTCGCTCAAGAAGTCACCATCAAACCCACGTCCGATATCAAAGGCCACGAAAAACGCCCCGATTTGGTCTTGTACGTCAATGGCATCGCCCTCGGCGTCATTGAACTCAAACGCAGCTCGGTTCACGTGGAAGAAGGCATTCGGCAAAACCTGGACAACCAAAAAGAAGATTTTATCCAGCCGTTCTTCTCGACGATACAAATCGTCATGGCCGGCAACGATTCGCAAGGTTTGCGGTATTGGACCATCGAAGGGACACAAAAAGATTATTTGACCTGGAAAGAAGACGGTTCGGGCGCCAATACGCTCGACAAAGATCTGAGCTTGTTGGGCAACAAAGCCCGATTCCTCGAACTGATTCACGATTTTATCGTTTTCGATGGCGGCGTCAAAAAGATTTGCCGCCACAATCAATACTTCGCCGTCAAATCCGCGCAGACCCGCATGCGCGAGCGTCAAGGCGGGATCATTTGGAATACGCAAGGGTCGGGCAAAAGCTTGATCATGGTGTGGCTCGCTCGGTGGATCCGCGAGAACATCCGCGACAGCCGCATTCTCATCATCACCGATCGCACCGAACTCGACGATCAAATCGAAAGCGTCTTTCGCGGGGTGAACGAAAACGACATTTATCGCACCCGGTCGGGCGAAGACCTCGTCGCGCAATTGAACAGCCACGAGAAATGGCTGATGTGCTCGCTCATTCATAAATTCGGCCCGAAAACATCCGACGACGACAATGACGACGAATCGAGTCGTTCCAGCCTGAAGGAATACATCGCCGCGGTGAAACGGGCGTTGCCTCATGGATTCAAGGCCAAAGGGAATCTGTTCGTATTTGTCGACGAATGCCATCGGACGCAATCGGGCGATTTACACGGTGCGATGAAAGCCCTGCTTCCCGAAGCGGTGTTCGTGGGATTCACCGGCACCCCGTTGCTCAAGACGGACAAGAAAAAGAGCGTCGAAGTGTTCGGCGGCTTCATTCATCAATACAAATTCGATGAAGCCGTGACGGACAAGGTGGTGCTGGATTTGCGATATGAAGCGCGCAACATCGAGCAAGTCTTAAAGTCGCCGGAAAAGGTGGATCAGTGGTTCGAATCGAAAACGAAGGGGCTCACGCCGATTGCAAAAGCTCAGCTCAAAAAGCGTTGGGGCACGATGCAAAAGGTGTTGTCGAGCGCTTCGCGGCTGGGTGTGATTCACGCGGATATTCTGCTCGATATGGAGACGCGGGAGCGATTGGAGAACGGCCGGGGCAATGCGTTGCTGGTGGCGGGGAGCGTCTACGAAGCGTGTAAGTATTACGAATTGTTTTCCAAAGGGCCGCTGGCGGGCAAATGCGGCATTGTGACGTCTTATGCGCCGAAACATGGGGACATCAAGGGCGAAGAGACGGGCGAAGGCGAGACGGAAGCGCTGGAGAAGTACGCGATTTATCGCAAGATGTTGGCCGAGTTCTTTGATCAACCCGCGGAAAAAGCGATGCACCGCGTGGAGGAGTACGAGAAAAAAGCCAAGGAACGATTCAAAAAAGAACCGGGGCAAATGAAATTGCTCATCGTGGTGGACAAACTGCTCACGGGATTCGATGCGCCGTCGGCGACGTGTTTGTACATCGACAAAGCGATGCGCGACCACGGATTGTTTCAGGCAATTTGTCGGGTGAATCGATTGGACGGCGAAGACAAAGAATACGGGTACATCATCGATTACAAAGATTTGTTCAAGAGCTTGGAAGGCGCCGTGAAGGATTACACCGTCGGGGCGCTCGACGGGTACGAAAAAGAAGATATCGCGGGCTTGTTGGAGAACCGTTTGGACAAGGCGAAACAGCGCTTGGAAAAGGCACTCGAGTCCATTCGAGCGTTGTGCGAACCGGTTGAGCCGCCCAAAGACCAGGACGCCTATTTCAGGTACTTTTCAGCTCAGGATCGTGGCGATGCACGGCAACTCGAGGCGACCGAGCCGCAACGGTTGGCGCTGTACAAAATGACGGCATCGCTCGTGCGCGCGTATGCGGATCTGGCGAATGAAATGGAAGAGGCCGGGTATACGGCGGCGGAAGCCGAGCGGCTGCGGAGCGAAGTGACGTGGTACGAGCATGTTCGCGGGGCGGTGAAGATTCATAGCGGGGATGCGATTGACTTGAAAGAATACGAGCCCGCGATGCGGCATTTGATCGATACGTACATTCGCGCGGAGGACAGCAAGAAGGTCTCGGCATTCGATGATTTTTCGGTGATTCAATTGGTCGTATCGCGCGGGTACGAAGCCGCGGTGAAAGCCTTGCCCAAGTCGATGAGCCGAAAAGCGGCTGCGGAGACGGTGGAAAACAATGTGCGCAAGGTGATTTTGGAGCAATCGCCGATCAATCCGAAGTATTACGAAAAAATGTCGCAATTGCTCGAGAGCCTCATCGAACAGCGGCGTCAGGATGCCGTGGCGTATGAAGAATACTTGGCGCGCATCGAAGACTTGGCGAGGAAAGTCCATGTCGGGCCGAGCGGTGCGGCGTATCCGAAATCAATGCGTACGAAGGCTTTGCGTGCGTTGTACGATAACTTGGGCCAAGACGAAGCGTTGGCGACGAAGGTGCACGAAGCGGTGCGCGCGGTCGCGCAAGACGATTGGAAGCAGCATCCGGTCAAAATGAAGAGCGTACGATTGGCGTTGAAGGAGATCCTGGGCGACGACGAAGAGCGATTGGCGCAGGTCTTCCAATTGGTTCAAGCGCAGCATGAATATTGAATCGGCCGTGCTGCTGGTGAGCGGCGTCGAGGTGCACGTCGTGCGCAAGGAAATCAAGCATTTGCACTTGGGCGTATATCCGCCCGATGGGCGCGTGCGTGTGGCGGTGCCCTTGGCGGTGACGAATGCGGCGGTACGCGTGGCGGTGGCGCGGAATTTGGTCTGGATCAAACGGCAACAAGCGGCATTTGCGCGCCAGCCGCGGCAATCCGAGCGGGAGTACATCAGCGGCGAGAGCCATCATTACTTGGGGCGACGATATTTGTTGCGGGTCGTCGAAGGTCATGGCCCGGGGAAAATCGTTTTACCGAACAAGAAGTATATCGAGCTGCACGTGCGGGCGGGCAGCGATTGCGCATTACGCAAACGCGTGCTGGAGACGTGGTACCGAACGGAGCTGCGCCAGGTCGTGGAGGGGATGTTCGAGAGCTGGTCGAAACGAATCGGGGTGGATTTGGCCGGCTGGGGCATTCGGCGGATGAAAACGAAATGGGGAACGAGTCACGTCGACACGCGACGAATCTACGTGAATTTGGAGCTGGCGAAGAAGCCCGTCGCGTGTATCGAATATGTGATCGTGCATGAATTGGTGCACTTTTTGGCGCCGCATCATGACGAGCGATTCGTTACGTTGATGGACCGGCACTTACCGACGTGGCGCTTTTTGCGGGCCGAGCTGAATGCCTTGCCGTTGGCCGAAGAGAAATGGAAGCCCGCGGGAGAAAGTTACGAGCTGGTCCGTTTCGTTGGGCCTTGACGAACGCTCACGTTCTTTCATTGCGACGTGCTCGCCGCCGCAATGCACCGGCCATCGCCAGGCCCGTGACGAGCACGAATGTCCAGCGCCCATCGCTGGTTTCCCCGCCGGGAATGCGACACCCGCAAGAACTATCGTCGCTGACGGTTAGGGGAGGTTTGCATGTTCCCGCTCGGCACGTGCCGCCATCGTCGCATTTCGTGCCGTCGGCGGTGAGCACATCCGTGGGACATTTGTTGGTCATGCCGTCACACGTTTCGTCAACGTCGCATGTATTCGTTGCTGCGCGACAAACGGTCCCGGCCGCGGACAAGACGTCCGCAGGACACGTGGCGTCTTTTCCGGAGCACATTTCCGGTGCATCGCATTCGGCAGCGGAAGCACGACAAACGGTCGTCGAAGCGAGAAATGCATCGGCGGGACAAGTCTTGGATGAACCATCGCACGTTTCGGCGGCATCACAAGGCCCCGCGGCCGCTCGACAGGTTTTTCCTGCTCCAACGGCGCTGCATGTTCCATCCGCAGAACTCCCGGTCGCGACACTACATGCCTGGCAATCTTGTGGATCCGTTCCGCAATCGGTCGCGCAACAAACGCTGTCCGAGCAAAACCCACTCTTGCAATCGCTCGCGTTCATGCATGCAGCTCCGTTGTCTTTGCCACCGCAGTTCGGCATGCGAAACTTACCGACGATGGTCGCCCATTCTTGGCCTTGCGTCGGCATGTATTCGGTCGTGTAGTAAAATGTGCAATCATCGTTGGGATCGATGGTCATTGCCGAATAATCGCCCCACCGTTCGACACCCGTTTGCGATCCATTGCTGGCTTGCATCGTGACCTCCGGTTGCAACGTTCCCGGAAGATCATCGGCCGTACGCGTCGCAAACCGAACATCGGGAAATGTCGCGGAGCTCGACGTCGTATATCCCAGCGCAATGTTTCCGACTTGATCCATCGCAATGCTTCCCATGAAGCGATTGTCACTATCGGGGCTGTGCGTTCCTTCTTGTTTCAGCGTCCAGGAACCTGCGCCCATTTTGCGCAATTCGAACCAACGAATGGCGGCGTGGTTGGCGTTGTTGTCATCGGTGGTGAAGTTTCCGACCAAGGTTTGGTATGCGCCGAAATTGCGGTATTGAAGGCGGAACATCGGCCACTCCGACAAAGCATCGAGGCGTTGGTTCGTGCCCTTTTGCGGAATGCAATTGAAATTGAATGCGCCGCATACCGTGTACGTGAACGGTTGGATCGGAATCGTATCGACAAGGCCGAAGGTCGAATTGGCAGGCGCGGCCCAGTCGACGTGCAATTCGAATACCTCGAGCCGATCTTGGCCGCCATGTTCGACGTTGTCCTTGAACGTGTAAAACAATCCGGGCGATCCCGCCGGCGGCGGCGTCGCCCCATCCAAGTC
>CAYSYX010000512.1:2788-6917 GCA_964435055.1 uncultured Polyangium sp. | reverse complement strand
CCCATCGTAAACCGGCTCGTCGCGCAGCGCGCTTGTTAGCGCGCGGAGCGACCGTGGAAATCACCGCGTGCGTTTTCAATTCCCTTGCACCCAATTCAACGGACTTGCCCGCAATTCCTCCGCCCCCAATCCACCGGACTTGCCCGCAATTCCCTTGCCCGCAATTCCGCTACCCCAACCCCTGAGAAAACTCAGCCCACGAACGATGTTTGCTTGGAAAAACCTTCGTCGGAAACTCGCGTGACTTTGCCGCACGTGCTTATACTCGCGCCGCCATGTTCGTCCGAAGCCTTCGCGTTCTCCTCCTGTTCGTCGCCATGTTTTTCGTCGTGTCGTGTAATCGCGGCGGAAGCGGTAAAACTCGGATCGCCGTGATTCCCAAGGGAACCACGCACGAATTTTGGAAGGCCGTGCACGCGGGCGCTGTCAAAGCTTCGCGCGAGCTCAACGTCGAGATCGTTTGGAAAGGGCCGCTGCAAGAGGACGATCTCAAGGCGCAGATCGATGTCGTGCAGAGCTTCATGGCGCAAGGTGTGTCGGGCATCGTGCTCGCTCCGTTGAACGACAAAGCCCTGGAAAAACCCGTCGCCGATGCGGCAAACGCCAAGATCCCCGTCGTGATTTTCGATTCGGATGTCGCCGGGGACAAACACAAGAGTTTCGTCGCGACCGACAACGAAGCCGCCGGACGCATGGCCGCCGACAAAATGGCCTCGTTGCTCGGACGTAAGGGAAAAGTGGCGGTTTTGCGTTATCAAGAAGGTTCGGCAAGTACGAACAAGCGCGAACAAGGGTTCATCGAGGCCATACGCAAGATCGATACGATCACGATCGTCAGCGACAATCAGTACGGTGGAGCGACGACCGAAAGTGCCTTCCAAAAGGCCGAAAGTCTGCTCGCGGCGCAAAACGCGGCGACCGGCGGCATTCAAGGTGTTTTCTGTCCCAACGAATCGACGACCTTCGGCATGTTGCTCGCCCTGCGCAAAGCCAACGTCGCCGGCAAAATTCAGTTCGTCGGCTTCGATGCCTCGGAGAAGCTCGTTTCGGCGCTGAAAGAAGGCCACATCTCGGCGCTCGTGGTGCAAGACCCCTTCAAGATCGGCTACGAGTCTGTCCGGACAATGGCCGAGGTGCTCGCGGGCAAACCCGTCGAAGCGCGAATCGATACCGGCGCGACCGTGGTTGATCGCGGCAACGTCGGGTCGCCCGAAGTCAAGGCGCTCCTTGCGCCCGACTTGACGCAGTGGCTGAATCAGTGACGGCGAGTTCTCTGCGTCTTTCGGCGCGTAACATCAGCAAATCGTATGGCGCCACGCGAGCGCTGGGCGGCGTGGATTTCGACGTTCACGCAGGCGAAGTGCACGCGCTGCTCGGAGGAAATGGCGCCGGCAAAAGCACGCTCGTGTCAATCCTGGCCGGCTCGGTGCTCCCCGACGCCGGATCCCTGACGCTCGAAGGAACCCCGTATCGCCCACGAAATCCGGCGCAAGCGCGCCAAGCAGGCGTTTGTCTCGTGCACCAAGAACGAGCGCTCTGTCCGCATCTGTCCGTGGAAGAGAACATCGTCTTGGGCAGCGAACCGGTTCGTCATGGCGTCGTCGCGCGAGCGCAAATGCGTGAACGGGCGATGCGCGCGATCGCTGCGATCGGTTCCTCCGGTTCCAAGACAAACCGCCTGCATCCCGAGGCCAAGGTCGCGGATCTGGCGCCGGGTGAACAGCAAATCGTGGAGATCGCTCGAGCCATCGCCGATGAACGTTGTCGCTTGTTGCTCCTGGACGAACCTACGTCGAGCCTCGGGGCGGACGATGTCGATGCTCTTTTCGCGGTGGTTGATCGACTGCGCAAAGCAGGCATGGCGATCGTGTACATCTCGCATCACCTCGCCGAAATTCGCCGGATAGCGGACCGTTTTACCGTGATCCGTGATGGTCGAGCCGCGGGCACGGGCAACGTTGCCGATGCCCGCATGGAGGACATCGTCGAGATGATGGCGGGTCGCCGCGTCGAGGATCTGTATCCACGGTCGGAACGCCAAGCCAAAGACGTGGTGCTCGAAGTGCAGGACCTCGGCGGCGTGCGTCTTCCCGAGCGGGCGAGTTTGTCGTTGCGAAGGGGCGAGGTGTTGGGTATCGCGGGCCTGGTCGGGTCCGGACGAACGGAGTTGGTGCGCGCCATTTTCGGCTTGGATGCGGTTCGTCAAGGTCAAATTCGTGTGGCGAGTTTTTCCGGGGCGAGCTCTCCGGCCGAGCGTTTGCGGCAGGGCGTGGGGCTCCTCAGTGAAGATCGCGGCGGCGAGGGGTTGGCGCTGGGTTTGTCGGTCATGGATAACTTGACGCTCTCGCGTCTCGAGGGGCTCGGGCCACGTGGGTTTGTCCAGCCTTCACGAATGCGGGCCGTGGCGCAGCGGTTCATCGAAAAGCTGGGGATCGTGGCTTCGGGACCGGAGATGCGCGTCGGCGCGCTCTCCGGAGGAAACCAGCAAAAGGTGGCTTTGGCGCGTCTTCTGTACCACGACGTCGATGTGTTCTTGCTCGACGAACCGACGCGAGGTGTGGACGTGGGGAGTCGCGCGGCCATTTATCAAATCATCGATCGATTGGCGTTGGGCGGCAAAGCCGTGCTCGTCGTATCGAGCTCGGTGGAAGAGCTTTTGGGGATATCGGATCGCATTGCGGTGATGCACAAAGGACGGCTTGGTGCCGCAAAACCCGTCGGATCGCTCGATGAGCAGGCGATTTTGCTCGAGCAATCCGGGGTGGGGCAGTGAGTATGAAGATCTTACGAAAGTATCCATTCCTCGGGCCGTTGATCGCGCTTGTATTGGTGTACGTGTTATTCGCGATTTTCGCGCCGCCTTCCTTTGTTCGGTTGGACAATCTGGCGACGATGGCGCGACAAACGGTGGTCGTCGGGATCGCGGCGGCCGGCATGACGCTCGTGATCTTGCTGGGCGGAATCGATTTGTCCGTGGGATCCACGGTGGCGTTGTCGACGGTCGTCGCGGCGCTATGTTTACGTTCAGGTTTTTCCGGGCCGGTGGCGGCGTTTTGCGCGATGTTGTCCGGGCTCGCCGTGGGATTCGTCAATGGCGTGTTTTCGACGGCTTTGCGCATCACGCCGTTCATCGTGACGCTCGGGTCGATGAGCGCGATTCGCGGATTGGCCAAAGGGCTCGCGGACAGTCAAAAAATCGATGCGCCCTCGCGGGGATTGGATGTGCTTCAGGCGCCGCTTCCCGAAGGGTTTGGCTGGGCGATTTTTCCCCCGGGCGTGTGGGTGATGCTCGGCGTGAGCGTGCTCGTGGCGCTCATGCTCGTGTACACGCGACTTGGGCGGCATATCGTCGCGATTGGATCCAATGAAGCGACGGCGCGGTTATGCGGTGTTTCCGTTTCCCGCGTGAAGTGGTTTGTCTATGCGTCCGCGGGATGTTTGGCGGGTTTGGCCGGGGTGATGGAGTTTTCGACGTTGACCGTCGGTGATCCGACCGATTCGATGGGCCTGGAGCTCGAAGTCATTGCCGCCGTCGTGATTGGTGGAGGTTCGTTGGCGGGCGGCGAAGCGTCCGTTGCGGGGGCTCTGTTCGGGGCGATGTTGATGACGGTCATTCGTACCGGATCGACGCATTTGGGCATCGACAATTGGGTGCAACAGATCGTCACCGGGCTGATCATCGTGGCCGCCGTCGCGATGGATCGGGCTCGTCGTGGAGCCGCCGACGCTGCTCGATGAAGCGTTTTTTCGCGCGATCGTGAGTGTCTCGTCGCGTCGCCGAAGCTCGGTTTGGTAGAGTGAAACGCTTGTCGACGTCGCGTGGCTCAAGGTATGTTGGGCACGTCCTTCGTTCGGGTTCACCGGCAATCGTCACGCTTGAAAATCGGCTGCGTCGAACGCCCAAGTCTTGGAGTGAGTCGTATGAAATCAATGCTTTTTTCTCGGCTGTCTTGGGTGCTCGCGCTGGGGGGCTTGCCCATGGCCTGCAATGCGATCACGGGAATCGATCGATTTTCCGTCGATCCGGATTGGCACGCATCAGGTGGCGGAGGCATGGGGGGAAGCGGCGGATCGGACGGAATGGCGGGAAACGGCGGGATGGGCGGCGCGGTGCCGGAATGCATGACGG
>CAYSYX010000512.1:0-2778 GCA_964435055.1 uncultured Polyangium sp. | reverse complement strand
GAGCTGGATTGTCCGGGTGAAACCAATGGCTGTCAAACTCGACCGTGTGTGGACGGTCAATGTGGGCTGAAGTTCGAGAAAAACGGAGACCCCGCGCTCCAGCAAATCCCGGGCGACTGTCATCAGATTCTATGCGACGGGGCTGGAAAAGAGATCACGGTCGTGGATACAAAGGACCTGCCCGACGATGGTTTGGCATGTACCGTCGGCATCTGTGCGCCGGATGGAACGCCATCGCAGGTGAATTTGCCGGAGGGCGATAGTTGCACGCAAGGCCTGGGCAAAGTTTGCGACGGCATGGGGCAATGCGTGCAATGCAATTACACTCCGAATTGCAATGGCGGGACCTGCGTCGATCACATTTGTTATCCTCCTCAATGCAGTGATCAAATGCTGAATGGTAACGAAAGCGATATCGATTGTGGCGGCCCGACGTGTCCGCACTGCGATACCGGTCAAGGATGCGTGGCAAACTCGGATTGTACGAGCAAAGTTTGCAAGGCGAAAGTGTGCCAGGCGCCGACGTGTATGGATATGACGGCCAACGGCGACGAAACCGATGTCGATTGCGGCGGTCCGACGTGTATGAAATGCGCCGACACCAAGATGTGCACGGTCGCCGGTGATTGCATCAGCGGCGTGTGCATGGATGGCATCTGTCAGGCGCCGAAATGCACCGATGGCGTCAAAAATGGCAATGAAACGGACCTCGATTGCGGCGCCGGATGCCCGGGATGTGCCGTGGGCAAATCGTGCAATGCCAACTTGGATTGCGCATCGGAAGTTTGTCGCAATGGGACGTGCACCGCGATCCTTCAAGTCGATGCGGGAACGGCGCATGCGTGCGCATTGCTCGGGGATGGAACGGTCTATTGCTGGGGAACCAATGGTGGAGGGCAACTTGGCGATGGTACGGTCAATCCGCGAACAACGGTGGGTATGGTGCCCGGTTTGTCGAACGTGACGCAAATATCGACCGGTGCGCACATTGCGAACGTCAACGTCACCGGACATACGTGCGCTCGGACAAACGACGGAAAACTGTATTGTTGGGGGCGTAATACGAATAGTCAGGTGGGTGATGGAACGGCCATGGACGTCTTGTCGCCGAAGGTCATCATCGCGGCGGACGTCGCGCAAGTTTCGGCGGGACGAGTTCACACATGCGCTCGACTCTCGACCGGCGGCGTGAATTGCTGGGGCAACAACGGTAGCGGGCAGCTTGGCAATGGGACCATGAATTCGACGACAGCCCCGGCGATGGCGCCGATTGCAGGACTTATCGCCAAGAGCGTTTCGGCGGGCGCGAATCATACGTGCGCGGTGCTGATGACCGGCGAATTGAGTTGTTGGGGAGCGAATGTGCAGGGACAACTCGGCAATGGAACGACCATGACTTCGACGGCCCCGACGACGGTTTCCGGTACGGCGAACATGGTTTCGGTCGACGCGGGATATGGTTTTACCTGTGCGATCGACATGGGCGGTGTTTTGCGATGTTTCGGCAACAATTCAATGGGCGAATTGGGGCTTGGAAATATGACGATGCAGCTCACGCCGCAAGTCGTGACCGCGATCTCGAACGCGGCCGCTGTATCATGCGGGACTCATACCGAGCCCGGCGCGCATTCGTGCGTGCTTCGGAGCAATGGCGGTGCTTATTGTTCGGGGCGCAATGATTCGGGGCAGCTCGGATTGGGCGACATGATGACACGCACGACGCATACGTCGGTCAGTTTGCCACCGGTCGCCGAAATCGCCGCAGGATTTCAATTCACGTGCGCGCGGCTGGTCGACGGGCCGATTCGGTGTTGGGGCCGAAATGACTATGCGCAGCTGGGAACGGGCAAGGCGTCGTCGCCCGCTTCGACGCCTCAGGCCGTGGTTTTTCCTTGATCCGAAAGGAATCGCATCTTTTTCTCGACATACGTGACCAAACCGGGGCATGATGGCGAACGTGCATCGATCGCTTGGTTGTGTCGCTTTGCTTCTTGGACTCACGTGGAGCTTCGTCGTTCGGGCCGACGAACCCGCGAATGTGACGCAAGCGCGCGAAATCGCTCTGAACGCAGGCGATGATGTCGACGCGGGACGCTTTCAAGACGCCCTTGACAAGATTGTCCAAGCCGAAGCTTTGTATCATGCACCCACGCATCTGCTGATTCGTGCCGAAGCTCTCGAAGGGCTCGGCCAATTGGTCGAAGCGCTCGACACGTACGAAAATCTCGCGGCCGAACCGTTGAGTCCCACGGCTCCTCCAGCGTTTCGCGAGGCTCGCGACATGGGTCGCAAGCGTCAGATCGCTCTGATCGCGCGAGTGCCGTCGGTGCTCGTACTGCTGTCCGGCGCCGACGCGGCGACCATTCCGACGGCGACGTTGGACGGTCGGCCGATGAGTTTGACCACGGATCAAGCGACGCGTTGCAACCCGGGAAAACACGTGTTGCGCGTGGAAGCGAAGGGGTATCGCACCGTCGAGCAAACGCTCGATTTGCCGGATCGGGGCGGGGTGATCAAGTTGAAATTGCAGCTGGAAAAGGAGGTCGAAACGACGAACGTCGCTCCTCCTCCGCCTCCACGTCCCGTTCCCAAAGGCCCATCGTTGTTTCTTCCAGCGGTGATCTCGGTGGGCGTCGGAGGTTTGTCGTTGGCTGCCGGAGCAGCGACGGGGGGTTTGTCATTAACGCAGGTTCGGAGTTTGGAGCGAGAATGTCGCGCCGATGGGTCATGTCCGCCCACGTTGGAGGCGACGATGAATCGGGCCAGGCTCCTTGGGAA
>CAYSYX010000511.1:3425-6928 GCA_964435055.1 uncultured Polyangium sp. | reverse complement strand
CATCCGGACCGCGACACGATTGCGTGGGGAAATATCTTTTTCTTGAACGCCGGCGCTCGTCCGCAGGTGCATGTTTGCTACTTCGATGAATTCGACGCGGCTTGCACGGCACCCATGAGCTCGGTCATCAACAACCGAATGTGCGATCAAGCGCCTGGTTGTGGAGTTGTCTTGCGCGGAAACTGCAATACGGCTTGTACCTGGGGCAGCACGGGATATTGGGGTTGCAACTTGGGCGGCTCGACGCCGAACAAGTCGACGAACTTCCGCATACGATTGGAAGATTTCAGCATGTACATGCCTTACTGCATTCCGTGATGGCCAGGCGGCTGATTTAGTCGTCTTCGCCGATTCCTTTGAACATCCCCTCCCCTTCGCCGAGCGCTTTGCATAACGCATCCACCTTCTCCAGGTCCCTCCGGAGCGTTTTTTGGTGATTGCGACTTTGCACGAGCGCGCCTTTACCAAAAAGTCGAAATGCCGCCTCCTTGCTCCCGAGGCTCAACGCGGCCGTTCCGAGCACCAATCCTCGAAACGCGTCGCATAACTCCAAATCGAAAACGCCGCCCTTTTCCTCGTGCCGCTCCGCTTCGTTCACGATCGCTTGGGCTGCACTTCGCAAGAGATCGAGCGTCGTTCGGCGCGTGCTGCTGCGTTCGTAACTCAATGCCCGCTCGAAATGCCGGTCATCCAGGACAATCTCCGAAGAGGTTTGTCCGTGCGACATCAAGGCGAGCGCATAAGCGCGACGAACCACATTGTCGAGCTGCCGCAAATTGCCCGGCCAGGAATGTTCCACGACAATCTTTTCCACGGCCGCCGTGATGCGCACTTCGCCATTGGGCACGCTCTCGCGATGACGCCGCAAGGCCATGAAACGCACCCAATCCGCGACTTCGTCCTTGCGTTCATCCAGCGGCGGGATTTTTACCGGTAAAACATTGATGCGATAATAAAGATCCTCGCGAAAACGGCCGAGCTTCACGCATTCGTACAAATCCATGTTGCCGCCGATGATGAAGCGAACGTCGGCCTGCTGTTCGCGCGCTCCATCTCCGATCGGCCGATACGTGCGCGATTCCAAGAGTTTGAGCAAACCTGCTTGAGCCTTGAGCGAGAGTTTGTCGATCTCATCGATGAACAGCGTCCCTTTGAACGCGCGCGTCACCGCGCCCGGGGTATCACGAACCGCGCCGGTAAATGCGCCTTTTTTCCAGCCGAACAATTCGGCCATTTGCAGATCTTCCGGCACCGCAATGAGGTCGAGCACTTCGAATGGACCGCCTCGCCGCAACGATTTGGAATGGCACCATTTCGCAATACGTGATTTACCCGCGCCCGTGGGCCCTCCGATGAGCAACGTTTCTTCCTGCGCCGCGAATACGCGGAGCATTTCGACCATGCCCGCCATGCTTTGACCAATCACCGGCAAAAGATCGTCGGTGGCTCCGGCAACGGCCGGCCGCAAAGGCAAGCTGGCCAGATACGGCGCAGCCAAGTCGGCGCATAACGACAAGGCTTCGTAGACCGCGGGGAAAATAAAATCGTCGCCGATCGCCCGCGGACACGATAATTCCACCGTGGCCATTCCATCGACGGAGCCGTGAAAAGAACGCAGCGGTATGGCGTAAAGGTGACTCGTCTCGCGGCCCTGAAGCCGATTGACCGTTTCGGCACCCGTAAAAGCCGACTCGAAGAGCACCTGCACCGCTTGGTTTGTCCAAGTCCAGACACGCCCCAAAGGAACATCGACCGCAATCGGGCATTGTCGCGTTGCAATCCAGCGCCAAACGTTGGCCGACGGTAAATACGACGTTACGCCGCCTGCCGGCACGGATTGCTCTTGATCGAGCATCACGAGGCGCCGATAACCGTCGCCCGGACGCAAATGCGCCATGGCCCTCAGAATTTTGCCCCGGTTTGCGAATGGGCTTTCGGCAAGCGCGCCTTTGGCCACGTGGAGCATTTCGCGGAGCATCGACAAGGCCGCGTCCTCGAACGTGCCGGCTTTACGCAATCGCTCCAAATAAGACACAATTTGTCGCTGGTCCATGAGGTCCTCGAATCAACGCGCGAACACGATCAATCCTGTCAAGAACATGATCACGATGACGGCGATGACCATAACGATGGGAATTCGATTCGCTGTCGCCTGGGGCTGCACCGACAATGCCGATGCGGGCTTGGATGCGACGGGCAAGGTGGCGGCCAGAGGTGGTTCGTCCGAAAAAACCTGCGCGGGTTTGACCACGGGTGCGGTGGCGGTGACGGGCGGTTGCCCGGGTAAAACATCCGCGAATTCGGTGGCGGGCAATGTCGCCGCAATGGAAGGCTCTCCGGACCGCGGCATCGTCGCCGCGTAGGGATCTTGCCCGACATCGGACGTCGCAGGCGTCACGGGAGCGTTTTTCGTTTCTCCGAAAGCCGGCTTTTTCGTGGCCGCATCAGGATCGCTGCGAAGCACCTCGCCGCTCGAATAGGCCACATCGCCCAACCCAATGAGCATGTCTTCGCGAAGGTCCGAACCGCTTGGCAAGAGCGCTTCGAGCGCCGTGAGCATTTCGTCCGCGTCGGTAAATCGATCTTCCCGCTGAAATGCGCCGCCTTTTTGGACAAACGCTTCCACTTCCAAAGGGACCCAATTCGCCACGGTGCGAATCAATGGCGGAGGCGAGGTCACGAGGCGCTGCAAAAGGATATGAAATCCCTTGGCATCGGCGTGCGGAGCTTTCCCCGCGAGCATCGTGAACAAAGTAATGGCCAAAGAAAAAAGATCGCTTCGACCATCGACGTGTTTCGTCCCGTCCACTTGTTCCGGCGACATGAACAGCGGTGAACCCAGCATTTGCCCGCTCTCGGTCATGGAAACTGCGGGAGCCACCAATACGTTCGAGCCGGCCGAACCGTCCGGAATACCGCGTATTTTGGCAATGCCGAAATCGAGGATTTTTACGACGATTCGGCCTTTTTCCCCACGCGCGAGAAATAAGTTCGCCGGTTTGATGTCGCGATGAACCACGCCCGCCGCATGAGCCGCAACGAGGCCCGCGCAAGCTTGGGCTGCAATGCGTAATGCGGCATCGACAGGCAGCGGCCCAACCCGATCGAGCAACGACTGCACGTCCTCGCCTCGAAGCAGCTCCATCACCAGGAACGGCAGATCCGTCGCCGGATCGCGTTCGATGTCCAAGACCTGAACGATGTGCGGCGAGTCGATCGAGCCGGCGATGCGCGCTTCCTGCTCGAAACGGAGAAGCTCGGGGCAACCGGGCTCGAGGCCGGCCCGAAGATGCAGGGACTTGATCGCGACCCGCCGCTGGGAGCGGAGGTTTTTCGCGGCGTAAACGACGCCCGTAGCGCCCTGCCCGAGAATGGCCGAGAGTTGGTACTTGTCCCCGATCATTCCCTCGATTTTGCGCGCCAAGGACACAATCCTACGAACGATCGGGAATCGGGCGCAAGATCGTCGGAATCGTGCTCGGCGCGACATCGACCGACTCGGG
>CAYSYX010000511.1:0-3415 GCA_964435055.1 uncultured Polyangium sp. | reverse complement strand
ATTGAATGTTTGCGTTCCAAACGTTGGACCTCCAACGTTTGGAACGCAAACGACTCGGTCGGCGTTACGAGGATACGGGCCGGCTCAGTTGCACGCGGACGGTGCTTTTCCGGCCATCGCGCCGCGAATTTGCGTGAGTGCCGTTGCGCGCGAGCCCTTGCCGCTCTTTACGAGTGGCGCGGTCGCGTTGCACATCGCCGCCGCGGCAGCCGCTTTCGACTTCGTCGTCGCGTCGAGCTTCGCGTCGCGCGTCATCTCCGTGAGCGCCGCACAGCAACCGTCGATCGGCTGCGGCGGTGCGGCCTTCGGCGGATCGGTGACGACGGGCGCAGCTGCCGCCGTATCCACGGCCGCGGCAGCGCTGCCCGCAGCTGCCGGCTGGGCCGGAGCAGGCGTCGGGTCTTGCGTCGCTTTGACCGGCGCTACAGCCGTCGCCGATGGCAACGCCAAGACAACCGGTTCTTCCTTTTCTTTGCTGCAACCCATCGCGGACGCGACGAGTCCAATTGTTACGAGCGCGAACGAAAGGCGAAACGGGATCGACATGGATCCCGTTTACCCGTTCTTGCTCGGTGCGGCTAGATCTCGTCAGCTACAGCCCATGCTGTTGCCGCAGTTGAGGCACTTGTAACAAGCCCCGTTGCGCACGGTGATGTGCCCGCAACCATCACACACGGGCGCGTCGCCCATCATGTCCTCGAGCTGCGCATCGAGCGCGCTCGACGCCGATCGTTCATGCCCGCTGCTCGCCACAGCCACGGGCAACGCCGGCACTCCGGACGAGCTCTCTTGCGCCCGCGTATCGATCGGATCCTGAATCGTCACCGGCTCGGGCGGCTGAACATGCGCCAAGTCGTACCGCTGCAGGTACTCGATGCCGAGCGTGCGGAAGATGTAGTCCACGATCGATGTCGAGATCTTCACGTAGTCGTGACCTTCGACGACTCCTTGGGGCTCAAACCTTGTGAACGTGAACTGATCGACGAACGTTTCGAGCGGCACGCCGTATTGCAAACCGATCGACACGCTCATCGCAAAGCAGTTCATGAGCGATCGGAACGCGGCACCTTCCTTGTGCATGTCGATGAAGATCTCACCGAGCGTTCCATCGACGTATTCGCCCGTTCGGACGAAGATCTTATGTCCTCCAACTTTCGCCTCTTGCGTGAACCCACTGCGCTTCTTGGGTAGACGCACACGCACACCCGTCGGACGAACCACGGGCGCGGGCGGAGGCTCGGGCGCCTTGTGCACGACGACGTCGGCAGCCTCGGCCTTGTCCTTCTCTTTGTCCTTCTTCGAATCGCTCGTCGAAGAGAGCGGCTGCGACGCTTTGCAACCATCGCGATACAACGCAACTGCTTTGAGCCCCAACCGATGGCCCTCTTCGTAAATGCGCTGGACCTCTTCGATCGTCGCTTCGTTCGGCAAGTTCACCGTCTTCGAGATCGCTCCCGACAAGAACGGTTGCGCCGCCGCCATCATCCGCACGTGCGCCATCGGCGCGAGGAATCGCTTGCCGTACTTGCCGCAACGGTTCGCACAATCGAACACGGCATAATGCTCGTCACGCAAGCCCGGAGCGCCTTCGACGGTCATTCGACCCACGATGGTGTCGTTCGCTTCCGTAATTTCCGCCGAGGTGAAGCCCAAGAATCGCAAGAGCGAGAACCCGGGCACGCGGCGGTCCGACGTCACGCCGAGACGCGCATAAGCCTCTTCGCCGAGCACCCACGGACTGAACGCGAGCTCGAGGTCGAACACACCCGGAATCGCTTTCTCGACCTTGGCCAGGTCCTCGCTGGACAAACCACGCGCTTTGAGCGACGCGGTGTTGATGTGCGGCGCCGCCAAGAGGGTGTTCGTCCCGGACACGTACGCGACGATGTCCATGACCTCGTGCTCCGAATACCCGAGACGTCGAAGGGCTTCCGGCACCGATTGATTGACGATCTTGAAGTAGCCGCCACCCGCCAGCTTCTTGAACTTCACGAGCGAGAAGTCGGGCTCGATACCCGTCGTGTCGCAATCCATGAGCAGCCCGATCGTTCCCGTCGGAGCCAGCACCGTCGACTGCGCATTGCGGTAGCCGTGTTCGGTTCCGAGGCGAACCGCTTCGTCCCAATCCTCACACGCGGCCCGCCACAACGGCTCGGGACACTTCTCGCGATGAATCGCGTACGCGGCGTCGCGATGCATGTTCATCACGCGGAGCATCGGCTCGCGGTTCTTCGCAAAGCCCGGGAACGGTCCACGCGTCCCGGCCATCTCGGCGCTGACCTTGTACGCGTGTCCGCACATGATCCCCGTGATGGCACTCGCCACCGCGCGACCTTGATCCGAATCGTACGGGATGCCGAGCAGCATCAGGAGCGTACCGAGGTTCGCATAGCCCAACCCGAGCGGACGGTAGTCGTGCGAGTTTCGGGTGATCGAACGCGTCGGGTACGACGAGAAGTCGACCAAGATTTCCTGCGCCACGAAGAAGACCCGCACCGCGTGACGGAATCCTTGGATGTCAAACGATCCGTCTTCGCGCAGGAACTTGGTCAGGTTCAGGCTGGCCAAGTTGCAGGCCGTGTCGTCGAGAAACATGTATTCCGAGCACGGATTCGAGGCGTTGATGCGGCCCGAGTTCGGGCACGTATGCCAGCGATTGATGGTCGTGTCGTATTGCACGCCGGGGTCGGCACAAGCCCATGCGGCTTCGGCGATGTTCCGCCAAACCTCGCGCGCATTCATCGACTCGATGACTTCGCCGTTGGTCCGTGAACGCGTCTCCCACGTCCCGCCCGACGCGACGGCACGCATGAAGTCGTCCGTGACGCGCACCGAGTTGTTCGAGTTTTGCCCGCTGACCGTGTGATACGCCTCGCCGTTGAAGTCCGACGACATGCCCGCCTGGATGAGCATCTGCGCCTTGCGCTCTTCACGGACCTTCCAATTGATGAAGTCCAGGATCTCGGGATGGTCCATGTCGAGGCACACCATCTTGGCGGCCCGTCGCGTCGTCCCACCGCTCTTGGTCGCGCCCGCGGCACGATCGAAAACCTCGAGGAAGCTCATCAAGCCCGAGCTGGTTCCACCACCGGAGAGCTTCTCTTGCTTGCCGCGGATGGTGCTGAAGTTGGTGCCGGTCCCCGAGCCGTACTTGAACAGACGCGCCTCGCTCTTGATGAGGTCGTAGATGCCCATCAAGTCGTCGCTGATCGATTGGATGAAACAAGCCGAGCACTGCGGGCGTTCATAGGCATAGGGAATTTCGTCGATGGTGCCTGGTGCCGCCTCGTCTTTGGGATCAGCCATCCAGGCGAAGTTTCCCGCAGTTCCTTTGATCCCATAACGATGCCAAAGACCGCAGTTGAACCAAACGGGCGAATTGAAGGCGCCGAGCTGATTGACGAGCATGTACGAA
>CAYSYX010000510.1:0-6948 GCA_964435055.1 uncultured Polyangium sp. | reverse complement strand
GTGTGCGGCCGGGTTGCGCACGCCGCCGAGTGATTTCGCACAGGTGTGGAAACGGCCGCTTCCGATGCTGGTCGCCTTGTCCATCAATCTCGTGGTTGCGCCGCTTTTGATGTTGTCGGTGTTGCCGGCGATGAAATTCCCCGAAGCTGCGGCGGTTGGATTCTTGATTTGTGCGGCCAGTCCGGGAGGACCCGTCGGTCCGCTGTATGCGATGCAGGCGAAAGGGCATGTCGCAACGGCCGTCACCGCCATGGTGATGTTGTCGCTGCTGAATGTTTTTACGGCTCCGTTGACGATTGCGTGGGGATTGGGTCCGTCGGTCTCGATGGATACGCGCCGGCTCGTGTCGTCCATGATGACCACATTGATTGCCATGCAGCTGCTGCCTTTGGTGACAGGTATGGCGATACGGCGTTTTCGAGTGGCCTGGGCGGAGCGTTTGGCGGGACCGCTGACGAAAATAGCCAATGGGTTGCTTTTGCTGATCGTCATGGGGGTTTTGGTGACGAAAGGTCGAGTGGTGCTCGATCTTGGCGTGGCGGGAATTGTGTATTCGGCGACGGCGGTGCTGATCAGTCTCGGGCTCGGAGCGCTCGTGAGCCGCAGAAGTGATGAACGGCGGGCGTATTCATTGATTACCGGCGTGCGCAATACATCGTTGGCGCTGTTGATCAGCTCGACGTATTTCGCGAACGCGGCGACGGACGCGGCGATTATGACGTTTGCCTTGTTCTCGATCGTGCTGCCTTTGGTGAGCGCGAGGATTCTTGGGGCGCGGGGGTGATTTTTGATTCAATGATCGCCGCGTCAGGCTGCCGTGTGCAGGGGCCGGGTGACCTGAAGGTCGATGCTCGTGCCGGACGTCGGCGCGCGTCGGCACCTTGTGGGCGATGGTTGTCGCGGGAGAGGTAACGCATTCTTCCAGGCTTGTCATTTGGCGGGACATGATGTTCTCATGCTGATCCGAAAGGATTGACGAATGAACATTCTCGAACAAGCCTGGGGCGGCAATTCGATTTTGCGCTGGGCAAGTGCGCTCGGGCTCCTCGTGGTGATGCCTATCATCATCAAGATTGTCGATATCGTCTTGGCCAGGAAAATAGAAGCCGGACGAGATGCTTCCCGGAGCATTTCGAGTGATCTCGTTGCAGTTTTGCGCAAACCCGCGGCGACGTTGATTCGATTGGGGTTTTTCTGGGTCGTCGTGCGCGAGGTCTTGCTGCTGCCCGAGCGGCTGCTCGTTCTTGCTGAAACGGGCATTTATCTGGGTGCCGTCCTGGTGACGTCGTGTCTCGCTGCGGATCTCGCTGAAAAAGCCGTCGAAATGTACATGTCTCGAGCGGTTGATTCCGCCGAGGCTCGGGCCAATGACTTATTACGCCCCTTGTTTCGACGATTCGCCGCAATTCTATCGTTCGGCTCGATATTGCTCGGAGGTTTGGACCACGGCGGTTACGACGTTCGAGCGATCTTGGCGGGACTTGGTATCGGCGGTTTGGCGCTCGCGATGGCCTCGAAAGATCTCCTCGCGGATTTGCTCGGCGGTTTGTACATTTTGGTCAATCGACCGTTTGCCATCGGCGACAAGATTTTGTACAAAGACAAATGGGCCACGGTGCTCGAATTCGGTCTGCGCACGACGACGCTCCGCGATTTCGACGTCAACCACAAGTTCATCGTGCCGAATGGTCAATTCACGGCCAACGCGATCGTGAATATCTCGGATCATCCCGGCTCCATGATCGTCATGAACATTCGCTTGTCGTTGACGAACGACGTGGAAAAAGTCGCCCAAGCCCTGACGCTCATTCAAGAAATCCTCAAAGGGCATTCGGAAGTTCGTTACATCTGGTCGAAACTCGACCATTTCGATGATTACGCGTTCACCTTGAGGATCCATTATGACATTTTGGTCTTCAAGGATCGTATTCGAGTCAAGTCGGAGATCAACTTGGCCATCGCGGGTGCTTTTCAGAAAAACGGCATCAAGTTTGCGGCTTTGCCCGTGCATTCATTCGGCGATCAAGCAACCGAGGGTGCCTTCGTCGGTTGAGGTTCCACATCGACGCGAGCGGCGGTGGGACGAGCCCGGGCCGATGCTTTTTGCCTTCAACTTGCGGTTGCTTTCCCACGCGCCGCACGGTAGACATTGCCCATGCGTTTCGCGGACCTCAAGAACGACTTCGTTTTTCGTCGTGTTTTTGGCAATCGGCCCCGCATCCTCAAGCGCCTGCTCAACGATGTGCTCGTTCGGGAGGGCGAACAGACCATCGAAGAAATTGAATACCTGCCCGGCGAACAGGTGCCTCTTTTCGACGGCGCCAAGTTATCCATTTTGGACGTGCGCTGCAAAGAGCGTTCGGGCACCACGTTCGTCGTGGAAATGCAGCTCATTCATCATCCGGGTTTTCTCAAGCGTGTCGTTTACAACGCTTGCAAAGCGTATGCTTCGCAATTGAAACAAGGCGAATGGTACACGAAGTTGTCCGATGTCGTGGCCGTGTCGATTTGCGACTTCGAGCTTTGGCCCGACGCCGAGCAAGACAAACAAGGATTGCCTCATGTCCCCATGCTCAGCCGGTGGAGCGTGACCGAGCGAGCTTCGCGCACGAGTGATCTGCTTCAGGTTCAGTACGCTTTTCTCGAATTGCCCAAGTTGCCCCAAAAGCGCCCGGAAAAACCCGGCGTCGACCTGTGGGCTTGGCTTTTCGTGCACGCCACCGAATTGACCGAAATTCCTCCGGAGATCGCCGACGAACCTTATGGCGAAGCCTTGGAATTGGCCAATGAAGCGCAATTCACCGCCGCGGAACTCGACGCGTATCGCCGTAGTTTCGACGAAATTCACCAAGTCATCGAGATCGCCAACGATAGGTTTGTCAAGGGCTTTCGCGACGGTGAAGTCAAAGGTTTTCGCGACGGTGAAAGCAAGGGCTTTCGCGACGGCTTGCGCGACGGCGAAGTCAAGGCTCGACGGGAGACACTGCTGCGGCTTTTTTCACGCGCGGGGCTCGAACCTTCGGACAAAGAACGCGCGCACATTGACGCGTGTACGGATGTCGCCACGCTGGATCGTTGGCTCGATCGGCTGTTTGGCGCGAAAACCGTCGCCGAGGTTGTTTCCTCGTAAAGCGATTCAATGGCAAAGCAGCCCGAAATCCCAATAAACCCCCGTTCGGATCCTCGATGCATCCAATACAACGGGAACCCAATCCCTTGTTGCACCGCTGCGTGAACGTACGCGCATCGCGATTCACACGACGGCAACATCACGCAACACGGTCGTGACACCGAAAAACCAATAGCCACACCGAAGAACCTCGTGTAAGGAGGGGGCGAATCGAGGAATTCGTATGCGAAACTTTTCCAAAGCAAGCCTGATTGCCGCGTCGATCCTGCTTGGCGGCGCCGGATGCGAACTTGTCGCCGGGATCGATCGAAGCCAAATTCCCAACGGAGATGGAGGGTCTGGCGGGAAAGACTCGTCGAGCAGCAGCAGTAGCACCACGGGCAGTTCTTCGAGCGGAACTGCGGGCGCCGGGGGAATGGCCGGGGCCGGCGGATCAGCGGGCGCCGGGGGAACCGCGGGGGCCGGTGGAGCCGGTGGATCTGCGGGATCCGGAGGCTCGGGCGGAGTCGGCGGTGCAGGCGGAGGCGGGGGCGGAGGCATGGGCGGAGCCGGTGGATCGGGCGGAATGCCGTGCACGACCATTGCGGATTGTCCCGCCACGGGCAATGCGTGCGTCGAAGCGACGTGCGTGAACAATGTTTGCGGCACGCAGTTCGTCGCCTCCGGAACGATCCTTGGTTCTCAAACGATGGGCGATTGCAAGCAAGATCAATGCGATGGCGCGGGCAAAGTGGTGTCGATGATCAACGACGCCGACGTGCCCGACGACATGAATGATTGCACGTCAAACGTTTGCACGAACGGCACGCCATCGAATCCAAGTGTCGCGCAAGGCACGGTCTGCGGCGCGAACATGAACATGGTTTGCAACGACATGGGCGCGTGTGTCGGGTGTAATGCTCCGACAGACTGTGCGGGTACGGATACGACGTGTCATACGCGGACGTGCGTGGCGAATACGTGCGGGGTGACGTTTGCGCCATCGGGAACGTTCGAATCCGATCCGACGGCCGGCGATTGCCACGTCAATGAATGCGACGGGGCAGGCAATTCCGTGAGCGTTCCGAGCGCCACGGATCTACCAAACGATAACAACACGTGTACGGACGATGTTTGCTCAGCGGGTGTGCCGTCGAATCCGCCCGTCGCATCCGGGGCGACTTGCAATCAAAATGGCGGATCGGTTTGCAACGGCGCGGGCGCATGTGTGCAATGCGTGAGCGCTTCGACGTGTCCCGGAACGGATACCGAGTGTCACACGCGAACGTGTTCGTCCGGGATGTGCGGCATTTCCAATACGCCGAACGGTACGCCGACGACGACTCAAACGGCGGGCGATTGCAAGAAAAACCAATGCGACGGCATGGGCAATCAGGTGACCGTGAACGACAACGTCGACGTACCCGTCGATGGCAATTCGTGCACGAACGATGTCTGTACCGCAGGCACGCCGTCGAATCCGCCCGTAATGTCGGGCACGATGTGCGGCACGAACGGGTTGTGCAATGCGGTCGGGCAATGCGTCGGGTGCTTGGTGGCGTCGGATTGTCCCGGAATGGATACGGAATGCCAAACGCGAGCTTGCAACGCGGGGGTTTGCGGGTTCAACTATGCGACGAACGGCACGCCCGTCGCGTCGCAAACGCCGGGTGATTGCAAGCGCAATCAATGCAACGGCATGGGTGTCGTCGTCGCGGCCATCGACAACACGGATTTGCCGGTCGACAACATTCAATGCACGAGCGACGTGTGCACCGCGGGCGTTCCGTCGAATCCGCCGACGGGATCCGGGACGACGTGCAACCAGAACGGCGGCACCGTTTGCGATGGCGCGGGCGCGTGCGTGCAATGCGTAGTCGCTTCGACGTGTCCCGGAACGGATACGGAATGTCAAACTCGAACGTGCGCGGCGAATACGTGTGGATTCAATTATGCGCCGAACGGTACGGCGGTCTCGTCCCAGACGCCGGGCGATTGCAAGAAAAATCAATGCAACGGTTCGGGCGCGGTCGTGACGGTGAACGACAACGTGGACGTGCCGGTCGACAACATTCAATGCACGAACGACGTGTGCACCGCGGGCGTCCCGTCGAATCCGCCGGCATCCGCGAATACATCGTGCAGCCAAAACGGCGGGGCGGTTTGTGATGGAACCGGCGCTTGCGTGCAATGCAACTCGGCGACGCAATGTCCGGGAACGGATACGGAGTGTCAAACCCGAACGTGCAACGCGGGCGTGTGTGGATTCAATTACGCGACGAATGGAACCCCTGTCGCGTCGCAAACGGCGGGTGATTGCCAAAAGAACCAATGCAACGGTTCCGGCGTCATCGTTTCCGCAGCCGACAACAGCGATTTGCCCATCGACGGACTCCAATGCACGAATGACGTGTGCACGGCGGGCGTTCCGTCGAATCCTCCGGCGGCGGTCGATGCGAGCTGTTCGCAAAACGGCGGCTCGGTTTGCAACGGCGCCGGCGCGTGCGTGCAATGTAATGCGGCGGCGCAATGCGCGGGCGTCGATACGGAATGCCAAACTCGAAAGTGTGCGGCAAACACGTGCGGATTCGACTACACGCCGGCCGGCACGCCGATCATGGGTCAGACGGCCGGCGATTGCCAGGTCAATCAATGTGACGGAAGCGGCGCGGTCGTGAGCGTCGCGGACAATGCGGACCTGCCGAACGACAACAATCAATGCACGAACAACGTGTGCATCGCAGGCGTACCGTCGTATCCGCCTTTGGCGATCAATTCGAGCTGCACGCAAAACGGCGGATCGTATTGCGACGGCGCGGGCGCGTGTGTGCAATGCAACGCGGCGGCGCAATGTCCGGGCATGGATACGGAATGCCAAACGCGAACGTGTGCTGCGAATTCGTGCGGATTCAGCTATGCGGCGGCCGGCACACCCGTTTCGATGCAAACGCCGGGCGATTGCAAGCAGAACCAATGCGACGGTGCCGGCCTGATCGTTGCCGTCAACGAAAATACGGACCTTCCGGTTGACACCAACCAATGCACGAATGATGTGTGCACGAATGGAACGCCGTCGAATCCGCCGGCCATGACGGGAACGGCTTGTAATCAAAATGGCGGCACGTTGTGCGACAACGCGGCGTCGTGCAGCAATGGGCCCACGGTTGTTTCGACGACGCCGGCGAACAACGCCACGCCCGTGGCGAGCAACAGCATTGCCGTGACGTTCTCGGCGGCCATGAATCCGGCCACGTTGACGGCCAATTCGACGGCGGGCGCTTGCGTCGGCAGCGTTCAGGTGTCGCTCGACAACTTTGCGTCGTGCATTGCGTTCTCGGGCGCCATGATGTCGCCGGACAACAAGACGGTGACGCTGACGGCCGCGCCGGGCCTGCTCGTCAATCGCAATCACAAGATTCGCGTGACGACGGCGGCCACGGGCGCGAACGGCCTCGCATTGGCGTCGCAATTCGACATGGTCAATGGTTTCACCACGACAAGCCCGAACCTCTGCGGCGGCGGCCCGATCGTCATCAGCCAAATCTATGGCGGCGGTGGCAATACGGGTGCGACGTACAATCGCGATTTCGTGGAGCTGCACAATCGAGGCGGCGTGACCATCGGCCTCACCGGCTGGTCGATCCAATATGCTTCGGGGACGGGGACCACGTGGACGGTGGTCAATTTGACGGGGTCGATCCCTGCTGGAGGGTATTACCTGGTGGGTCTCTTCAGCGGCGCCACGGGCGCAGCATTGCCGACGGTGGATCTATCGAGTACGGCGGTGAACATGGCGGCCAGCGCCGGCAAAGTCGCGCTGATTGGCAGCACGACGGCGC
>CAYSYX010000509.1:0-6956 GCA_964435055.1 uncultured Polyangium sp. | reverse complement strand
AATCGTTCTAGCCACACGTTTTGCCAAATTCCCGTCGTACGAGGATACCAGAGTGAATGAGTTTCGCGCTGCCAATCCTGTTTGCCACGCGGTTTGTTAAAATCCAAAGGATCATCGAATGCTCGCACGACAATCTCAATCGGCTCAGCCGACGTCAGATGGTCGGTAATATCCACGCTGAACGGCGTATACCCTCCCTCGTGACAACCCACGACGGAACGATTCGCCCACACGGTTGCTTCGTGATCAACCGCTCCGAAATGCAAAATGAGCCGTTCGTCTTTGCCCAACTGCGGCGGCGTGACGAGCGATCGATACCAACACGCGTCGAAAAACCCGGTTTCGCCAATACCACTTCGCAACGTCTCGGGCGCAAAAGGGACGATAATCGTCCGATCCCAACTCACTTGCTCGGGCCGCAACCAATGCGCATGCATATCGAGCGCAAATTCCCACGCTCCATTCAGCGGCAACCAGCCGGCCCGGCGAAGCTGCGGCCGCGGATAGCCGTGCGCTCGAGATCGACGCATACGATGCTCTTAGTGTGGTTTGCCTGGACCGCAACGACGATCCACTCCGCGCAGCGTTCTTTCTCATTTCAAGGCACGATTGCGCATCGTCGAATTCGATCGCCCGCTCGATATCGATGAGGCGGCTCGCGAACTCGTTTGTTGTCCCGTTTCCGAGCCAAATAGACGGCTCGTGGAGATATCGACAACGTTGGAAGAAAGAGCTGGGAACTCGTCGACATTTACGCTACGGTCCCGCCACCATGAACCACGAGCCACACAGCGCCACCGTCGACCTCATCCTGCGCCCGCATACGCGCGATCTTGGAGCCTTCAGCGTGCGTCGCTCCTTGCCCGCCATGGAGCGGCGGTCCGTCGGACCGTTCGTTTTTTTCGATCAACTCGGCCCCGCAATGCTCGAAGCAAACCACCCCATCAACGTCCGACCGCATCCCCATATTGGTCTCGGCACGGTCACGTATTTGTTCGAGGGTGAAATCATGCATCGCGATAGCCTCGGTTTTGCGCAGGTCATTCGTCCGGGTGCGGTCAATTGGATGATTGCGGGTCGCGGCATCGTACATTCGGAACGCGGAACGGACGAACAACGCGACAAAGGCGGCCCGATTCATGGCATTCAGCTTTGGCTGGGTTTGCCCAAGGCGTTCGAAGAAGCCGAGCCGAAATTCGTCCACCATCCCGCCGATACATTACCTTCGTCATCCTTGCCGGGCGTCTATTTACGCGTCGTTTTGGGCCGAGCGTATGGCCTGACCTCTCCTGTCGAGGTTTTGTCGCCGATGCATTACGTCGAAGCTTGTTTGGAAGTGAACGCCGAATTGGATGTTCCGGACGAACATGAAGAGCGCGCCGCGTACGTGACCAATGGATCCATTTCCGTGGACGACACGACGATCGAATCGGGCACGATGGTGGTCTTTCGTCCCGGGGTCAAAGCGCAAATCAAAGCGCTCGAACCCGCCCGCGTCATGCTCCTCGGCGGTGCCCCGCTCGACGGCGAACGGCATATTTTTTGGAATTTCGTCTCGAGTTCGAAGGAACGTATCGAACGGGCCAAAGCCGATTGGCGCGAAGGGCGTTTTGCCAAAGTCCCGGGTGACGAAGTGGAATTCATTCCGCTGCCGGAATGAATCGAATTGCGCAATGGGCAACGCTCACCGCTCGAACGCCGCTTGAATCGCCTCACGCGTGGGATGTTCGAGCCGCACGTTCCCTCGACCGCCCCAGAATTCCAAACCGTCGAGATGCCGAAATGCCTCGGCCCGGTCCACGAGCTGCGGCAATTGCAGGCTGTCTTCCCGAAACGACAACCGCAACGTGCTCAGTTTTTTCAAAACAACCGAATCCGCAATCATCTCGACCCACGCATCCGGCTCGGCTTGCGCTTCTTCGTCTTCCTCCAATTCGAGCCGCTGATCTTCATCGATATCCAGCTCGACGAGGACAAGATGCTTCAATCGCGGAAACCCTTTCGATCGCAGCAGTGCCCGAGCGGCTTTGAATCGAAGTTCAGGCTCCCAATAAACATATTGCTCGAGCTCGAGCCGTTCGAGCATGGGCAACTTCGCTCGGGACAATTCTTTCAAGTTTTTCGCGCTCACTTCATTGTGCAAAAAAAGCTCGCGCAGCTTCGGCAAGTCCATTTTGCCCAAAGCCCTGCAACCGCCGATGGCGAGTTCCACGATATTCGAGAGTTTGGGCAGCAGCGGGGTCAAGTCAGTTATTGCGTAATACCCCAAGTCTCCGGAATTGGAAATCGGCCCGACACGAGCAAAATCCAGCCGTTCGAGGTTTGGCGGTAATCCCGCCCGAGCCAAAAGGTCGACGGCATCGCCCAAAAGTTGCGAATTCTTGAATTCCTCACAAGCGACATTGCCCACCACGAGACATCGAATCGACTCCGCCTCCGGTCGCTTCAACAAATCTCGATATACCCGAGCGCTGACCTGGCCAAGCGGCGTATCGTCATCGTAACTTTCAAATACCACCTTATGCAGCGTGCCATCCTGCCATATAAAATTGACTGGCAATGCCAAACGATTCTCGACGATGGGCACACACTCGCGCCGCCATGATTCTTCGGCCAACATGACGTCCAATTCGGCCGCCGTGGGGAGCAATTCGAGAAACGACGCTTTGAATGATTCCGCTTTGTCCACCGACATTCGGCCATGATTCCGAACATTCAGCCGAAAGTCAAGCGCATTGATTCCATCCTCAGCCGCGGGAAGCCTTGCGCGAGGTAAAACCAATGCCCCCCAAAGCCCCTCGTATTTCTTGCGGCTCGCCAAGCGCATGGCGCAACGCGGTCTCGGTCGCCACTTGAAACGCTCGTCGATGACTGTCGACGGGGTGCTCGATGCCGTGCACCCAGCGAATTTCGATTCCTCCAAAAGATCCTACCGGGTCACCGATCAATGCCCGAATACCATCCTCGACGCCTGCGCGAAAAACCCAAAGCTCCGGATCTTCAACCAGACAAACCAAGGTCACCCCGGGAGAAGCCACCGGAACCAGCTCGAACCCGACTTCGGCGAAACTCGACGGGCACGAGGATTGCCGGACAAACCTGCCCCAACACGACACGGGCAGCTGCGCCGGTCCCACGAGGTTGCGATGAAACCCGCCGGAAAACCATTGATTCGGAGCGCGTGCCGTCGTGCCGTCCATGCGCCACGTTATCACGACCAACGTTACGAGATCAACCCTTTCGGGACGCGTGATATTTCGCTTGCTTCGCAGCGGGAATGGATCAACTATCGGTTCATCGAGGCTCAAGTATGCTTTTTCGCTCGAATATCGTACTCCTTGTCGTTGGGTCTTTTCTATTTTGCGGCTGCGGCGCTCCACCGAACCCCGACGGGGACCCGATCGTTTCGATGCCTCCGCCGACTTCGCCTCCACCACCTGCGCCTCCACCACCTCCGCTGGATCCCAATTGGGTGATTCCGGGCATCGTCGAAAAAACTCGTTTCGAGCAAACCACGTTCAGCGCGCACCTCGGAGAAATCGCGGTGCTCGATAAGTACGTTTACGTCGCCAACAGTTTCGATGGTTTTGCCGCTTATGAACTCGGCGCCGAAGGACAACTCGCGATCACCTTGGACAAACCGGCGGATCCCATTCCGCGATGCACGACGTTGGCCGTCCATGCCCCCTCGGCAACGCTGTATTGCGGATCGGACCGTTCCGATTCGATCGCCGCGTACGACGTGACGTCGCCCGAAGCGCCGAAACTACGCAATGCCGAAGCGCTTGTCGGTCCGGGCCTTTTCGTGCGCGATATTTTCGTCGACGGGGATACGTTGTGGCTGGCGCGTTTCGATGACGGCCTTTGGACGGCGCGAATCAACGCCGATGGTTCCTTGTCGGATTTGGTAAGACTCGATATCGCGGGAAACATGCGATTCATTGCGCGTTCATCCGAATATACCCTCGTGGCGACATCCGACCCCTCGCTGTTATTTCTGGACACATCGCAAGGAAAACCCATCGAGGTCGCCGGACTTGGCTTGCTGGGGCCGGCGTTGGACCTGGCCGCGCATGACACGCATGTTGCCATTGCGCTGGGTTCACAAGGAGCGCAATACATGTCGCTCGCTGCGTCGATTGTTCGGATGGAGGTGCATCCTCCGGGCGTCGTCGTGGCTGCGGACGTGGATCCGCAGGGCAAATGGCTGGCGGCGACGACCTTCGATGGCACGTACGTGTATGAATTGACGGAGAGGCCTCCACGACTTGCGGGTTATGTGCAGAACAACGCTGTGGGCACGGATGTCGCGTTTGTTCAAGGCGACTTGCTCGTATCGGATTTTTTCTATTTGAATCGTCATTTTCTGCGCCCCGGCGGACACGTGACGCAATTGTCGACGACGCGCGGAGCGTACATTCCCGAAGGACAGCCGGCACGAATTCCCTTGCAAAATCCCGGCGAAGTGCCGCTCTTGGCCACCTTCCGCGATACAGGCGGCAAATACATCACCGAACAATTGGTTCCACCAAGGCAAACCATTGCGTTCGAGCTGCCGTGGAGCACGTACGCCCCGCTCTTGGATTCGACCATTCCCACGACCCAATTGCGAGTCGAAACATCGTACCCGGCCGACTTGAATTCCGAGACACCGTCCTGGAAGCTCAATCCGAAAGAATCCATCGTCGCGCTGCTGGTGCGCCCGGCGAACGCCAATCCGGCGCAATCGGGACATCCCGCGCCGGGCGACGTTTTTCCCGAAGTCTGGACGACGGTCTCCAATGCCGTCTCCATCCTGCCGCCAAAAGCCACGAAGAGCCGCATCATCTTTTATTCGACCGATTGCATTGCGATGTGGCCGGAAATCGAAGATGCCGCATGGCTTGCGCGCCGCGGAGAACTCGACGGCGGAGCGACCCCGATCTTCCTGAGCGTCGAAAACGCCGTGGGGATGAATTTTCCAAAACGGTTTGGCGTGGATGATTTTACCTTCGGTCAATACGGGCCTTATGGTTTGCCGGAAGTCGCAGCTCAAAACAGCACGTATGGCGCGTCGTTGTACGACGACGGCTTTTGGCTCGGGCGCATCGTCGCCGGCGCGAGCCATCCGACGGATTATTTGGTGGATGAAAACGCCGTGGTTCAAGCAGTCGAACGCGAATATCGCGGAGCGTTTCCCTTGCGTTGAACGCCGAATCGAATCATTGCTCGGAATCCGGCACCTCGAGCACCTTGTTTCGAGGCATCTCGATGCGTTCGCATTCCCCGCGCCGATGACCTCGAGCAAATGCGAGGATCCGCGACGAATACATCATTTTTTGCGTCAGTTGCACCGGCCCCCGTTCATCGATGATTTTCCGGCGCTTCCTCCGCATCTGCAGGCGCCTGGACTTTTTGCGCCGCTCGTATGAGCTGCTTCAGGCCCCGTTTGTGCAGTCCACTGGATCGATCGCTCGGATCGAGTTTCGGCAACGCATCTTCGGCAAACGCCTGGAATTCAGCGGCAAGCGCCACGTCCTCTTGTTTGGCTCGTGTTCGAGCCGCGAGCTCCACAGCGCCATACCGCGCCATATACGCCACACGTTCGTTGTCCGGCATGGGCATGTTTCGAGCGCGGACAAACCAATTCACCGCCAATTGCGAATGCTTGGCTCGCTGCAACTGCTCCGCCCACCACCCGATTCGATCCGGCGTCGACTTCGGGGGCAAACCAAACTCGAGCGTCGATTCGTCACCCACGACGGCCGCTGATTCCATCAATATATGCGCCAACCTATCGTGCTGCGCCTGCACCTTGTCGGCCACGTCCGGAAACGACGTCATGACATAACGCAAATAATCCACACCACGGCGAAGAAATTCGATGGCCCACGCATGATTCCCCGCCCCCCGGGCATTGATTGCGAAGGTGATCAACGCATTGGGTGGATTGCCGTCGCGTAAAGACTCCAAGGCATCCGATCCCACCGCACGAGGGGGCCATTCCGGCGGTCTGCTTTGTTTGGTTGCTGCTTTCTTCGTCGCCGCTTTCTTCGTTGCCATCACGCCGCTCCTGACAGATGCGATTGTCGCCAAACGCGAATCAATGCCGGCGTCGAGTGATACGCGTGTTCCAAACGAATACCAAGAAAAAAAACGCGTGCTTCCAACAGGCACGGCACGTTCCGCGTGCCGGTAAAACCCATTCGATCCTCGGACGCGAAGTTCACCGCGCCCTCGTGCGTATCGGCAACGCCGCTCACTCAAAGTTTTACCATCCCCCACCAAAACTTCTCCGCCTTTCGCAACGCATTCGCAACGCGCATGATGCCGATATTCGATCCGCGCAAATATCCACCCCGGAGCCTCCCATGACCAGCAAACAGCATGCGTCCGTCCATGTTCCCTCGCGCCTCGCCCGCGCCGGCAAGCGTGCCGCATTCGCCGCCATGTCCGTCGCGTTCTCGGCAGTCCTGCCCGCATGCGTCATGGATGTCGATGCCTCGTCCGAGTTCGCCGAGTTCGACGAAGAAAACGTGGCTTCCGCCGAGCAGGCGCTCATCCCGGATGCGAGCGGCAACCTGGCGCTCTCCCGACCCACATTGCAATCGTCCACGACCAGTGACGCGGGCTCCGAGCGTGCTGTCGACGGCGTGACCAACGGCAACTTCGGAGGCATGTCGGTGACCCGCACCAACTTCGAAGCCCAGCCCTGGTGGCAGGTGGATTTGGGCGCCGTTCAATTGCTGGGCACCATCGTGATTCACAATCGCACCGATTGCTGCAGCGACCAACTCTCCAACCTCAAAGTGCTCGTCTCCGACGACGGAATCAACAATTGGCGCATTGCGGCGGTTCATCCGGGCGCAGCGTCCTCCAAGCTCGAGCTCAACCTCACGGATCGGACCACCGGAAGCCCAATCCGCGGCCGCTATGTGCGCGTGGGCGGCACCCTGGGCGCACTGGATAAGTGGAAT
>CAYSYX010000508.1:0-6958 GCA_964435055.1 uncultured Polyangium sp. | reverse complement strand
GTCGTATGGTGGGCATGGAAGTGATGCAGCTCGAAGGCTGGCAACGCTTGACGGCCGAATATGCGCAGCAGTTCGGCGTGAAAAATCCCAATGCACCAAGCCAAACCTAAAACACCGGCGCCTTTCGCCTCAAACCCAAAATCGAGAAGAGGTTGGTCGTGAACATATTGTTGTGGGTTCTTCAGGTCATCCTGGCTTTGCATACCGCCACGGGAGCGGTGTGGAAATTCTCCAATTCCGAACAGATGGTGCCGACGTTGAAGGCCATTCCTCATGGCGTTTGGCTCGGAATGGGCGTCGTCGAGCTGCTTTGTGCGCTCGCGCTGATTCTCCCCGCGTTGGACAAACGTTTCGCCAAGTTCGTCCCGTTCGCAGCTGGGTTTGTCGTCTTTGAACTGCTGCTGTTTACCGTGGTGCATTTCGCGTCGGGTTCGTCCGACAATGGCCCGGTCACGTATTGGCTTGTTGCAGCAGCCATCGCCGCCGGTTTGGCGTATGGCCGTTTCGCGCAAAAGCCGGTGGACGAAGACTCGACCGTCGGACATGCCGCCGAACCGGTCGGTCGCAGCGTCTAGTTCTACCCCCGCCAATTCGCTCCATGGGTTTGCATTCCTAAATAGAGCCGACGTTCGGTACTCCACGACCGATTCGAATGGGTTCGTGCCGTTTCAAATCGCATGCCGCCCATGCCACGGTGAATCGACTGCACAAGAAATACGCAAAGCCGCAAAAATTTGCGCAGTCGAGCATTCGCGTGCACAGCATGGCGGAAATACGGTCGGGAATCGGGGTATTTGGCAGCTTTCGTCAGCTCACGGGCATCGGCACGGTCATTGCGCTCGTCGTTGGCGAGGAGGACGCAATGAAACCAAAACCAAGCCCGAGTAATTTCGACAGCCTTTTTCCGGTGGCGATCCATCAGGAGCCCGCCCAGGAAATGCCCCCCGAATCCCCACCACGGACCATATCCACGTTAGGCGAGCTCGGGGTTGCCGCATCGGTGTTGGGTATCGTCGTCGTCGCGTTCATGGCGGTGGGATTCGGGTCCACGAGCGAAACCAAAGTATCGGCAAAGTCAGGCGGAAAGTCAAAGAAGCACATCGAGACGAAAAACCCGCCCTCGACGATTGCATCCGGGGCATCATCCGCGGAGGGTAAAAAGAGCGACTCTTCGTTTTCGAAGGGAGCGAATGCGACCGAACAACCGCCGCCACCGGGCGTAACCAAGTTTGTCGCAATCGCCCAAACGGCGGCTTGTCATGCCTCGACGCACGAAGTCGCCAAATACTTACAACGCGGCGAAGTCGCCATGACGAGCGAGCAGGGAATGTTCTCTGTGGCGTGGCTCGTCAAGTTGTCTCCGCTACGGTCCGAGGCATTGCTGACGTTTGCCGGATTTTCACCGGACGGAAGCAATATGGCCAGTCCGCGGAGTATTGGCAATTCATTCGAAACATCGCCGCGCCTCTTCGGGGGGACGTCGGATGCGACCCTCTTTTGGTTCGATGAGCAAGGTTTGGCATTTACGAATCCCATGCGTCAATCGACGCGCGAGGCCAATATCGACCACATACCCGGGATTGGGCTGGAAGATGCGGAAAACATCGCGCTCGCTGAAACGCCTTCCGGATCCGTGGCAGGAGTCACCGTGCTCGGCTGGGATCCGACGCAGCTCGGCTTGTTTCGCTTGGCACCGCGTAAAACGGCTGCGCCCGTCATCGAGGCCATCGGGGCCACGCATCAGGGGAAAAAGCCGCAATGGCCCGCCATTGTGTCGGATACGCGCGGTCATACGCTGGCGTGGCACGAAGACCGAGGTCGGATCGTCGTTTCGCGGTTCAACCTCGAGGGACGTGAAATTCACGATGTAAAAACGATTGCCGCAGAAGGGGTGGTACGTGGACGAGTGCATTTGGTGGGTACACCCAAGGGCGCGATCGCTCTGTGGACCGAAGGTGAACGGCTTGTTTCTCGAGCGCTCGATGCGGACGGCAATCCGCGCGAGGAAACGTTTGTCGTGGGTCATGGGAAAAACCTGGCCCTCATGTCATTTCGCGATGGGGCGATTGCGCTATTTCTCGGCAATGACGGCGAAACGTCGAATCAAAGCCTGGCGGTCAGGCTGGGCGCGCGTGGAGAACCTTCGTCGAAGGGGATTCGGGTCAGCGATGGCGCGGCCGTCGAAGACCGAACCGCTGTTGCCCGTACCGGCTCGAACGTCGCCTTTTTGTGGACCGAAGCTTCGGGCAACGGGTCGAATACCAAGTCCGCACAGCTCCGAATCATCGACGGCGCGTGCATTCCTTGAATTCGGCGACCCGAATCGCCCTCATTACGATTCCCAGAACAAACCAATGACGTATTTATCGGGAGATGCCCTGCATTCATGCGGGGCATCGGCGTATTTCATGCGCACAAAAAGACGCAAGTCATGTTCTGCCGAAGAACCGCTTATCGGTCCTTCTTCGGCTTCGATCATGAAATGGTATGTCTTGATGTATTGGTGGATCGAGATGGAAAACCAACGAATGGTTCAGAACTGGACGGTGATGAGGACCGAATCGGAATAGCTGCCGACGGATACGTTTTGCTGCGCTGGAATGCGACCGTAAACCGTCCACGTGGTGGGTGTGTCGTTGGCAATGGACAACGGTCCTTGGACGACCGTGCCATTCGACCCATTGCCCCAAATCGAGGTCCGCGACGCATCGGTGAAAAGGTTGTATTCGAGGGCGTGCATGCCATTCATCATGTAACGCGTCGTTCCCACGGGGTTCGACCCGAATCCGATGTCGATCGTAATGAGGTCCATGGCTTGAAGTCCACTGCATACGATGGTCATGCTTCCGGTGGAATCGAGCGCGGTCGATGAAAAAACGTCATACGTGCCAAACGCAACGCCAATGACGCTCGAGAAGGAACAACTTGCCGCTTGGGCATTGGAGGCAGCGAACCACGTCGCGAAAGCGACGGCAGCCGCCAGGTATTGGGGAAGGATTCGTCGCTTCATGGTTTGTCTTCACCTTTCACGGGACACACCAGCGTCCCCACATTGATGACCACGGTTTGTCCGTCGGCGGCATCGAAATCGAACGCGCAGGTACCTTTGGCATACGTGATTTTTGCGCGATATCGACCTGCCTCGAGATCCGGCAATTCGAAGTCGGCGTTCTTGTTGAGCGGAGACGATTGCATCTCGTTCCCTTTCACCACTTCGATTTCACCGTACGACGGAATCACGGTCTCGTCGCCCACCTGAATACGTACTTCTCCGCGATAAAGCCGCAGGCGTTTCGTTGCAAAACGCACGAGCGCACCGCCGCGAAGTGGAGGAGAAATGACGCGTTCGATGGTGTCGACTTGGTGATCCAGCGGTATGTCTTGCGCCGTGACGCGCACGCGGCTGCCGTAATACGACATCAAATTGGGAATGATGAGATTTCCGTTTTCATCCGTCGTGCCGATTTCTTGGTTCTCGAGATATCCGCGTACGCCTTTGACGTTCGGCACTTGCAAAATGGCAAAACCATTTTGCACCGGGCGCGTGGCGAAAATGCCGGCGCCTTTGACCGCGACAATCGCGCCGCTCGCCTGAAACGTCGTGTGCGGTCCTTGTTCGTCCGCCAGAACGGACGCCAGGAATCGACCCTGCGTTCCTTGCATTTCCACGGCCGCGTCGCCGCGCGGTTGTTGGCCGTAGGTCGCGGAGGCTCGGAAACCCGTGTCAATCAGGCGCGACATCGGTTTGCTGACATTCACGGTGGCTTCGCGTGAGGCATTGCTCGCTCGGCCTCCCATCGACGTAATCAGGCCGCTTTCGAAGGCATACGAGAGCAAGCCGAACACTTCGCCGGAGACGTCTCGGTTGGGTGACCATACGCCGTGGGCATTGAGTTGCAATTGCATACGTTTGGTAAGACGCACGTTCGTCGATGCGCCGGCTCGAAATTGCCACGGCAAGTCCCGCGGCACCATGATGCTCGTGTCGGTCGAAAAGCTGAATCGCGGTGTTGGCGCGACGGTCAGCGAAACACGAGCATCGAGCAGGTTTCGATCGTCGGTCGGTTCGAGGCTTGCGGTGGCATATCGAGCGCTCGTACCTTGCACCATGGCCATAGCCATGAATTTGCGGGTCCAAATGCCAATACGCGCCACACCTGCGGCTCCACCGGTGTTGTTCCCTCCGCTCAGGGCCCCCGAGAGACTCGCGTGACCCAAGGGAAAAACCATTTGCAAGGTCACTCCGCCACTGGCGAGATTGGGTTTCCCCTCGACGCGCATCCCCAACGTGAGTTTGTCGGTCAAACCGAGTCGATGATGAGCAAGCCCGACGAATTGCCGATAATCGAAGCTTTCGACGCCCATGTCGTGTCGGGACAGCCCGATGGCGTAAGTGTATTCGGACATATCTCGGGCGAGCTGATTGGCGACGAGCGAATAACGTGTATCCACCGCATGTTCGTCCCCGAATGCATCACGCAAGACGTACCGCACGTCTCCCGAGCCCATCGTGACCGGCAGGTTTTGCACTTGAAATGGGCCTGGAGTGACCGGCACCATCCGAGAGTCGACGCAGGGGCGCTGCATCCGACGAACCGGCGTCCGCGTTGTCGCCTTGACCAAGTTGAATGCTCGCGGAGGCATCCATGGTGCATTGCACGGTCAATTGCGCGGACCCATCGAGGGGCGAGGCGGCGTTTGCGCTGACCGGGTCGTAGGCGCCGAAGGCGAGGGCTCCGGCCGAGATGGTGCAGTTTGCCGAGACATCGGCGCTGAGCGACATGCTTGCGCTGGCGCTGCCCGCGTGTGCGGGGGAACTCGACAGGATTCCCAAGGCGCCGACTGCGGCAACGGACAACATCTTGGCGACGAAACGGAATGAATGCTTTTTCATGACAACCTCACCTTGTGCCATTGTAATGGCGTTCGTTTGTTTTTACACGACGAACCCACCGACCATCGGTTCAGAGATTGGCTCGGTCATTCGAGCTTTCTTCTCTGCGGCTCCGTCGCGCTTCGATGAACCTCTATTGCATCGACCGTGCCACGCTGATTCGATGGCCCAATGCGCCGAAATTCAAGCTCGAGGCATTGAGGGCGGCGCGGCGAATGGACTCGGCGCAAAAACTTGCGCCATTGCGAGCAAAAAATTGCGCGCCCGTGCCAAACACGCGGTCGTCATTCCATTGGCGCCTAAAGAACGAGTCTCCGTTGCGGTATCCGTCAAGGAAAGAGGCGCTTCATCGTCGGCACGCCCTTTGCGATGCATCCGTCAAGGAGGACGCCATGAAGGATGAACTCAACAATAGCAAACACGACAGCTTATTTCCTCATGCGTACGGGACGAATACCCACGTACCGGAAGAACGCAAAATTTCCCACCTTTCATTCGTTGACTTGGTGGTGACGTACCTGGCCGGCGCGATGATCGTTCTCCTCGCCGTCGGGGTTGGGGTTCGTGCGGCCAAACATGCCGAAGAATCCATTGCGGTCGCCTCGTCGAATTCCACGAAATCGGCCGGGAGCAACGGAAGCCTGGGCGGCGGGAGTGGGAAATCCGATCGTGCAAACGCGTCGAAAGAAAGCGGCCAAGCGGCAAAATCAAATGAGATGACGGGTTTACTGTGGTTGTTTTTGAATAAAACGTTCAAAAACGACGTGCCTGAATTCGACGTCGTCGAAGCAGGGCGCAGGATAGACCGCGCGTCGCGCCTCACGGGGGTATGTATTGCGCAAACGGATCTGCATACCATGACACGTATTACGATCACCTTTGAGAATTCGGGTCGAGCGACGAACGTTCAGATTGATGACGGTCCGTTCGTCGGTACTCCGCAAGGCGCTTGCATTGCTCGCATCATGCGCGGCGTATCGGTGCCTGCTTTTCAAGGCTCTCCCGTCATCATGCGCCGATCATTCCGAATCGATTGATGCTCGCGCTTCGCTTGGCGTCATCCGATTCCCATCACGCCCATTTCCGGGTCTCATGCTTTGCCGATTGCCATTGCGGCGCGACGCAGAATCATTCCCAAATCTTTCAAAACAATTGGTTTGGCCAAGTATTCGTCGGCTCCCGCGACGCATCCGCGGTCCTGCGGACCGGATGGCGACGCCGCGACGATTTTGGAGGCTCGTTCATCAATGGATAGAACGGTTTCAAACTTGGTGCCTTCACCTTTGGTGCTTTGTACGCGCAGGGTACCACCGTGCAATTCCACCAGTCGCGCCGGGCAAATTTTCAACTGTGCAAAACTTGCCCCGCTTCCGCGGCATCTGTTGTCATGCGCCCATGAAGCATCGCGTCGCGCTATGGCAACGTTTTTTACGCAGTGTGCTTGTCATTGTGTTGTCGCTGCAATTTGGGGGAATTGCGCCGCTCGTCATGTTTTCAGCGGGATGCATGTCGCCGGAGGTGCCGGAATCGCCGGCAGCGTCCCGTCCGAGTCCCGTGGGGTAAATAGTCATGTCCAAAGATGCAATTGAAGAATTCGGCAAGCACCTCACGCAGCATGTTCGAGGTTCGGCCATGCCGCAGTGCATGCGGGTGCCAAACTTGGATGGCCATGCCGTAGGCATGGACCGACTGCGGGCCGCCGCGGCGGCTGCGGGAGGTCAGGTCCCGGCAAAAATCATCATCCCGGAGTGCGTGGACATTACGCTTTATGAGGTGCTCTACGCAATGGATGACCCAGATCTCCTGCACCTCTTGTACACGACGAACGCTGGCGCGGTGGTGGACTGGTCGGTCATCGGGGGGGGAGAGCCTGTCGGTTGGTACATCGGGACCGGTGAGTGGCGTCCGATGTACTCAAAAGAGCGTTTCTCTGACGACTTCGCGGATGTTCCGTCAGACTGGGGCGTCGCAACGCCGGAACTTGCCCCCAACCTCGACGACCTCGAAATGCCCCGACGCGCCATCGAAGAGCTGGGCATCCTCCTCGTACGCCACGTCCGCGAT
>CAYSYX010000507.1:0-6968 GCA_964435055.1 uncultured Polyangium sp. | reverse complement strand
GAATTGGCCTACTTGCTCGACAAAGGGAAGGATCCTGTTCTCGTCGTCGGAGCGGGTGGTGGGCGTGAGCTTCGGGCGGCGTTGCGACAAACCCAGCGCGATGTCCATGCCGTGGAAGAGGACGTCACGATTGGTCGAGCGATCATGCGTGGTTCGTCCTATGCCTTTTCGGAGGAGCTCTACGACAAACCCGAAGTGCACGTCACGCTTGGGGGCGCAAGGAACTACGCGCGCCGTCATCCCGACGCGTTTCAACGTGTTTTTCTCGGCTACGTCGACACCCAAGCCGCCGCGCCTTTCGGGGCTTTGTCGGCGATGTCCACGCCGCATCTCACGACCGAGTTTGTCCAGGAGCTCATCGGCGCGTTGCGACCCGATGGCACCCTGACGATTCAGCGTCCCGAAACCGAAGTCGATCGTCTCTTGGCGCTCGTCGCGCGTTCCCTTCGGGCTCGTGGATCCCGTTCGCCGGGGATGCATCTCTTCGGGTGTTCGAAAGACAAACTCGCCGCCGTGGTCGTGAAGCGCACGCCGTACGAGTCCGAGGAGCTCGCCACGATGCGGGCGCATTGTCGGCGGCACAAGTTTGTCGAAGTGATCTCGCCGGATAACGTACGTGACGAATCGCGCAAGTCCTTGGCGGCGGGCATCGATCCGCGAAACGTGCCGGCGGGACAAACATCGGATTTGCGAGCGCCGACGGACGACCGGCCTTTTTGGTATTACACGCAGCCGCCGCAAAAAATGATTTCGGCGTGGGGGAATGTTCGCGAGCTCATCGACCATCAACGGACCGTATTGGTGCTGGGAATCGGCGTTGTATTGACGATGCTCTTGGGTTTGGCCGCGTGGCTCGTCTCGACCTTGGCGCCGGGACGAACCTGGGGGTATTCGGCGCGTTTTTCGGTGACCCGGATGTCGCTGTCGCTTGCATCGATCGTCATTGCGATTGTGTGGTTTGGCAGTGCGGTGGTTGGTCGTGTCGAATCGGTCGTGGGCCGACCGGATATCGTGGGCTTGTTCTTGCCGCTCGCGTTTCTCATGACGATTGCGCTTGGAGCCGGATTGGCGACGCAATTCGACCTGGATGATGCGCGTGCCGGGCTTCAGCGGTGGCTCTTGGCGACGACGTTTGTCTTGGCGCCCGTGCTCATGGCGCTCGATGGCTTGGTCTCGCTGCTCGTCTCTTGGCCCTTGGTTTTGCGCGTTGTCGTGCCGGTGCTCATCCTGGGGTTTGTCGGAGTCGGCTTGGGGATCGGCTTGGGGCTTGGCGTGCGCATAACGGCGTCGTGGGGCGTGCGCGTGCATTCGTGCGCGCTCGCGTATGCGGGCATCGGAGCCGCGTGGGCGCTGCTCGTAGGGACATGCGCGGCCATGAATTGGGGGTATTCGGCGGAGCTTTTGGCTTCGGCGGCGGCCATGGCCGTGGCCATCGTGTCGGCCGCGTCCGCGCGCACGCAAACGCCTTCCGCACCGATTGATTTCCGTCCCTTGTCCGCGACGGACACGGAGCTTGACGACGAGCCGATATCGATGAGCGAACCCGAAGGGCCGTCCGCGATGATTTCGCCGTGAATCGCGGCATTTCGTCGAGGTTCGAATAATGTATTTTCGTGCTCGGTCCCCGAATGCTCTGTCGGCGAGCTGGGTATTGTGTTATACAAATTATGAGCGATTTCGGTGGCTCGGGGGGGACGCCGATGTGCTCGCGAGCGGTGGTTACGGAAGGCCGTGGCCGCCGCTCGTTTTTTTCATTTTTGACCAATAAATCGGTTGCACGAACTTTTCTTGGCCGACCGACCTGGACGCTGCTAGCAAATGCCTTGGCACTCCTCATGCAGCAATCCTCCAATGCCATTCCTCGGGACGGTCGCACCAATCTTCGCCATTCACTTGCGGAATTACTTCCTGTAGCGGACGCGCTTGGGGCCCGGGACTTGCGCGAGGCCGCTGAAGCTTGCCTTGTGTTGCTCGATTCACCATTTCGTGTGGAACAGAAAACATTGGCGCCTCTGTTGAAGCTGACGCACGAGCGAGCGGCGGCGGTTTTTCGGCGCGGAGCAAAAGATGCGCGGGGGCCGATGCGAGCGCGTTTGGAGGCTTGTCGAGTGCGGGCGGAAGCTCAAGTCGAGGAAATGAAACGACTTTTGCCCACGCAGTTTTCCTGAACCTCGAATTCGTCCGCAGCTGTCGTCCGTCATTGTTCATTGTTCATCGTCGGGACGGACGAGCATGGATCGCATTTTTGACGTAATCGTTGTTGAGGCCTGAATTTTACGAACATCTGTTCGCTTTTTCGTATTTATCGACTGTGTTGGAAATTTTTCATTGAAACTTGATTCCCAGACTTGCAACGGGACGGGGAAGCAGCGACGCCGCAATGCCCGGGTCGACGGCGTGGCGTCGTCAAATTTCCGCAATTTCGCGCCACCTTGACGTTGCGTCATTCCGCCTGAATCTCGTACGATCGCTGTGTTGAACTTCGCGAAGGATGTCGGTTGTCGTCGAAAGCACATCGCGGTTGGTGTGCGCTTTGGCGTGGCAAACGGACTCCTTTTTGCCTTGGTCGGGAGCAAACACGATGAAGACGCTGGCTCGTCAATCCGTACGATCTCGAACTTTGAAACCATCGCGTCCTGCGGTGTCTTTGGTATCTACACCCAAGAGCGAAGCGGCGCAGCCGCTTGCGCTGCGACGACGAACGTTTGTCCTGTCACTACTCGGTGGAGTGTCTGCGGTTGTTGCCGGGTGCGGCACGGATCCAGTCAAAACCGGCAATACAACGGGGGGAAATGTGACTTGTACGGCAGGTAAAGTTTGCATTCCGGAAATCAAGACGGGCGAGGATGTGTTTGCCTATGTGCAACGAATCAAGGGCGCTTTTGACCACACGTTTTACAAGGCCGTGATTGGCTCGGCAAACGAGTTCAAAGAAGGCGACGACGCGCTGGGGATCTCGGCCGACAATCAAACGACACGCGATAACGCGCGGACGCTTTTGGGCAACACGAAGATGGGGGCGCTCGCGGACAAACCCATGGCGAGCGACAAGGTGTACGATGCGGTCCTCGCGGCGACGGACAAAGCGGCGCTCGATGCCAATCGCAACATGACGATGGCCGAGCTCAAGACGTTCCTGCTCACGAAGACGGAAGCGGAGATCAAAGCGGTCATGGTGGGTTTGCCCAGCGACGTCATCGGCATGATCGTGAAAATCATGACGAACGACGAGCTCATCAAGGTGGGACAAACCGTCTTCAATCCTTTGCCGGGGACGCAAATCGGCGCCAAGGGGTACATGGGCGCTCGTATTCAGCCCAATTCGCCGACGGATGATGCGACCGACATTCTTTGGCAAGTCCTTAATGGCTGGGCTTTTGCCGTGGGCGATGTCGTGCTCGGAAATAATCCCGTCTCGAGCCTCGTTTCCAGCGTGCATACGATCGAGCTCACGCTCAAGGATGCGCTGGAGACCTTCAATTTGCAGGACATCATGCCGCATTGCTGCTTGGCGCATATCGACATTCAGGCCGAAGTCGAAAAGCAATTCCCGGGCTCGACGGCGCTTTGGTTCCAGAGCCTTGGAAGCACGGATGCCGCCAATGCGACGTTCGACGTGACAGCCGACAAGATGATGGCTCATGCGGCCACACGTGGCGGCAAATATGGTTTGTATTTCGAGACGGGCCAAGGTGCGGACGCGACAAACGGTCATGGCGATGGATTCGACATGGTCATTCACGAATCGCGGAAATACGGTTTTGCTCGGGCGCTGAAAAAGGCCGTCGGCGAAGCGCAAGCGAAGGCGGGCAATCCCGTGGCGCCGTGGGTGCACCTCAATGACGTCGCCGGGTTCATCGGACCGGAGATCTTCCGCACCAAAGAACAGCTCGTTCGTTGCTGTTTGGAAGACATCGTCATGGGCAAACTGCATGGATTGCCCATTGGCCTCGATATTTGCTCGACGCTGCACATGAGCGTTGACCTCGACGATCTCGATTGGTGCATCGAGCAAATCATGCCCGCGAATCCCGCGTACCTCATGGGTTTGCCCACGAAAAACGATCCCATGCTCTCGTACCTCACGACCGCGTACCAAGACCACGTGCGTATCCGGAAAAACTTCGGCTACAAAGTCGCCGACAAAATGTGGGATTTCTTCGTCAATACGCTGGGCGTCGTGAATGCCGACGGGACGCCGACGCAATACTTTGGAAACGTCAAATACGTTTATGCGAAGTATTTGCAGAAGAAAGGCGATATGCGCACGGTCGATGCGATCATCGCGGATCCGGCCACGCAGAAGTTCCTCGACGACATCAAGGCGCGTGGCGTCTTTATCGCGGAAGGGACGGGGGCAAACCCCTGGGACCTCAATACGGATATGGATACGTACATTCGTAAGCTCGTCGCCGACGGCAAGAAGAGCATTTTCGCCGAGCTGCCGACCGATTTCATCATGTCCGTCGCCAACTCCGTGACGGTTTGGACGGGTTCGACAAACCGTGAAGATTACATCTTGCATCCGCCGACGGGCGAAAAGATCAAAGACGACGCCGTCAAGGTTTTGGAAACACTGCGTGACAAACAGGCCGGCGCCTACAACGTTCAAATCATGATTTCCGATGGTTTGAATGCGTTTGCCATCACCGACAAGGATCATCTTGCCCCGTATCTCGCAGACGTGCGTACGAAACTCGAAGCTGCGGGGTACAAAGTCGCGCCCGAGCACATCGTGTGCACGTCTGGACGCGTGCGCGCGGGTTATCACGCGGGCGAGATTCTTTTCGGCAGCATTGCCGACAAGACGAAGAAATGCGCTGTCTTGCATATCATCGGCGAACGACCCGGATCCGAACACCATGCGTATTCGGTGTACATTTCCGCGCCGAAAGTGGAAGTTTGGGCTCAGCCGGGCAAACTCGATCACGACCAATCGCGCGTCGTCGCCGGCATTGCTGATACCGCGCTTTTGCCGACGACCGCCGCCGATCAAACCATCATGATTCTCGGCGAATTGTTCGCTCTTCCCTGAGGGCTTTCGTCACGTCAGCCGGGGCGAACCGCTCGCCCCGGCGACGTCGACGGCCCGTCATTGCGGCGGGGCAATCGTCTTCAATTCGGTCCCCGCGGCGTACGAATAACTCACGTACGAATCGAAGCCTCCCACGGTGACCAAAATCGGAGCGCTCGCCGAAATGCTGTGTACGCCGTCATTTTGATTGCCGGCCAGCGTGAGCGGCGGATTGGACAGCGGATCGATGATGGGAAAACTCAGCTGACAGCGATACACGTAATGCGTCGGGCCCGCGCCTTTTCGTTCCTCATCGGTGAGGCCGTCGGCGGGGCCGACTTCGCAGAGATCCGGACCGAGCAATTGTTCGTCCAGCAAAACACCGGCGCCGACGGGAGCGACCACGGCGATGTAATCGAATGCGTATTTATCGGGGGTCAGAAATACGTAATCGGCGCGAGCTTGTTCGAACGGCGGCACGATGAGCAAACTCGGGTCGCCGCCCGGGAAACCTCGTTTCACGCCCACGGCATCTTGGCTGGCCATGATTTGCGCGGCATGAATGGGTTCGGTGCTCTCGGCCATGAAATCGCGATAAGCAATGACTTCATGATAATCGCCGAGATACTTCAAGGTAATCACGTCGTCGGGGGCAGGCAGCGTCGTTTTGATGACCGCGCCGTTTTTCGAGGCCGCAATGAAACGCACGTAATCGGGCTCGGGGACCTCCGCGGTCAGAGCGCCGGCGGCCGTGACCATGCGCGAACGGCTGGGATTATGCGCCAGGGCAAACGATTTGCCGGCGGTACGTACGGGATCGAGCTGATCTTCCAAATGATCCGCGCAGCAGCGTCGTTGCGACAGCGTCGAGAAATGCGGCGCATCCGCAGCTTCACCGCCCGAAAATACGGCAATCGGGCGGTCGGATTCAATCAGCGAACCCGTGAAGTCGGCATAAAAGTCGGCCGTCTCGAGGTTCAGGACATCGAATGCGTGCAGTTTCGCTTCGATGATCCCGCCGATGGGCGTTTCGGCGATCGGTCCTCCGGCGACGACGCGGGCTTTGGTTTTGACGCGGATCGTCGTATTCGGAAATGTCCCGACAATCGTCAAGAACGAGCGCAAATTGGTCGGGTAGTTCGGATTGAAATTCGTATCGGGGTTATCCGTCGCGGCAATCGTTTGGGGCCAACCCGCCACGACATAAGACGTCACGAGGCTCCCGTCGCTGCCGAAAGACAAGGCTTCGCGAGGTTTCAGCAAAGACGCGTCATTGGAAAAGACCGCCACGTTTTCCAGAGGATTGAATTGATACGCAACGACCGGGAAATCCGTACGGACTCGAAATGCGTGCCGCGTGAGCGCCGTATGCGTTCCGGTATCGTATTGGCCTTCGGGACTTCCGTCGACTTCTCGAGGTCCCAATTTGAAAACTGCCAAATTCAAGGGGGCGATGACGGCCGAAGCGATCTCATTGACTTTGGGCGCATCGCCCGGAACTCCGTCGTCTTGCGCAATGCGTACGGTCACGGCGACATCGGGATGCGGATTCGAGACGACGACCGCGAATTGCTGAGCCGCCGCATTGCTCGTCGCATCAATCATGGCATTGTCGAGATCCACCGGCCAGTATTCGCACCCGACATTGCTCTTTTCCACGGCCGCTTGCCCGCACAGATCCACGCACGTACCCGCGCGACACGCGACGCCTTTGGAAATATCGCATGTCTCGACGTAGGTGCTCACATCGCCGGTGTTATCGCAACGCGCCACGTCTTGCCCGTCGCAATACGATTGATCCGGAATGCATTTCTTGCATTGATAAAGGACCGGCACGCAGACGAAGCCCAAGTCGGCGCAATTCTCTTGTTCCGACCAATCGATGCCCGAGCCGCCGCCATAATCGACGCACACTTCAATGCCTCGTTGCGTGCAGCGGTGTTGTCCAATGATG
>CAYSYX010000506.1:0-6970 GCA_964435055.1 uncultured Polyangium sp. | reverse complement strand
CCGGGTTTCCCCCGGACCCACCGGGGGCTGCGCCCCCCCGGCCCCGCGCATGGCCCCGTCGTGCACCTGACATTGCTTTGTCCGCGATGCGGACAAACCAAGACGGGTTCAGTGTATTGACGGCGTCCGCTCAAAGCTGTATGTGCTCGACAGGTTTGACATGAGCAGCAAAGGGCGACCTTACCGCACGGTTTTGATGGAAGGCTTCGAAGTGCTCATTGGAAAGGGCGCCGAAGACAATGATTATTTATCGCTGAAAATCGCGGAGCCTCATGATGTGTGGCTGCACGTCGCCGGAGGAACGCCGGGAAGTCACGTCGTGATTCGCAATCCGGAACGAATTGAAGTGCCGAAAAGCGTGATTGAATCGGCAGCCGCCGCAGCGGCTTGGTATTCGAAGGCCCGCGGGGCTCCGCGCGTGGAAGTGCACGTTTGCCAGGCGAGCAACGTGAAAAAACCGCGCGGGGCTCCGGCCGGACGCGTGGAGATTTCCAAATTCAAGAGCGTCAAAGTGACGCCGGTGCAACCGGCCGGGACAAACGAAGGCGAATGATGGATCACGCCCGACGAGCGATTACTTCTTCGGAGCGCTCTTCGCCGGCATTTCCATGGGCGAAACTCCGGACAAACTGGCGTGAATGATCCAGCCGGCGATGAGCCCCGCGATCAACGTAATGAGCATGCTCAGAATCGCCGCGCCAAATGAAATACCGCCGGATTGGTTTTTCTTGGTACCGGTGACCGGCGCCGGCAAGGATTGCGGCTGAAGACCTCGCGTGCGAGACGTATTGCGCAAATGCGCGGGAAGATCGTCATCCACCCCGGACGCTTGCGGCACCATGATCGCGCGATTTCGGGACGTATTGCGCAAATGCGCGGGAAGATCGTCATCCACCCCGGACGCTTGCGGCACCACAAGACCGCGATTTCGACCCGTATTGCGTAAATGCGCGGGAAGATCGTCGTCAACGCCGGGCGCCGTACCCATCGGACCATGGACGAGCACAGCCCGATTGTTTCCCGTATTGCGTAAATGCGCGGGAACGTCATCGTCGACTCCGGGCATCGGACCCATCGCCGGCATCTTCGGAGGCACCGGGGGAGGCGCCAAACGCATGGATGGCGGCGGACCTGCGGGCGCAGACACGGGCGGCAACGGCGGAGGAGCGATCGGGTTTGTCGTGCCGATCGGAATCGTTTGTACTCCAACTTGTCGCGGACGCGTGACCGATGACTCGTCCGGGGACGTCGTCCCCGGCGCTGGGGGAACGGGAGATGGATCAGGTGCTGCGGCGGACCCGCCGACGTTGACGACGACGCGATCGGTGGTGGATGTGGCCGCTTCTTTGCCGACCATGACCAGGCTGGCGGCATCGGAGCCCAAGAGCGAAGAGATGGGAGCATTTTGTGTTGGCGCGTCGGCATCTTCGGCAGGCGTCGAACGCTGTGTCTCGAGCTCGTTCTGCATCGCTTCGATGCTGGGAAAACGATCCGCCGGACGGCGCTTGATCGCCCGCATGACGACTTTCGCGACACCAGCGGCGACGGTGTTGCCCCGATCGACGTTCGGCGGTGGAGCTTCACCGTCGAGTTTGGCGCGGGCATACGCGACATCTTCGAGATCGCCAAAGACATGGCGCCCCGTCAACGCTCGATAGAGGATGGCGCCGAGGGCGTAGACATCCGCGGCTCGACCGACGTCGCGCGAGTTGAGCACTTGCTCGGGCGCCATGTACGCGATGGTTCCGAGCATCGTATCGGCACGAGTGATGCCGGTGAGCGCATCATCGTTGGGACGTTTGCTTTGGTTGTGTGGATCGAGGCGCGCGAAGCCGAAATCGATGAGGGCGGCCCTGGTCAAACCCCCGGGCAAACGTCGCATGATGACATTTTCCGGCTTCAAATCGCGATGAATGATGTTCGCTTCGTGCAGCACGCGGATCGCTTTGGCAATGTCGATCCCGACGGCGACGACTTCGGCGACGGGGAGTTTTCGGCGTCTGTCGAGCACATCGGCGAGCGAGTCGCCGTCGATGAACTCCATGACGAGGATCAAGCCGAACTTGGGATCGGTGATCTGTTCGATGACGCGGGCGACGTAGTCGCTGTCGAGTTTGCCGAGAAGAACCGCTTCGCGACGGAAGCGAGCCACGAGCTCACGATCCTTTGCGGTGTCGGCCAAGAGGCGTTTGACGGCGACGCGACGTGCATTTCGGTCGGTGCCAATCCACACTTCCCCAACGCCACCTTCGGCAATTTTGCGCTCGAGGCGATACTTGTCGCCAATCATTGCGCCGGGGAGAAAATCCATCGGCGCGGATACTAGCCGACATGGGCGATGAAATGAAAACGAGAAAAGTTCGTGTCGAGATTGTCGAGTCGAGTGTGGTTGACGCGACGTCGAAGGGTTCGTTACCCTCGCCGGGCGTTCCGGGTCGGGTCCATTGGAGGTGGCGAATGAACAAGATACGCGGACAAATGCGGCCTCTGGTGCCGGTGATTTCGGTTTTTTTGGCCGTGATTGCTGCGGGATGCGGCGACGACACGAAAAAAACGTCCACCGGCGGTTCGACGTCCACCCCTCGTTTGTCCGGGCAACTTCATTACGAGTCCGTCCCGTACGATGTCGCCAATGAGGGGCTCGATTATTCGAAGCTCGAAAAACGCCCGATTCGCGGAGCCCGGGTATTGTTGCTGGATGTGGCGAACGACAATATCCTCGAGGAGACGACTTCGACCAATGAAGGGACGTATTCTTTTGATTGGTCCGGCGTGCCAAACGTAAAACTTTGGGTGTATGCGGAAACGACGACTCCGTCCATCATGGTGGTCGACAATACGGCCGTCAATGCGCGGTATGTCATGGAGAGCGCGGAGATCGTGGTGGATCGGCCGAAAACGCTGGATCTTTTGGCCGGGTCGGGCTGGACGGGCGCTTCTTACGGCAAACCGCGACAAGCTGCTCCTTTTTCGATTCTCGATGCGGCGTATACCGCGGCGAAACGTTTTCTCGATGAAGGAAAACCGGCGCCGACATTTCCCAAATTGGAGATCAACTGGAGTGTGGATAATCGGCCCGAGGATGGAAACGTCAATATCGGACAAATTGGTACGTCCTATTGGGACGGGGCGGAGATCTTCATTTTGGGCAAAGAGGACGTGGACACGGACGAATTCGATACGCATGTGATCGTGCACGAATGGGGGCATTCGTTCGAGGATTTGATTTCGCGTTCGGACAGTCCGGGCGGATCGCATGGATTCGGGGATGTGCTGGATCCGCGTATCGCGTTCAGCGAAGGATTTTGCAATGCACTGTCCGGAATCATTTTGGAACCGAATACGGTATACAGCGATTCGTCGGGAATGGGGCAAAAGGACGGATTCTGGGATGATGTCGATGAAAACGATAAGAGTGCTTCGGTCAAGGCCGGATGGTTTTCCGAATCGACCGTACAGCACATCGTTTTCGATGTCTATGACGGAGACGGCAATGGCGTGGAGGCCTTCGATCAGGTGGCTCTTGGAATTCCCGGCATCTATGGGCTCATGACGGGTTATATGAAATCAACCCCCGCGCAAACGACGCTGTTTCCTTTCGTTGCGGGCCTGAAAGCGGACCATCCGGATTCGGCCGGCGCAATCGATGCGCTGGTGGGTTATCACCAAAGCAGCGGAGCATTCGGAGTCGACACCATTACGGATGATTGGGGCACGAATGAAACGCACAATGGCGACGATCCTTATTCGATTCCCGTCTACACGAGCCTGAAAATCGGCGACACGAAGACCATCATGCTGATCGGCGGAATCGAATCGTCGATGCTCGGGCAAAATCGATTTCTCCGTTTTACAGGCAATGGTTCACCGGTGAAAGTATCGACGTCGAGCGCGGAGGACGTGGATTTGTACGTGTATCAAAAGCACGACGAGGTGGGCAGTTCGGTGACGACGACGGGAAATGAGTCGACGCAATTCGCGACGAAGTCGGGCGAGGAATACGTCATTACCGTGCAAGGGTATGGCGAGATAAGCGGGGCTTATCCGGTGACGGTCAAGGTGACCCCATGAAGGAGGTTCGAACGATGAAAAGGGTGCTCTCGATGGTCGGCCTCCTCTTGATGCCGGCAGCGGTGATCGGATGCGGGAACGTGGAGCCGAAAGAAGCGGACCACGCGGGCAACACGGCCGTGACAAACGATGGTTCGGACAAACCCGAAGGAGCACGAGACGGAAAACCGTCGGCGCCGGTGGTGATCGATGGCAAGGTCGAAGCGACGACGGCGAAGCTCGGCGTGGGGTTTGTCTCGGAAGCGACAGAGGTAAACATCGAGGTGTGGGGCGTGGACGGGCTCGTCGTGACGAACTCGGTGATGACGCGAGGTGGGCAAGCGTTGACGTTGCCGTCGCGGTTTGGGAAAGGCGAACACGTGGAGGTGGAGGTGTCGTTCACGGCGCCGACGACGGTCCAGACGAACCTGGCGATCCGGGTGCGCGGGAGCTTCGGCGGTACGGTGCGGGAACGGGTGCAGTCGTTTACGGTGAACGGGCACTTGCCGGCGGCGACGAAGGCGCCGGGTGAGGTGAAGACGGGTCCGGATGGGACGCCGGTGCGGGTGATGAAGGCGCAATGAGTTAGTCGGACAAACGTTTGTCTGTCTCGCACATTGGTGTAGGCTCAGCGATCGGCGATCTTCTTCTTGGGCGCATGCACGGGGCCGGCGATGCGGCTTCGTGCGGCATGCACGAGAGGTTCGGCGGGGGTCAAGGCATCGACGAGGTCGCAAGCGCGACGTGAAGCGTCTTCAGCCTTTTTCCAGGCTGCGGAGTAACCGATGGTGTTGGGGCCCGAGCGGTTGGCGAGCTCGAGCGCATCGGCGAGATCGCGGCCGACACGTTCGATGCGGGCGAGGTCGTTCTTGCCTGCGCCACCGAGTTTGGCCGCCACATACATTGCGCGGATGATGCCGACGAGATCGCGCACGGCAGTTGCGGGGAATGGCTCTTCACGCCCGGAGATCACCTGAACAAATGTACTGTAAACCGGGGGCGATGCGAGCACCAAAATTACGAACCATGAATGTGCGAAAATTAGCGGGATTTGGGGCTTGAAACGTCCGCAACGTGCGCTTGACGGGCGTGCGGAAGGGGGAAGGAATGTGCGAGGTGGACAAACCGAAGCATCGGCCTTCGGCATGCTGTTTCACGCGCACGCGGCACCCCAAACTCGCCCCTTCGGGGCTCAGACAGTGGGGCCCCGCCGCATGCGCGTGAAACAGCATGCCAAAGACCTCTGTCACAATGTGAGAGAGAGACAAACGGTGGGATCGTTGGAGGTCGAACGGGTTGGTCGTTCAGGAACGGCGACGGAGACGCGGGTCGGGGCGGTTGAGCGCCTCTTCGAAGCCCCGCGCGAGTTCAGGGCGAAGTTGCGACCAATAATCGGGGAATTCACTAGGTGCAGCATCCGGATATTTCCCTCAACCACTCATTTCCCGCGTCGCGAACGTGTTCGTTAAAGTGGTCCGGCAAGGGAACCCTATCCACCGGAATCATGTTTTGGTTTTCCCCATGAATGTCATCCAACGAGCCCAGAAAGGATCTTGATCCCACAACGTCCGTTCCAACTCCTTATCAACTTCCTCCGGCGTCTTGAAATAAGTGGGTTCTTCCCCGCGCATATATGCATTCGCGTCATTCATGGCGCGCTCGGCTTCGATGGAACGATCCGCCGTCAATCCAAATACACGCGATTTCAACCATCGGGACGCTGTTCCCCATCGACCGAGTTCTTCCGAATCGAGAACAACTTTGCGATCTTTCAATGCGAAATGAAAAAGCTGGTCGCGTTTATCATCCCAATGCGGCTCGAGCGAGGCAAGCACCAGCGGCGAATGCGTGGTGACGTGCATTTGAACCTGCATTCCATCACCCAACGATTCCAACACTTTTAATAATGCCGGCAGAATACGGCGTTGCCATTCCGGATGGAGATGGTTTTCGACTTCGTCCATGAGGAAGACGAGGTTCTTTACAGGTTTTTCTTTCGATACCCGCGCTTCTTCGACGTGTTCATGCCATGCCCACGTAATCAAATATGCAAGGCTGATGATTCGCTGCATGGCTGCCGATGCATGGACAATCGGAACGGCGCCATACCCAATATCAATCTGTGGGAATGCGCGCGAATCTCCAACCAACCGCTCCGGCTCGGCGATTTCAATCTTTTCATCACCTTCTGGATTCGGCGACAACGTCTCGAGAATCTTACGTAAATGTGCAAATGCCTTTGCTCCTGCGGTTCCCAACTTTTTCTCTTGCCAGGTTACCCAATCTTCAATGAGCCCCCGAATAATAGTTCTCTCAGGCGTTCGCTTCCCGTCGAGGATTTCTTTCGATGAAAATTGAAAAACAGTACCCGTTCCCCACCTTCGGTCTTCAAATGTGCGCAATGGGTCCCAAATAGCCACGCTGCCGTCTATGCGCGCATATAGGACGATATCGGACGTTCGCTCGTGGAGTTCCTCCTCTACCACCCATTTCCGTGTTCTTTTATCGTAAGCCGCTTCGATAAGCTTCCACGTATCATCGGCGAATTGATATGACCATTCAAGCTTGGGAGGCTCGATATCCAAGCGCGGCGCTGCTTCGAGTCCCGCCCAATTTCCCGTCAGCACATACCAAATCGTTTCCAAAAACAAACTCTTCCCCAACCCATTGTCCCCCGTGAGCACATTCAATCGCGGCGCGAATTGCATCTCCATTTCCGGCGCCGGACCCACTCCCACCAATTTCAATGATTGCAACATGCGTTCTCTCTTCGAGCGTGTTTATCAGAAAACTGCGGTGATTTGCGCGTGATGGGATTGAGACCGCACGCCTTGATTTGCACGTTCGCTCCGCGCGCTAACAAGCGCGCTCCGCGAAGAGTTTTGTTCTCGATGGGGGGCTTCGCTCGCTGACCGCCGGC
>CAYSYX010000505.1:0-6982 GCA_964435055.1 uncultured Polyangium sp. | reverse complement strand
CGGGATACACTCGGCTGCCCCATCTGGATATGAACCTCAGTCGACTCGCCGAGCTACACGCGACATGAAGATCACCTGCAACTCCTGCCAGTCGAAATACACGGTTTCGGACGAAAAAGTCCAAGGGAAGACCGTCAAGATCAAGTGCCGCAAGTGTGGCGCGACAATCTTGGTCAACAGCAGCGGGGCGACCACGACGAACGCCTCGGATCCTGCCGTTGCTGCCGCTGATGCTGCAGCCGGTGGTGAGGGTCCGACGTACCTCGTCAACGTTGCCGAGGGCGACCAACGCTCGATGTCGCTGCCGGAACTCGTTCAAGCCGTGAATGCTTCGACGATTTCTCGCGACACGTACGTTTGGGCTGATGGCATGGCTGATTGGCAGCCAATTGCTCAAGTCCAATCGATCGTTGATGCGTTGGGCAGTTCCGGTGGAGCGGCTGCGGCTGCGACACCCGAACCTGCTCGTCCTGCTGCGAAGCGTGATGGTGCACGTGGAGCATCCCGCGACTTGTTCGGTGGTGATGCGCAAGCGGACGCACCGTTGTTCACAGCGCCGAAAGCTCCTGCTCCCGCTCGTATCGGTGCGGGGACGGAAGAACAATCGGCGCTGTTTTCGCTCAGTGCGCTCACGTCGCGCGTGGGTTCGTCCCCGTCGGCGAGCGCCGGTCCGAGCCTCAGTGCGCTGGCTTCATCGTCCTCGACGGCCAAGCCGCTCAACACGGAAGACTCGGGTCTCATCGATCTCAAGGCGCTTGCGGCGAGTGTTGCGGCGACCAAGGAGTCGTCCACGCCAAACCTGCTCGATGATCCGGGTGGGTTGTTCCAAATGGGTGCTCCGTCGATGGTGACGGCGACGGCCGCGCCTACGGTTTCGACTCCCGAACCTGCGAAGCCCCAGAAAAACCGCACGCCGATGTACATCGGGATCGGCGCTGTCGTGGCGATTGCCGCGATGGTGGGGGTGTTTGTCGTGGCCTCGAGCGGTCCGCCGCCTGTCGAAACGCCCGCGACGACCACGCCGACGGCGGCAACCACGCCGCCTCCGCTCGACACCGCGCCGCCCACGGCTGCACCGACGCAGACGGAAGCAGCGCCTGAAGCGAGTTCTTCTGCGGTCGCGACAAACAAGACGCCCACGAAGGTCGCGGGAACGGGTGGCGGCGGAACGAAGACCAAGACGGGTCCTTCGCCTGCGCCTGGTCCCGGTCCGGCTCCGGCTCCGGCACCCGGTCCGAAGCCCGGGGGCGGTGGTTGCGGATGCGCTCCGTCCGACCTGATGTGCAACATGCGTTGCTCCGCCAAGAAGAAGTGACCTCGCCCTGCGCACGCGTCACTCGCCCCCTTCGCCCTTTCGTTCACTCCCGTATCAAATTGTCCTGACAACCATTGGGTTTGGTCTTCCAACCGGGTGTGTCCCGGCTGAACCTCGCCCCGTGCCTACGGTCGTCGTTCCGATCGCGTCGGCGACCGCAGCGGCTTTGTCCTCAGCGACTCCCGAAGCTGTCGTGACGTCGTCGTCTTCGCGTCGGATGTGGACTTGGGAGACAAACCTCGATGATGCCCGTGTTCACGCGCGACGTGAGCGGTTGCCGCTCGTTGTTTATGTGCGTGCGGATTGGTCGGCGGGGGCGCTCGAAATGGATCGGCTGGTCTGGTCCGATCCGCGGATCTTGTTCTATCCGCTTCAGATCGTGCCGCTTCGAGTCGACGTGACGGACGGTCCGAACGCGGAGCTTTTGGCGGAAGAGTTTCGTGTCCGACGCGTGCCGACGATCATCTTTGTCAATGCGGATGGTCGTGAGGTGCGGCGTCTCGACGGCGTGCATTCGATCGACGATGTGCTGTCGGCGTTGCGCGAAATTGCGCAAGAGAACTCGGATCGATAGCTTGTACCGACTTAGCGCCCGCGGTTATGATGCCGAAGATAGCGACACCCCATGCATCAAATAACCCGATTACTGCTAGTCACGAGTGCCTTGTCGGCGGCCATGTTCGGCGGCTGCGCGACCGAGGAGATACCTCAGTACGGTGATCCCGCGAATCTTGTCGGTAGTGCGGGAGCCACGGCGGGATCTTCGGGCAGTTCGTCCGGAGCATCCGGTTCTTCGAGTGGCATGTGCGACCCCGATGCGGGGTGTGCCGTGAGCTTCGCGAACGATATTTTTCCGATCCTCGAGACGAAGGGGAAGTGTTCGGATGCCGAGTGTCATGCGCCTGCGGCGATGCGTGCGCCGGCGATTACTGCGGGGGATGCGGCAGCTTCGTATGCCGTGTTGATTGCGCATCCGTTCAACGAGGATCCGATGGTCAAGTACATCGCGCCTTGTGACACGGCTGCGTCGAAGATCCTTTGCAACATGAAGCTTGGTGCAATGACCGGGCTGAATGCGTATGGCGATTGTTCACCGCGCATGCCCAAGGTGACCGCCATGGACACGGTCGCCGACGACTACCTCACCCAAGCTGAAGTCAACAAGATCGCGGAGTGGATCACGTGCGGCGCACCCAACAACTGAGCAAACGGCGGGGTTTGGGACAAACGACGCCCGTGGCGACCCGAAGCTCCAAATGGTCCCTGCGTGCGCTGAGTGCGTGGGCACTGGGATTCGCCGTGGCGATGGCTTGGCAGATGCCTGCCGCGTCCGCCGGGCCGAAGGATGCCGAAGGCCAACAAGCCGTCACCGACGCGTACAACGAGTTTGTCGAAGCGAAATACGACAAAGCGTTGAATCGTTTGAACGCGGCCCTCGCGCTCTGCAAAGGCAAGGCCTGCGAACCCAACATCCGCGCGCAGATCCACGTCGCGATCGGCGTGGTTCAAGGTGTCGGAAAGAAGAAGCTTCCCGACGCCAAGGCGGCCTTTGAAAAAGCGCTCACCGAAGATCCGAAAGTCACTCTCGACAAAGAGTGGTCGACGAAGGAGCTCGAGCAAGCGTTCGGCGAAGCGCGCACCGCCGTCGCCAAACCCACGCGTCCACCGGCCACCAAAGCCCAGCTCGCGGCTGTCGCGACCGCGCAAGCCTCTTTCGGCAGCAAGGACTTTGCCGGATGCATGGCGGCTCTCATTGCCGACTCCGAATTCGCCGCGGGCAAACTCATGCTCGCCAAGTGTGAAGACGGACTCGGGCAGCTTCTCGAAGCTCGCGGCGATGCCGAGCTTGCGGTGAAGTTTGCCCAGGAAGAAGCGAACTCGGCCGTCGAGAGCGATGCCAACGCCGTCCTCGAACAACTCAAGGCCGATACACCGACCATCACCCTTCAGATCCCGAGCGCGTGGAGTGAAATCGAGGTCAAGGTCGACGGCGTCGCGGTTCCGAAGGACAAACTGAAGGAGCCGATTCCGCACAACCCGGGCAAGGCGACGATCGAAGCCAAGGGCAAGCGCGGAAAGTTCCCGGCGGCATTCAAGACGACGGAAGCGTTCGACCGCGGCGAACAGATCACGGTGAACGTCGATCAAGGCGGCGCCGGAGGAAACAACAGCGCCGTATTCCAATGCATGCAGGCCGCGCGCTCGCCGGCGGACATGCAGCGCTGCATTGACACGGGCGGCCAAGGTCGAGGTTTTACGCTCAAAGCGGGCCTCGAAACGATGTTCTATTCGGACAATTTCAATACGACCGTCGTTTCGCCGGCCGTGTTCTTGTCCGGGGAAAACCCGACGGCGGGTTGGGGTGTCGGCGCGAGTTTCCTTGTGGACGTCGTTTCGGCAGCATCACCGGACATCGTGGCGACGGCGTCACGACGTTGGAATGAAGTTCGCTACGCAGGAACGTTGTCCGGCGACGTGAAGATCAAGACCGTGCGGGTTGGACTCAATGGTGCCGTTTCGATCGAGCCCGACTACACGGCGCGAAGCGTGGGTTTGGCCCTGAGCACCGATCTGCACAGCAAGATGGTGACTCCGACACTCGCGTACAACTTTGGTTTCGACATCTTGGGCAAAGCGCAGACGCCGCACGAGGTCTTCAGCCAGGACATCTATCGTCACACGCTCGATGCGGGCGTCTCGCTCGTCATCAACGCGAGCACCGTGGTCGTCGTCGGAGCGACGGGTGAGTTTGTCCGAGGCGACACATCGAAGCCGTATCGCCACATCCCGATGTTCAGCTCGGCCGTAGCGGCGCAAATTCCATCCGGCGCTTCGCCTGACTTGATCGCCGGCAATCGTTTGCCGTTTGCCCCGTTGGAACAGCTTCCGACCGAAAGGGATCGGTTTGCTCTCTTCGGCCGAGCCTCGAAACGCTTCGAGCGTTCGACGGTTCGTGGTGACGAACGCGTGTACATCGATACGTGGGGACAGTGGGCGAGCACCACGGATGCGCGGTACTACTTCGACCTGAACGACAACGTTCGTCTCGGCGGTCACGCTCGTTTCAACGTTCAGGGGCCGGTGAGCTTCTGGAAACGTGCCTACTCGGCGACGCCGATGCCTGATGGCACGTGGAACATTCCGCAATATCGGACGGCGGATCGCGAGCTCGGTCCGATGATGGGCGTCACGGCGGGGGCGAACTTCCGGGCTTCGTTTGCCCGAGTCCTTGCGTTGCAGCTTCAGGTCGAAGGTTTGTACAACCAGTACTTTGACCACATCTACGTGTTTGATCGCCTCGGCCTGTTCACAGCGGCGACGATTGAGCTGGAGGTCGACTGATGAGCCGAAAATCGAGTTTGTCCGCGCGTATCGTCCGCGGCACCATCAAGGGCGCTGTTTGTCTTGGCGCAATCCTCGGGCTCTTGACCGGATGCGGTGTGGATCCAGTTCCGCAAGCCATCATCGACAACTTGCCGCCTGAGGATCCGGGTGGACCTTCGGAGACGCATCGAGCTGGTCAGCCGTGTTTGCAGTGCCACTCGACCTACGGGGAAGCGACGCCCGAGCTCGTGATTGGCGGGACGGTTTTTCGGGAAGATCCCATGTCGGGGGCGCTCTTGCCCGCGCCGCACGTGCGCGTCGAGGTCTACGATTCGGCGGGAGATTTCCGTGTTGCTTGTACCAAGGCGTCGGGCAACTTCTTCATCGAGAAGAGCAACTGGCCGGACATCAAGTTTCCGCTCAAGTCGTTTGTCGGTAACAACCACGCTGGCAAAGCCGCTCGACGCATGCAGTCGATCATCGGTCGCGAAGGTTCGTGCGCCAATTGCCACAAACTCACCGGCAAGTCGCAGAACTCGCCGGGCGTCATCGTCGTGGACGAGGGTGAAGAGGATCAGGGGATGGAAACGTGCGCGGTGGTGCCGTGATGAAGTGGCTTCAATCCTCCACGGGTCGTTCGGCCGCCGTCTCGCTCGGCTTCATGGCGCTCATGATCGTGGGCATCGGGGCGACGAGCTGTATTGGCGAAGGTGAAAACGAAGCGTTTGGCTGTCCAAACAAGGACGTCTTCGTTCAAAACGTGTCGCCGTTCCTCGAACGTCGCTGCGGAACGCTCGATTGTCATGGTCAACCGACGCGACCCATGCGCATTTATGGGCAGCTCGGTTTGCGGCACCCGGCCGAGACAAACGTATCGGGTGGGGCACCCACGACGCAGGCCGAGCTCGACGCGAACTACGCCGCCGTTTGTTATCTCGATCCGGAAGCGATGAAAGATTCGGCGGACAAGATCGGAGCATCCGCGGACAAACTGCTGCTGGTCACCAAGATGCGCGGGCTCGAGCGGCACAAGGGTGGGCAAGCGGTCAAGGAACAGAGCCCGGGGGATCGTTGCGTCCTGAATTGGCTGAAATTCAAGTCGGACACGGATGTTCAGCCTGCGTGCACCGAAGCTGTGAATCAGCTCAAGTAACCCGCTTCGTTCCCGGCTTTTTCCCACCGGCTTCGGGACATCGCGGCATCCGGTTGCGTCAAAGTACCAATGCGGCTCGTGATCGTGCAACAATGGGGAAGCAGCTGGTTTCTCCTCTGCTGCGTTGCGAAACATGCGACCTGACGAAATTCGCCCGGGCGGCCTGGTGGCCGGCAAATTCCGGATCCGTACGATTCTTGGCCGAGGGCACGGGGTCCTGGTCGAGGCCTTCAACACTGAGTTCGATCAGCGTGTAGCGATCCGTTTGCTCTTGCCGGGGCAAACCGACGACAAAGAGCTCGAGCGTTTTCGGCGTGAAGCTCGGACGCTTGCGAAGCTCGAGTCGGAACATGTGGCGCGGATCATCGACGTCGGCACGCAGCCCGACGGGACGTTTTACCTGGTACGCCAGTTCCTCGAAGGCAGCGACCTCGCTGCGTACTCGAGATCGCGCGGGCGTTTGTCATTGCAGGAAGCGTCGCTCCTCGTGTTGCAAGCGGCGGAAGCGGTGGCCGAGACGCACGGGCACGGGATCATCCTGCGCGAGATGCAGCCGCAGCATCTGTTTGTCACGACGCGTGCCGGGGGATCTCCGCTCGTCAAGATCATCGACTTTGGTACGTCGAAGCTGATGCGCGACGTCGCCGGACCCGGTGGGGGCGAAATGACGGCGACGACGGTCGTGGGTTTGTCGGCGTACGCTTCTCCGGAGGTCTTGCGCAAATCCAAGACCATTGATGTGCGGGCCGATGTCTGGTCGCTCGGAGCGCTTTTGTATTTCGCAATTACGGGGCGTCCGCCGTTCGACGGAGACATGGCGACGTTGCTGCTTCAGATCTCGAAAGAGAATCCGACGCCCATCACGCAGCTTCGTGCCGATCTCCCGCGTGAGCTCGATCAGATCATCGCGTGGTCGATGGCGAAAGAACCCGAAGGGCGTTTCGCCAACGTGCACGGGTTTGCCCATGCGTTGCGTCCGTTCGTCACGGCGGAAGGTCAAGTGCTCATCGATCGCATCGGGGCGATCACGCATGCCGCGGCAAACAAGAAGAAGACGGGATCGGTGCCTCCACCGCCTCCTGCGGCAGCGGCAAAATCGGATGAAGATGGCGAAGAAGCGACGCGCATGATGAACGCCGCGTCGCTCAACATCGGCGATCTCGCTCCGGGTGGAGGGGATGCGCCGATGG
>CAYSYX010000504.1:0-7009 GCA_964435055.1 uncultured Polyangium sp. | reverse complement strand
CATCTCTTGACATCCACGGTTCCTTCAGGCAAACTCGCGCACGCATGATCACGCCGCTCCGAGTTCCCACAGGCATCGTCGATTTTCGCCAACTTCGCGAGAAGAACTTCGAGTACATCGACAAATCCCACCTCATCTCGGAGTTTCTGCGTCGTGACGGCCATCAAGTCATCGTCGTTCCGCGGCCGCGCAGGTTCGGCAAGACGATCAACGTGACAATGTTGAAGTGGTTTTTCGAGAAGCGGGACGAAAACGTTTGGCATTTGTTCGAGGGACTCGAGATTGCGAAGGCGGGCGAAGAAGTTCGAAAACATTTTCAGAAATATCCCGTGATTCATTTGAGTTTCAAGGGGACGAAGGCGGATACGTGGGAAGCGTGTTTTCAAGAAATTCAGCGCATTCTTCAGGATGCGTATGCGGTGCATCGAGCAGCGGTCGAACATAAGCTCGAATCATGGCAAGCGACTGACTTTCGCGCAATCATGGAGAGCAAGGCGGATCGTGGCTTGGTGAATCGGGCCTTGTTCAACCTGACCAAGTTCTTACACCTCGTTCACGGCGTCCGTCCCATGGTCTTCATCGATGAATATGATGCGCCCATTCACGCAGGGTATGCTCGAGGATATTACGACAAGGTCGTCTCGTTTTTCCGCAGCTTCTTCGAAGCGGGCCTCAAGGACAACGTGCACCTCGAGCGCGCATTTTTAACCGGCATTTTGCGCGTGTCCAAAGAGAGCATTTTTTCCGGGCTGAACAATCCCGGCGTTTATTCCTTATTGGAGCCCGAATTCAATACGTGTTTTGGATTTACGGAAAAGGAAGTCCAAACTTTGCTGGACAAGGCCGGTTTGTCGGACATGATGGGCGCGGTGCGGTCGTTTTACGATGGGTATGACTTCGGCGGCATGGAGATCTACAATCCGTGGTCCATTTTGGAATTTTTGGCGAGCGATTCACGCAAGCTGCGGCCATATTGGCTCAATACGAGTCAAAACGACCTGACCAAGCGACTTTTGCGAAAACATGCTTTCCGTGTCGAACTGGACATTGAAACCCTGATGCTCGGCGGCAAAATCGAAAAACGCCTCGATGATGCGATTGTTTTTCCCGACATCGAGAAAAGTCCCGAATCTTTGTGGAGCATCTTGGCCCTCACCGGCTATTTGAAAGCTTCCGTGCCCGCTAAATATGCCGACAGTATTTATGTCATGCCGTATGAGCTGTCCATTCCCAACGAAGAAATCGCCCACGTGTATCGCCAGACCTTTGCATCATGGATCGAAGAAGGATTGACGACCCAAGGCGGCGACGTAAAAAAGCTCACCGACTCCTTGCTCCGGGGCGATATCCCTGCATTTCACGAGCAACTCGAAAAACTGGTTTTGGCGATTCCGTCGTACCACAATGCCAAAGGTGTCGATTGCGAGAAGTTTTTCCACGGCCTCGTCATCGGCCTGTTGGCGACGCTCGAACCCGATTATGAAGTTCGCGCCGATCACGAATCGGGCCATGGACGCCCGGACGTGATGATCAAACCGCGCCTAATGGGAACGACCGGCGTCGTCATGGAGCTCAAGGCGGCCAAGAAATCCGCAAAGAAGACGCTCGAGCAGGCGCTCGCCGAAGGACACGCGCAATTCGCAAAAAACGACTACACGGCGGATTTACGCGCCGCAGGCATTACGACAATTCATTCGATAGTCGTCGCCTTCGACGGCAAAAAGGTCGTCGTCGAGTCCGCGGACAAACCAAGAAAGAAACGCGCTGCGGCCAAGAAAACGGCCAAGAAAACGGCGACCAAGACGCGAACGATACGCAAGCCGCGAACGTAATCGCCGTCGACCAAACAACATGGACCATTGTCACGGGCGGGCAAACGGGGTAAGAACCTGAAATCGCCCCTGCTTCGGGCTTGACGGGGTCATTACCATGGACTACTTGCAGCAATACGCGACGTCGTACGCCGGACCGGCGTCGACCATGCCGTGCTGGGAACACGGTGTCGTATACGCGGCGGTTCCGCCGATCAGCCCGCAAGCTTGCAAGCATTGACCGTTTTTCACGCCCCATTGCGGTGATGGTTGCGTCGCCGGGTCGCAAATCTCTTTGCAGCAATACGCCACGTCATACGCGGGCCCCGCATCGAGCTTTCCATTTTGCGCGCACGGCGTCGTAAACGCCGAAGTCCCACCCGCAACGCCGCACGCCGGCAGGCATTGGCCATTTTTCACGCCCCATTGCGGCGCCGGCTGACTCACCGGATCGCATGGTCCCGCCGGATCTTTGCAACAATAATCCACATCGTACGCGGGCCCCGCGTCCACTTTGCCATGTTGCGAACATGGAGTCGTAAATGCCGACGTTCCGCCGATCACGCCACACGCTTGCAAGCATTGCCCATTTTTCACGCCCCATTGCGGCGACGGTTGACTCGCAGGATCACACGCGCCCGCGGGATCCTTGCAACAATACGCCACGTCGTAGGCTTGACCGGCGTCGACTTTGCCGTGTTGTGAACAAGGTGTCGTAAATGCCGACGTTCCGCCGATGAGCCCGCAGCCTTGGAGGCATTGACCATTTTTCATTCCCCATTGCGGGGAAGGCTGTTTTACCGGATCACACCCCGCAGCCGGCGGAGGCGGCCCGTCCCAACAGCAATAAGCCACGTCGTACGCAGGTCCGGCGTCCACTTTGCCATTCTGTTCACAAGGTGTTGTAAACGCTGAAGTTCCTCCCACTTGACCACAGGACGCCAGGCATTGCCCGTTTTTTTCTCCCCAAACCGGAGCCGGTTGTGTCGCCGGATCACACGAACTCGTTACGCCTTCTTTGCAGCAATAATCGACGTCGTACGCCTGACCCACATCGATTTTGCCATTTTGCGCGCAAGGCGTCGTCGAAGCCGTTGTTCCACCAATCACGCCGCACGCGGGCATGCACGCCCCCGACTTCACGCCCCATATCGGTGCGGGTTGCGTCGTCGGATCACACGTCGGAGAAGCCCCCGCCGTCGGTTTGCCTCCGGCCGCCGCCACCGCTTCTTCAACCACGCGATGCAATCCCAAGAGGTTGCTATCGGCAAAACCCACGTGACTTTCGTCCCACGCATACCAAAGAATCACCGGCACTTCGTCGGCCCGCAAGGCGGCAATGGTCTGAGACACGAGCGTCGCCTGCTCTTTATGCGAAACCGCTCGCCCCGCGCCGCTCAAGGCATTGAGAATACCCACTTCGGTCGCCCAAAGCGGTTTGGTTACGTTATGACGCACCATTGCTTTCCGAAAGAGCGCCGTAATCTCCGACGCGGTCGACGGCTTCCAATTCTTCGGATAAGGATGGTACGAAATCGCATCGACAAACTTGCCTCCACCGCGCGAAAGCCACGCATCCACCGGACCTGTCGATTGATTCGCGGCGAGTCGATTCCAGCCGCAACAAAGCACCGTGCCGAGTTTTCCCTGCGCAACCGCTTTGACCGCATCCCACGCTCGTTTGTGCAAGTCGAAAAGCTGATCGTCGCTGCCGCCCCAATACGCAATCGGCGCCGAAGGTCCGAGGTTCGGTTCGTTCCATACTTCGTACACCGGCGATTCACCGCGTGACGTGCGTTTGTTGATATATCGTTTCGCGACGGCCGTCACGAATGCCGACCAATGCTCGGGGTTGTCCGGATAAACGATACATGCGCCGGTGTAATTCGTTTTGCATCCGGCCGCGGCCCAAGGCGGCGTTCCATAAAGCACATACATCGGCCGCATATCGGAAGCGATGATTTGATCCATGAGTTTGTCGAGGCGATCCCATACGTAAGTATGCACGCCGTCGACCGGCGGACTCGGCTCGATTTGGGCCCAAGTCACATCCATATCCCATAACCGCGCCATATACAGCGCCGTGGAACTTCCCGGAGCAGGCCATCCACCAATCGCGCCTCCCGGTGGTGGCGCGGGGTTGATGCCCAGTTTGGTTGCATTTCCCTTGAGTGCGACCTCGTTTTGTGTCGCTTCCTCGAGCGAATCGGGAGGCGTCAAGCAACCGGCCAGGACCAGCGTAACGGCGGAAAAACAGATGGTTGTGCGATGCATGATACGTATTGCTTTACCGGATTCGAGCGGCGTTGGCAAGACAAACGTTACGCTCGGACATGCGTCGAAATTGACCGCGGAGGAAACCGTGAAGGTGCCACGCAAAGAAAATACAACCCGCCGAATGACGAACAAGGCCGACCCAAACCCGGACGTACGCCGCCCATTCGAATACGATTCACCCGATGAAAGTTTGACGTTGCGTCAGCTGCCGAAACCCCCTCGACACTCGAAGTCAATACGTCGACTCATCCGATTGCTCTTCGTCTAAAGCGTGACAACGTGCGCCGGGCCATCCGCGCGAAGCAGAAAACAGCCCTTTACTTCGCGTGAATCCTGGGCAAACATAGCTCGGAGCGCTTTTACTTACGCAATGGCTGCGTCGAAAAGCGAAACTTGGTGGTTTCCATGAAAAGACTTGTTTGGGCCATGGTCGCCGCAATGCTCTTTCCGGCCTGCGGTTCGTCCAATGAAATCTCGTTCGGTTCCGGCGGTCAAGGAGGTTCGGGAGACGGCGGCGCGGGCGGCAGTGCAACAGGCGGCGGTGGTGGCGGCGGCGGTGGTAATGCATCGATCTGCACGAGCGGCACGTATTGGTTGCTCGGCGATTTTGGCAATAAAAACATGCATCCCGGCGTGCCATGTATGGATTGCCATGTTCCCGGCGGAAAAGGTCAAAAGCGCACGTTCGATATTGCGGGTACGGTATACCCGACTGCGCACGAGCCGAACGATTGCAATGGCGTGAACGTCACGGGCGCGACGGTCGTCATCACGGATGCCAATGGCACCGAACATTCTTTGCCGGTCAATAGTGTAGGGAATTTCGATCATTCGGACTTTTTCGGCACGATGACCATCCCCACGCCCTACCAAGCCAAAGTGGTCTATCAGGGCAAAGAGCGCGTGATGCAAAGCTCGCAAATCAACGGCAATTGCAATGGTTGCCATAGTGAAGCGGGCAACGCCGGGCCGCCCAATTCGCCCGGTCCCGCAATCCCCGGACGGATCATGTTGCCTTGATTTTGTAATTCGACAAAAAACGCCGCGGGCGCAGCGCCACGTCCGGCTCACTGCACCCGCGGGAAAACGTTGTTTGTCAGGACGACCGATCAGAATTCACGACCGTGTCGAACCCACGATTCGGTTGCGTATCGATCGTAAGGATCCACCAGCGACACATTCGTTGCCGAATTTGCCGTCGGCGCAACCTGGATCGATTTCGCGTTTTGCCCTTCTCGGGCCGACGTGTTTGTCTCAACCAACCACGATACGTAACTCAGCGCTACGAACACCGTCAAAACGAGCATTGAAATGACGGTACACACCAGCGGCATGCGGGTTCGAGCGCTCTCGATGTTCAACATCGCCAGCGTCACAAATGCCTCCTCATGCTGCGGACGAATCGAAATGCAACAATGCATGCGCACGACCTGAACGCAGGTCGTTCAACCCATCCGATGAAGTTCGCTCACTCGGGACGAAAATTCTTTCGATTCGTCCAACAAGCAGCGGCAAGGTTAACAGGAAATTGCGAAGAAAGCCACGAAAATGGCTTACGAGCAGGACATGAAATGTCCGATCGAAACGGGAACGTTTCGACGAGTCTACGAGAGATGACGGCTCTCCACCGTATTCGAGCGCATGACGAACGCCTATTCGTAGGACGCCGAGTTTTCTTTCGAAAAAATTTTCAGCCCGCGATTTTTTTTCTCGAGCCCCTGAAATCCGTTCAAAAGGAAATATGGGTCACGTCAGCGAAGGTCGCCGGCACCTTTGATAAAGAGGAGCAACCTGGACGGCGAGCAGCGACGTCACTCCTGCCAGGAGAACTCGAGCTCGATGACGTGGTCGGTGGGTCGCGCGTCGCGGCGGACGACTTTGGGATTTTTCGCGCCGACGAGCTCGATGAGCCCGACGCCCGCGCCCCCCAAAAACCAAGCTTGAATCGGAGTTGCATCGGGAATGCCTTCGTAACGATTCCACGACGAGGTGGGCCCCGTGCGACGCGTAATCAACGTGCCCTGGTTTTTCCTGTACTGCGAATAATACTTCTCCGCTCGAGTAATCACGTAATCGACGGTCGCCATCCGAATGAGCATCCGGTAAATGCCTGTGAAGTTCCGAAACATGATGCGCCGAGCCACTTCTTCGGCGAGCGGCAGCGCTCGAATCCCGAGTCGCTGCTCCACGCGGCGATGGAATTCGTTGGCGGGCCCCTGTGGCGTCCATGAAACGGCAAGAGGCGGATGCTCCCAAAGATCCCGAGCTTCCGGCGACAAACTCGCGACAATGAGCGCCAACTCATTCGGATCGAGCATCTCGGTCCACACGGCTTTCAACGCGAGAAATCCTGCTCCTTTGGACAACGGCTCATTTGTACTTTCGTCCATGGCCTTCAGACTCACTCCAATCCGCCATTTTCCTCGAAGACATCGCGGATGTCAACCCCCTCCACGACATCTCATTGCTCACAGCACATTTCCGCATTAGGGCGATATCCGTCCCCGACTTCCCGCCCATAGATGCCATTTTCTTGCCGGCGTAAACGAATTCGCTTAACGTGCCTCCAATGAACGATTCGTCATCGCCGGCGAACCCCGGAAAGCTCGTGGACAGCATCGATCTTGCGTACGGGACGATGCTTTGGTGTCGTTATGGCGGCCCCGAGTCGAGCGAGTATCTGCAACAGCTCGTCGATGTGTTGCAGCAAGTACAAGCGCAGGGCTGTTTGGTCGTCGAAATGCCTTCCGAATGGATGACGTCGGCGAAGGTTCCGATGTTCGAAACGTTCGTCCGTGAAAATACGAGCCGGCGATATCCAACATCCGAATTGCCGGCGGACAAACGGTATTTGTTGGCGATACTCGAATACGCGGCCCATGAAATGCTGACGCTTTGCAAGGCGGGCTCGATTCGCACGA
>CAYSYX010000503.1:0-7013 GCA_964435055.1 uncultured Polyangium sp. | reverse complement strand
CGCCGCCAAGCGATTGATTGTATTTCTTCGCGACGGCATTCGCACGAGCCGGATCCTCGACCGGATGCTCACGTTTTGCCTTGGCAATGCCCACGAATGTCAATACGCCGCCGACGGAGACCGTGATCAAACCCGCGGTCATCAAATAAGGCGTCCACGAGGGCGACTTGCTGATACCGTTGGCATCGGTCGTCGTTAATGCGGAACCCAGCACGATTCCCAAAAGAGCCGCAGCACCGCCCCCAATCATCATGCCCACGCCGGCGTGATTCATCGACACGCCCGATTTACGAATATCCGAAATTTCTTTCGCGGTGGCGACGTCTCCACCAATGCGGAAAAAATCTTGATCATCAATGGGGGTTTCGCCTTGAAAAACCTGCCACTTCTGAACGTCGTACGAACCCGTGCGATTTTCGTACACCTCGGATGTACCGACCACACGACCCGACGAGTCGCGATTGACGACTTCGCCGACTTTGGCCTGCGTTGTATACGTGTGCGTTTCCGTACGAAATTCCACATTAAGTGGCTCGCCGGTCGCTTCCACGCCTGTCTTGGGCAAATGCGCGCAGCCCCATGCGCTCGAGGCCAACGCCCCCGCCATCACCAGCGCCGCTGGGGAAACCCGAATCTTGGGAACTGGAAACATGCATTCCTCCGAATGATATGCGGAGAAGAGCGGAACGCCGATGGGTTGTCAACGTAAAACACGACGTTTTTTGACTCGTGCACGGCGCCTTACGTACCAAGCGCCGCGCGAATCGTCTCCTCAAAATAACGCGCGGCAAGCCCCACCGTGCGCCGTTCGCTATCGGGGCGCGGGCGCAACGCCGGCGCGACTTCCATGATGTCCCCCGCAAGGATGCCGATTTCCCGCCCCAATCGCCGAATGAGTTCGACCACGAAATCCGGCTCGAGACCGAATGGTTCCGGCGTTCCCGTCGCATCGGCCCAAGATTCGTCGGTCGCATCGATATCGTTTGAAAAATAAATGCCCGTCACCTGTCGTTCGCGTAAATGCGCAATGATGCCATCGAGTGCTTCCTGCGGTTTGTCCAAGCACTCCTTCGCCCAGAATTGCCGAACCCCAAGGCTCGATTCCCAATGCCCGCGATCATAACGCGACGCGCGCGTACCCACTTGCACGAGACGCCCGTCACGCCCGAGCAATTCATTGGCATGATAAGACCACGTCGCAAAACATATTTTGACCCCCAAACGTTCGGCAAGAAGATCGGTATGCGCATCCGGCTGCACAATCCCCCAGCGATCCCGACGATGCCGCGACAAGGCCCAAGCCACCGGCCACGCGGTCGAATGATCCCCGCCCATGACGAATGGGCGAACCTGGGGATTGATTTGAAAAACAAGATCCAAAGCGCGTTCGGCGATCGACAAAGGCGATACCGGCAAGCGTTCCCGTACGTCCGGAGAAACGTTCGGGTAAATGGCCTTTTGTGACGCGCGCTTTTGCGCTTCATTCAGCATGTCGTCGTGGAGCAATTGCGGGACCACGAAAACATCGCCGATATCGACCAAGCCCAGGTTTTCCGCGCGATCCGGCCAATCGGGGAATTCTTCCAACAAGCGCTTGCGAATGGCTTGCGGTCCAAGGTTCGACCCGCGCATGAATCCCGCCCCCACATCGGACGGAATTCCGAGCAGAATGCCCCGCGCCGAACCAATTCGTTCAATCGCCGCTCGAAATGCAGCTTCGACGCGTTCGTCCGAATCGACGCGGTAGAGCGTTTTTTGCAGGGCGAGTTGTTCGGTTCGTCCGGTTGAAACGAGGTACAAACCACCGGCAATGGGGCGCAAAATCAGGGCGAGTTCTTCGGCGGGCGTCATCGGGGCGGCAGCATAGCACCACTCGCCCCGAAAAACGATGTTCAACCTTCAAAACGGATACGACTCGATCGCCGGCTGCGCGGTACGATGCGACGCACTGCCGCTGCGCTTGCTCCTGTGCGCTCGCGTGGGCGCAGCAGCGGGCAGCGGCGGCGGTTCTTCCTCCATGACCAGCGGCGGCGCTTCTTCCATCGGCATCATCTCGGGAGGCACGAAGGTCTCTTCCGGTTCGGACTGACGCACCGAAGCCGCAATTTCGGGCATTCGCGGCGCGCCTTGCGCAAAACAAACATCCCGCGCATGGATTTCCGTGCGATATCGTTTCGTGCCGTCTTTTTCATACGTCGACGTGCGCAACGACCCTTCGACGAGCAAGCACGTGCCTTTCGACAGCACTCGGGAAAGTCCTTCCGCGCGAGCCCCGAACATGACGATGCTGTGCCATTCCGTGCGTTCGGTCAATTCGCGATTTCGATCGAGGTACGATTCATTCGTCGCCATGCGGAAATGCATGACCGCCGTTCCTCCGGATGTGTAGCGCAATTCCGGGTCGGCGCCGAGGTTTCCGAGCAAAATCACCTTGTTCATTCCGTCGCTCATGGTCGTATCCCTTTCCTATCCAATGCGTTTCGTTCTTGCGTTTTCAGCTATGTTACGGTTTTCGTGTCGGTCTTGTTTCGTTCTTCAGAATGCTCGACGTAGGTTTGTCCTTCTTATCGCTTCAATTCGGCACGGCTGCGGCACGCTGGGCCGGCGTGCGTTTGTCCAAAGCCGCCGTCACCCCGGTGCGCACGGCCGACATCAGGCGCGGATCAGCCAAGAGCGCTTCGCGCGAACGTTCGCGCCCCTGACCGATGTGTTCCCCGCCAAACGACAAATGCGACCCGTTTTTCTCGATGATCCCCAGCTGGCAACCTTGATCGACGAGATCGCCGGCTTCGTCGATACCTTTGCCCCAACGCAAATCGAATTCCGCTTCGCGCATGGGCGGGGCCAATTTGTTTTTCACCACTTTGACCCGCGTCCTCGACCCGACGGCCTCTTCGCCCGATTTCACGACACCCACGCGCCGCACATCGAGGCGCATGGTCGCGTAATATTTCAACGCATTACCTCCGGTCGTCGTCTCCGGATTGCCAAACGTCACGCCGATTTTCTGGCGCAATTGATTGATGAAGATCACCGTCGTTCCATAACGATCCACCAGCGGCGTCAGTTTTCGCAACGCTTGACTCATCAGCCGCGCTTGCAAACCCATGTGCGAATCGCCCATATCGCCTTCGAGTTCGGCTTTGGGAACGAGCGCCGCGACCGAATCGACGACAACGAGGGAAACCTGAGGCGCCTCGACGAGTGATTCGACGATGCCGAGGGCGTGTTCTCCGCTGTCCGGCTGGGAGAACAAGACCGAGTCGAGCTCGACGCCGATGTTCTTCGCATACGTCCGATCGAGGGCGTGTTCGACATCGACAAACCCCACGATTCCTCCGGCCCGTTGAGCTTCGCGCATGGCGTGAATGGCCAACGTGGTTTTTCCACTGCTCTCCGGACCGTAAATCTCGACGATGCGTCCGCGAGGATAACCGCCGATACCGAGCGCTTGATCCAAGGCAATCGAGCCCGTGGAAATGGCCTGGGTATCGCGGATCGATTCGTCTCCGAGCGCCATGATCGATCCCTTTCCGTGTTTCTTTTCGATGGAACCGGCAATGAGTTTGAGCGATTTGACCTTTTCGACGAGTTCAGCAATCATCGGTGTACCCTCTTTCTTTTGTTGCACGATGTTTTTCCTGTCCGATCATTTGGGGATTCGAGCCGCATGTAGCGCTCGACCTCCCAAACCCTGAAATCGATAGCGATCGTTTTTCAGGTAAACCTTTTCGCCTCAAACGGCATTCGTCACAGCGGCCGTCGTTTGGGCTTCCAATCGATCGAGCAGCCGCGTACCAATGGCTTCGCCGACATGCGCCGCTCGTACGGCCGTGCTGCCTTCCAAGTCGGCAATGGTCCGAGCCACACGGAGCACCTTGGTGTAAGCCCGCGCCGACAAACCCAAGCGTTCCACGGCTTGCGCCAATATGTTGAGTCCCGCGGAATCCGGAGACGCCACGCGCTCGAGATCTCGCGAACCAAGCTCCCCGTTTGTCGCGACGGAGGTTTCTTTTGCCAAACGTCGCGCCGCTTGAAGTTGCCGCGCGGCAATGACCCGACGCTGAACCTCCGCGCTGCTTTCGCCTCGCGCCTTGCTCACGATGTTCGCGACATCCACGGGCGGCAGCGGAACGTGCAAGTCAATGCGATCCAACAGCGGCCCCGACAAACGCGCTCGATACATGCGCACCCGTTCGAGCGAACACGTACACCGGCGTTGTTTGTCGCCATGGAACCCGCACGGACACGGATTGACGGCCGCGACGAGCAATGGACGCGCGGGAAATGTCGCTCGACTGCGAGCTCGACAAATTGAAACGATGCCGTCTTCCAGCGGCTGACGCAGCACTTCGAGCGCGCCTCGTTTGAACTCCAAAAGTTCGTCCAGAAAAAGGCACCCGTGATGCGCCAAGGATACCTCGCCCGGGCGGATCGGATCCCCGCCTCCGACGAGTCCCACGGGACTGACCGTATGATGCGGCGCTCGAAAAGGCCGGACTTGAACGATGCCCCGCTCCGCTTGCAATAATCCCGCAATCGAATGCAGCGCCGTGATTTCCAACGCCTGTTCGTCGTCGAGTTGCGGCATGATCGTGGGCAAACGTCGGGCGAGCATGGTTTTTCCCGCTCCCGGCGGACCCATCATCAGCAAATTGTGCCCGCCCGACGCGGCAATCTCGAGCGCCCGACGCGCCGCCCATTGCCCGCGAACATCGGCCAAATCCACGTAATCGATCGGCGTGATGGCCAAGGTCGCAGGCCTCGGTCCCACGGGTTCGAGCGGCTTGCCTCCACTCAATGCGGCCACGACATCCGAAAGATGCTCGGCTTTGAAGGTCTCGATGCCCTTCACCGCAGCAGCCTCGGGACCGTTTTGTGCCGGGACAATCGCTCGACAAACCCCTTGCGCCGCCGCGCCGCGAAGCGCCGGAAGCACGCCGCGCACCGGACGAATGGCCCCCGTCAACGACAATTCACCCAAGAGAGCGATCGAAGACAAGGCTTTTGCCGGAACTTTGCGTAATGCCCCGAGCACGCTCAGGGCAATGGCCAAGTCAAACCCACTGGAACTTTTTCGCAAATCGGCCGGAGCCAGATTCACCGTAATCACGTGTTCGTCAAGAGCAACTCCAATCTGCGAAAGGGCCGCGCGCACACGCACTCGAGCTTCGCGCACCGACGCCTCCGCCAAACCCACGAGGTGAAACGCAGCAGGCCCGCGCCCCGAATCGACTTCGACCCGCACCGGGTACGCGTCGAGTCCCACCAGAATGAATGTCAACGCCGTCGCTTGCATGCCTCCCCTCTATGCGACGACCGTGCCAATTCGTTTTACCTCAAAAACCTCGACGTTTTTCAGGGTCATCGCGTCGCTCGGGGGTGGCGACCGCCATGGCGGCGCCTGGCGGCCGCCAGAAAGCGTCATTACATTGGATTTTACATCACACGAAGAAACGGCTACGCCTTGCGATTGTGACTACAAGGCGACACGGGTTTGTCGTTGACGGGTCATCGAGGGGGGCGAGCGCGGGATGCGTCAATCGAAGATTTCGACGATACGTAGGGAGCCTGAGCGCCAGACGGTTTTGGCCTGGCCGTTTTGCTCCCAAACGGCGGTAAATCGGAGCAATTGCTCGTCGGCGGGTGAGAGGACGAAATACCGAATGCCTTCTTTGCGCCAAGCGTTTTTCGCGGACGGTCGGCGCTGGAGCAACGAATCACGCGCGACGATCGCCTTTGGATCGACGGCATGCGTGCGTTCGGTGTGGATCTGCGCGTGCGGAATGCCGCCCCAAATTGCGTATCCGATAGCCTTCGTCTCTTGACGATAAACGACTTCTCCGACACGCAATCGCGCGCGGAGCCAAGTGACGGCTTCGACATCGGTGGGTGCAAGCAATGGCGGGTCTTTGGTCCAATACGGCGGGATTCCGGGAGGGTTCGCGCCATAAATCACCGGATGAGAAACGCCGGCCACGGTCGAACCGACGAGCAACACGAACGCCACGGGAAAACTCACGAAATGGGGGCGAATGGTCGCGATCCGGGAAATGGTGGCGCTCGACAAAAATCCCAATACGAGCGCGGAGATGACGCCGAATTTTACGATGTCCCACGTTTTGTCGTAATGAAAAAACATCAGGATCGTTATTGTTCCGGTCAGCAGCGTCGCCAACAAGGCTCGTTCGCGCCGAATGAAGAAAAAACCTGCCAAACCAAGCGGAAGCGTGAATCCGAACGTACACGCGAACCACAACAAATTACCCTTGAACGTGGGCACCACGCCCGGGCGAAAAATTATTCCGATTCCCGCCGAACCGGGCAACGGCGTGAAGAAGCCACCCATGGCATAAGCCAAGACGGCCACGACAACCAGCATGAGCGCTCCGTTCACCGTCCGCCGTACCATCGAACTCGATGGGCCCTGAAAAACCCCGCGCACCCAAAGAGCTCCGCACAGAGAGGCGAAAAGCACGATTTGACTCAAGGAGAGCATGACGAGCAAAAGCACGACCACGATCGAGCGTCGACGGGCGGGCGATTTGGAATCGATCGCCACGAGGGTCGTGCACAGGGCAATCGGCAATCCCAACGTCCAAGGATGCTGCATGAAATAGCTGACGACCGGCGGATTCAACCAAAGCGCCTCGACTTGACACATACCGATCATCGTCGCGACATTGAGCGGAGCGCCGGGAATGGCCATGGGCAAACCGGCTCCGAACAAAGCAATGAAGGCACAGAGATTCTCATTTCGGCCGACAATCCTGCGCCCCAAGACGCATAACAGAAGAAATGTATGGGCAAAGCAGGGAATCATCACGAAGTCGATGGCATGATCCAAGCGTAATCGCGTCAGAATGGACGTACACGCGACGAGCAGGTCGAATCCATAATGGTAGCGGAGCAATACATTGGGCAGCGCCGAATATCGAGGTGGGTAAACGCCGTTGAGCATCTGCGATGGAACGGCCCAGTGACCAAGAAAAATGCTCTCGTCATGCATGCAC
>CAYSYX010000502.1:0-7021 GCA_964435055.1 uncultured Polyangium sp. | reverse complement strand
GGACAAACCTTTGCCTTATCGCTACGGACGAGCGCGAACCGAAGGCGTTCCCGTCTACACGCGGCTGCCGATGCCTGCGGAACAGGCCACGGAAGAACCCGACCTGAAGCGTTTTCTCTCGCGTCGCGCAAAGGCCGACGAAGAGCTGCTCGGCGCAACATCGAACGACGTGCCGCTCGACGCTCGAGGGGTTCCCACCGGGCCGCCCGTGCTCATGCCGGGTGTCGATGGAGCCAACGAATCTGCGAAACGATACGTGGGTGGATTTTATTTGTTCCCCAAAGATCTGATCCCTCCGCTCGCTCCACTGGCGGCAAAAACGGGTGAACTCAAAGGCGGCGTTTTGCGCAAAAACAGCGGCGTCGCCATCGCGGGTTCCTTTACGACAAACCTCGGCGCGGAAGCGCGTCGGTTCGGCGTGACCCCATCGGGCGCCGTAATCGCCATCGATCGGTTGCGTCCGGTCTTGGGCACGACGTGGTTTGGCATGGACGTCGAAAAGGTCGGACTGCCCGTCGCCTTCGTTCACAAAGCGGGTGTGCACGGCTGGACGTTGCGCCGTGGCGAAGCCGAAACGAACGATGATGATCTCGAGCGCCGAAGCATCGTGCCGCTGACGGGGAAGTTCCGAACGGTGAACGGCGTTCGTTACGAACAAACGCGTGAAGACTATTGGCTCCGCGCGATGGACGTCGTCGTCGTCATTCGGCGGACGAAGTTCCCCGAGTTTGCCAAGGGTAACCAGAAGTGGCTGGACATCAGTTTGGCCAACCAAACCCTCACGGCGTACGAAGGACAAAAGCCCGTGTACGTGACGTTGATCTCGTCGGGTCGCGACGTGCTGAAAGAAGGCGAAGATGCTTCGACGACCGCCCGCGGAACGTTTCGTATTCAAAAGAAGTTCATCACGAAAGCCATCGACAGCCGCGAAGTGCGCGGAGAATTTGATGTCGCCGACGCACCGTGGGTGATGGAGTTTGCCCCGAACAACGCCCTCATGGGCACGTACTGGGGCGACGGCATCGGCGAAGCCCACACGCATCACGCGATCGCCTTGTCCCCCGTCGATGCTCGCCGAATCTGGCGCTGGTCCGAACCCGAAGTGCCCGAAGGCTGGCACGGCGTGACCGATACGATGGGCGAAGGTACGTACGTCGTCGTTCGACCGTAAAAACACCACCGGCTCCGACAGACATCGTGGATGTCATGGTGCGGAGCCGGATTGATGATCGCGATTTCTCGGTGCTGAAGGAGGGAGTCGAACCCCCGACCCGGCGCGTATGAAACGCCTGCTCTAGCCAGCTGAGCTACTTCAGCGAAAAGCGGCGCGCACTATGTCGACAGGCGACGAGTCTGTCAAGCAGGCAATCCGTTCAAGTCATCCAATTTGTTCGGAATCGCTGGATCTGCCTAGCGAACCGCGGGTGTCAGCGATTCGAACGGGAACGCCCACGGCAGTTGCGCACCAAGTTCGACAGGCAAGGGCTCGAACGGCGCAGCTCGCAACAACGCCCGACGACAATTCTCGTCGTACTCGGGAATCGTGCTCGAACGACTCACGCGAACGCCCGTCACCGAACCATCTCGTTGGATCACAAACGAAATGATCGCCGTGCCTCCGCGACCTTCCGCCGCAGCCCACTTGGGAAAGAGGTCCGGCGTGAAGACGCGACGAACCTTCGCCACCACCCTTCGATAATAATCGTTACGTCGCGCATCACGCGCGAGCGCATCCCAGTCCGGTCCCTGCCCCGTTCCATTGGGCACCGCATTCGATCCGGCCCCGGTTTGTCCTCCGGAACCAGGTGTCGTCACCGGACCCGTTTGTCCTCCCACACCCTGCCCCGGCGTTCCTCCCGCCGTGCTGGCATGCACGATCGACTGCGGCGCCGGCGCCACCTCCTGCTCACTGTCCACACGATCCTGCGGTTTGTCTTTCTGCTCCGCCGGGATCGACGGCGTCGACTGCACCACCCACGGTCGCGCGAGCGACACAGGCGCCTGCCTACGCGCGTCCGTGCCCGGCACGCCATCACGCACGCCCGCACCGAGCGTCGCTTCCTCGGCCCCCGCCACCGTGCCGCCTTCCGGCCGAGGCTGGTCCGTCACGCCAAACGGCATCGGAGGCGCCCCCAACGCTCCACCAGCATGCGCGGCTTGGTTTGTCGCTCGAGCCCCCGAGGAAGGCGCATACACCGCGACAGGACGTCGCTCGTGCCGATTCACCGCGCGACCCGTCGCCAAAAATGTCAGCTCCATCGGCTCGCGACTCGACCGCCAATCTTCACGCGAAGCTCGCTCCCGCCCCGAATCGATGCGCTGCGTTTGGCTGCGATCAAATCGATTCGGTACCGCCGTGACGAGCGTCCGATCGTCCTGACGATCGGCAAGGTTCTCCGCCGTTTGCGAGGTATCGGAACCACCGCGACCGGCGCCTTCGGAATCGGGGCGAGCGGTTGCTTCACCGCCGCCGGGCGGAATCACGATCGGCGGCGTTTCGATGAGTTTGCCGTCGATCGTTTCAGCTCCAACGATTGGCAAGTCCACTTCCAAGGGTTCGTCGAACGATAGCTGCGTGAAAGCTCGTTGAGCCCACGCGACGGTATTTCGAGACGAACGCGTGTAGAGCTCATCGCCGAACGCGACGACAAAGAGGTGCGTCGCGATCGACAAGATGCCGAACGCTATCGGTCGGTAATCGACGCGACGATCACGCACGAAGTCGAGTATGACCGTTTTTTCAGCGGAAGGATGCGACTGATTACGCCAGCCCGAGACGTCGTTTGGCGTTCTCTCCGGTGCGCGCCACGAACGCATCGAAGTCATCACCTCGAAGCTCCGCGACGCGTCGCGCAGTGTGCACGACATAAGCCGGCTCGCAGCGTTTTCCACGCATCGGGATCGGCGCGAGGTACGGGCTGTCCGTTTCGACGAGGATGCGATCGGCGGGCGCCCACACGGCCACGTCATGGATCGCCTTCGCGTTCTTGAACGTGACGATGCCCGAGAACGAAATGTCGAACCCGAGCTTCAACGCTCGTTCGGCAAACGGTCGATCCTCCGAGAAGCAGTGAATGATCCCGCCGACCCGCGAGGCGCCTTCTTCTTCGAGGATGTTCAGCGTGTCTTCCGGCGCTTCACGCGTGTGCACGACGATGGGTTTGTTCACCCGAACCGCCAACGCGATGAGCCGCCGAAACACCTCTTGCTGCTTCTCCTTGGGCGAACGCATGTAGTGATAATCGAGCCCGATTTCGCCGATCGCACACAACCGCGGCATCGCCGCCATGCGCTCGATTTCCGCCTCCATCGCGTCATCCAGCACGATCGCATCATGCGGATGCACCCCCGCGGTCGACCAAACATCAGGCAAACGGTCGGCAAGTTCCGCGGCAAACTTTGCCGGTCCCAAATCTTCCCCCACGCCGATCACGACAAACGCTCCGACACCGACAGCTCGTGCCCGATCCAGCACGGCATCGGCCCCTTCCGGGAAGTACCCCGGATCAACGTGGCAATGCGTATCAATCAACATATTTTGAGCACCAAGGAATTCGCTTTACGTTACGAGTTCCGCAAAGCGGGCGCGCAAAAGTGCACTTCCTGCTTCCAGCGCGCAATGCTCACAGTACCCCATCGCTTCCAAGCGGCCGAGTGCCGCGAGCGCATTCTTACGCTGCTCTTCACGAAGATTGTTCCCCGCCTTCGGCTCCGACGCCGAACCGGATGTGACGCGATCCCGCAAGATCACCACGAGGTCACGGCAAAGAAGCGCGACGGCTTTTCTTCGATCCGCGAAAAACGCATCCCGCAACCGACGTAGTTGCTGAGGAAAAACCACCGCGTTGACGATCCTTTCGCCGGGGTGGTCAATCGCCCACGCCGCGATCATCGAAATGAGTCCTTTGCGATGATCGTCATGCTTGTTCTTTACGCCGATCAACGCCTCGATCTCGCGCATCATGCGTTCGTCCGCGTCTTCGAATTCACCGGTGTGCGGGTTGCGCAGTTTCTCTTTCTTCACCGTCGCCCCCACGTGCACGATGTAGCGATCGAAGAGTTCGTTGTACCGAACCTCTTCCACGATGCCGCTCGCCGCGCGCATCTCTTCTTCCAGAGTGTCGAGCAATCGGACGCGCACGATGTCGCGGAAAAGCTTGTGATCGTGATAGCCACCCGCGAGAGCCCGCTCCTTCAGCCAATCAAATTCGGCGACGCGTTTACAAAGTTCGTCCAGCTCAACCAACACGGCGAAGGGGGACAAACACGCCGACTGCCGCGTCTGCGCCGCATCCAACAAGAGCGCCCGAACTTCACGCGGTGAAACCCCCGTGCGACCTTCGAACTCGAGCGACGAGTCCGTCTCTTCCACGAGCGCGCGAATGTTTGCCCGAAGCAACTTCTGCGCATCCGCATCGAGCCTCTCGGGAGGTTGCCCCACGGCGTACATGTCCATTTTTTCCGCAGCGGTCAGCGAAGAAATGATCGGCACCAACGCTTCGGAGTAACGCTTTGCATCGGGCTGGCGCATCCGCGTGAGCACGGCGAATTGCGCGGCAACCCGCGTCGCGTGCGGCGCTACGTGCCTGCGGACGAACGGAACGATCTGTGCGTCGTAGATGCGTTGTTCGTCGACCCAATTTCGCAAATACGGCGCCCGCAAGAGTTCGAATCGACCACGAAAACTCGGATATTCGGGATGTTCACGAAACGCGCCGAGGTGCACGTCGTTCGAACTGCCCAACATGACGACGTTGGTCTGAATGGTTTGTTGCGGCAAACTCACCTCGCCCGTCTCCAACGTGAGCTGCAAGTAACGAAACGCATCGATGGGTCGCTTGAGCAGGTCGCTGAACTCGAGCACGCCTCCGGCCGCTTCGACGATCTCGCCGTGTGCCTCGAAGAGCATCCGCGCCTGAAGCGCCGTCGGCAACGCAGCCAAGGATCGATCCGCCGTGATCTGACGTTCGCCTGCGTCAACACTCAACTCGGGACCAATCGTGACGGCGCCCGTTCGATATCGCCGCGAGACAAACCACCGTTCGACCTGCACGTGGCGCAAGACATCGGCGAACGAACCTTCGTAGGAGGTCAAAAGAGCTTCGACGATTTGTTGATTCTTGTGCGCGAGTTTGCCGCTCATCAACCAATCGGGAGGAGGCTCGTTCACGCCCGCGTCATCGTAGAGCCGTTGCACGAGCGCGCGACGTTCGGGGATTGGCAGGAGAAACAGCGGGTGATCCCGAAGCTCGATCACGAGCCGGGCGTCGATCTGTGAATCCTCGAGATGAGCAAACGTCGCGTTTGGCGAGACAATCCCTTCGCCGCCGAACCCGATGGATCCACGCGTCGTCTTGCGCGTCGGAAAGACCCAGTGAAAGCGATAAAGCGCGCCTTCGTCGAGCGTCGAGTAATGCTCGAGGCCGCGCAAAATGCATGCGGCGACGGTGCTCTTCGCCGAACCATTGGGGCCGTGCATGAGGATGAGGCGATTGGCGCGTCCCTCTTGCACGAAGTTCGACAAGACACGGTAGATCTCGCCCTGGAGTTCTTCATGACCAACCAACGCGGTGTCGCGGCCATGAAATGCCGGGGGCTTGGTTCCATGATCCAAACGCTCCGGCTCGGGTTCCCAAGGCAAATCGAAGAGCTTGAAGCGAGTGCTCTCGCCCCAAGGTTTCTTCACGGTGTACGTGCCGAAGTGGTCGAACATGTCGCGCACGTAGCGCGCAGCATCCCGCCCGTGTCGCGCGGGATCGGCGGCGAACAGTTCGAGATATTCTTGGAAGGAGAGAAGACGTCGGCCGGTCTGAAACCGGCGCTGAACAGCCGTTGTGATGTCAGAAAGCTCAGCAAGGGCGAGCGATGACCGACGGGCTGCCGCGTCGTTGTCTTTCACCTTGGGAGCTTAGCCCCCGCATCACTTCACGTCGACGTCGACTTCGAGATCGACCTTCTCCATCAAACAGCTCGACGGACTGCAAACACTGAGCGAAAGCGTGCCACCAACCTTGTACTTGCCCGTCTTGGACGCGACGAAAGGCAAGTGAAATGTGCCCGTTTTCTCGTTGAATGTGCCGTCTGCGCGCACGAGCAAAGGCTTGGGATACTTGACGCCTTCAGGTGCGGTTTCGGGTGTGCGGAACTTGTACGGATACGCATCGTTGATGTGGAACGGATCCTTCGCCGTGAGAACGATGTCCACGATGCCCTCTTTGCCCGCGGCATACGTGCCCACCGTTTTTCCTTCGACGACGTACGAGTCTGTCTCGGTACGAGCCGCCAGTGGCTGCACGTAGTTCGTCTCGACAATTCCTTCGCGACCAGCCGCAACGCTCGGTGCAGGTTCGAACGCCATGCCAAACGCGACGCCCGACAAAGATGCACAACTTATGAACGTGACTACGGAGTGTCGTTTCGAAGATTGGTTACTCATGATCCGCGCAGATACCACGGCCCCTTGCGCGCGACCACGGGCTCGTAACACCGCACGAACACAACGAGACGACATCGAACGCGCTTATCGTCGAATGGCAAATGCGATGACCATGCCAAGCACGAACATGGCGATCATCAACAGCGGCACGAGCCACGGACGACCTTTCGGAAGTGCCGGAGAAACCTCGTCGGAAAATGGCGCTGGTTCCGCCCTGCTCGCCGAATTTTCCGCAGCAGCTGCATTCGCAACGGGCGGGTTGTTCGCTGCGGCGAACTCAGCTTCGAACGCTGCATCGAGCGCCGAATAGTCCTCTTGCTTCTCTTCTTCCGGTTCGGGAGCGACTCGAGCGATCAGCGCAATACGCAGTTGATCGCGCAGCTCCGCTTCGGGCAGCAACGCCCAATCATCGAACGTGCCTTCGAGTCCGTACAGATGACCGATGCGATCCACGAGCTCGCCCATCGAAGCGATCCGTTTGGCCGGAGTCTTCGCGAGCGCATCATCCATCACGGCATCGAGCGCCCGCGGAACACCGTGCGCTTTGCCGACATCACTCGGCAAACGATGCGGACGCATGACGAT
>CAYSYX010000501.1:0-7038 GCA_964435055.1 uncultured Polyangium sp. | reverse complement strand
TTGGATGCTCAAGTCAACCCGCCGCGGTCGCGAATCGCAAAACAGGCTGCTTTTGAAGCCCGCGCAAAGGTGGCCGGGCCGGTTTGATCGCGCGAAGCGTCGCCACCATTTCCGTCACGACATTCCGCCGCTCTTCCAATGCGCGAAAAACCTCCGCCCATGATTGGCCTTGATATTCCGCCTTGACCATGAGCAAAATATCCTCGACCTCCCAATCTCCGCGATACCCATAGTCGGCGCGCCAATAATACGGCTGGCTGAAATACCCCCACGAACCCCAAAAATAACGCCGTACGTGCGTAGGATCCGTATCCGCATCGTCGCTCGAACCGTAGGGCACTCGAAATACCGCCAACGCACCGGGTTTGGCAACACGATACAGCTCTTGCATCAATCCCAGCGAATTGCGGATATGTTCGAGCAAATGACTCGCGGTGAATTCTTCGACGGTATCGTCATCGAAAGGCAGCTTGGCCGATTCCAAATCGGCGACGATATCCACGCCGGGCAGCTCGACGCTGTCGATATTCACCCAACCGGGCATGGGAAAGCGTCCACATCCCAAATTGATGCGAATGGGATCTCCGGCGTTTGCAGGTTCCACGGTTTCTCCACCGATTGTCATGGTCTACCACGCTCCATGGAAGGAAAGTCCGCCGGGCGTGACGGACAATTGCGCTTTCGGCGCGGATGCTTCTGTCGTTTTCGGTGGGGCGCTGATGACGACGAGCGTGACTCCGGCAGCCCCCAGGATGGCTCCCGTAACGAGCGAAATCGTGGAGGCATTGCCAAACCGTCGCGCGCTGTTGCGTAATTCCGTGCCTTCCGCGTCGCAATGGTTGTTCGGAAGGCAATGCTTGTTGTTGCTGGCGTCGTTCTTCGCCAGCGCAATGCTCCCGACGATGGCTCCCGCTGTTATGGTCGCAACGCCCAATCCAATGCCCACGAATCCCACCGGTCGGAGCGGTGATGCGGGGGGAGTGGGAGGGGGCGGTGGGGGTGGTGGCGGTGGAGGAGGCGGTGGATTGGTTTTTTCCGGTTCGAGCGTCCACGGCGGCGCCACTTCAATCGTCACGGTTTGTCCAACCGGAGCGTCGATCTCCGACTTCCACGGCGCCTTATCCAGCGCGAGCACTTCGATTTCGTGTTTGCCCGGATTGACCGGCAAAGCTTGTCCCCATTGCGTCACGATGACCGGAACTCCGTCGCGAATGACGGAAAGGCCGGGCAGAACGGAAATGTTTTTCGGCACGGAGATCGTCAACCGCGGCACTTTCGGGCTGAGCTCATTGATCCGACGATTGATTTCTTCGAGTTTTTCCGGACGGTTTTGCGCCGTCGCCAAACTTTGCGCCGAAGTGAATACCTCGAGCGACGAGGCATACGCGCCGAGTTTGTCATAACACTCCGCCAGGGTCATGGTCGTCCTGACGTGATCCGGCAATATCTTACGGGCCGCTTCGAGTTTCGGACATGCTCGGGCATAATCACGCGCGGTCATGTCTTTCGCGGCATCTTCGTAAAGCTTTTGAGCTTCCTGCTTGGCCACATCCGTCGGTTCGGCGGCATAAGATGCCGACGACCACGACAAAAAGACCGACAAACACAATCCCATCCGAAGTCGTCGCTGCATACAAACGTTTTTCGTCACGGTTGTCTCGTCAATCATTGAATCCGGCTACGGAGCTCTTTACGGATGTCGCAGGTTTGGTCGTCGCGGGGGTATTGCTCGATTTGGCGGCGCCGGGAGCGGCGACGCGCGTCGTCGTCGCTGCGCTCGGTTCGGCCGTCAAAATAGGTGAAGACGGCGTTACGAGGGGCGCGGGTTGGGTAATGCTCTCCGTTGCCGGTGCGCCGACGACAGCCGTGGGTTTGCCGAAGGAAGTGGGGAGAATTTCCGCCGTATTTTCCGCGGCTGATCCGGCCGGTTTGGCATACATGAACAAAAGAACGGCCAGCACGCCGCCCGTCAGCAATGCCGCAATCAGAATGAGCGCTTTGTGGTCTTTTCGCGAAGACGCGTTGCTCGTCGTTCCCCAAGCTCCATCCGTTTGTCCGTTCTGCATCGCATTGGGAGCCGATTCTCGCGCGGAATTGCCCGTCGTGATTTTCGTCGGACGATTCGCGACGGAATCATCGTTCACCGTCGCCGCGGGCGTTTGGTCGCGCTGTAATGGTTCGGAGGCCGCGTCGCGAGCGCCGGGACTCGATTCCACGGGCGAAGGATTTGCCGATGCTTTGGGCAAAACGCCCGAGCCCGTGACGCTCGAACGCATCGGGGCGCGCGGCCCCGTCGAATCCGCCGCCGGACCTGTCGTCACCGCCGGAGCTACCATTCCCGGCGAACTGCTCAACGCCGTCGGTCCGCCGAGCAACCCCGAAAGAGATCCGGTAATCAATGGAACCAAATCCGCAGCCAAATCGGCGGGCGTCTGATAACGATTCTCGGGGCGCTTTTCCAGGCAACGCCGGACGACGGCATCGAATTCCAATGGTATGTCCGGACAAAGTCGACTGGGTAGCACAGGCTCCGAGGTCAAGATACGCGCAATGAGCTCGGTCGGACCTTGACCTTGAAATGGCAATTGCCCCGTCGCGAGCTCATACAGAATGACGCCCAACGACCAAATATCGCTCCGGCGATCCGTCGCTTTGATATCGGACATTTGTTCGGGCGACATATACGGGGGCGAACCGATGAATGTTCCGGTTTTCGTCAAATCGGACATGGAACCGCCGTCGGGATCCAATTCTTTTGAAATGCCGAAGTCGAGCACTTTAATGCACGGAGTTCCATTCGGGCGCCGCGTGAGAAACAAATTGGCGGGCTTGAGATCCCGATGCACGATGCCCAAGGCATGAGCTTCGCCGACCGCTTCGCAAGCTTGATGCACGAAAAGCGCCAATTCATTGAGCGGAAAAGGTCCTTGGCGCTTGAGGATTTGCTTGAGATCGTCCCCGACGAGGTACTCCATGACCATGTACGGAGCTCCATCGTCGAGACTTCCGACGTCGTGCACCCGCGCCACATGTTCACCCTTCAGCTTCGCCGATGCTCGGGCTTCACGCAGAAACCGCTCCGTCGCGCCGTCGCTCTTTTGCGCGGCGGGCAAGAGCATCTTGATGGCGAAAAGTTCACCGAGGTGTACATGACGAACCGCGACGACGATGCCCATCCCGCCCTTGCCGAGCGTATTTTCGACTCGATATTTCCCCAGTAAAATATCGCCGGGCTGCGTTCGCAACGCCATCGTGACACTCCTCGAAAGACCGTCGATGCGATGCTAGCCGGATCTTGCGGAGCATGGCAAGAATGAAGTTTGCGCGGGGTCGAGCGTGAACGTGCGTCGTAGGTCTTGTTGGACACGGGCGGCTTGTGTACAGTCCTCAGGCGAACTTCTGCACAGATGAGGAGACGGTCCGTGGCAAATGATCAAAATGGCAACGGGATGACCTTTCGCAAAACTGCGATTTGGTTCGGCGCAATCTCGGCTCTGTTCGTGCCGGCCGCATGTGTGCAGATCGCCGGAATCGATCCGCCGATTTTCGATCCCAATGTCAATAACGGGGGGATGGGAGGTTCGACAAGTTCGTCGCAATCGTCTTCGGGAAGCGGTGGAATGGCTGGTGCGGGCCCCTGCACCGAAAACGAATTAAAAAGCTGTTATTCGGGTCCTCCCGGCACCGAAAACGTGGGAATTTGTAAATCGGGTACGACCATCTGTCTGTTTGGCAATTTTCAACCGTGCACGTCCGATACGACTCCGGAGACGGAAGATTGCGCGACGGAAGAGGACGAAGATTGCGATGGCAAAATGGGCGCCGTCGATGAAGATTGCGCGCTGCCGTCGAATTGGGTCTACGCGTTCGGAACGCCGATGCCGGCTGCTATGGATGACGCCATGTTCGCCATTACCCCGACCATGGATGGCGGGTACCTTGCCGGCGGGGTGGTGAATGGCCTGGTCGGTGCGGACAATGGGTCGGTAAGCTCGGGCGACGGATATGTCGTCAAATTCAATGCGGCCGGGCAAAAGGTGTGGGAGCAAAAATTGACCGCCGACGCCATGTCGTATGCCGTCGTGCGGGGATTGGCCGAAGATGCCGCAGGGGCGGTGATTGCGGTCGGAGGATTCAGTGGTGGCATCACGGTCGGGGGAACGAAAATGACCGCCCTCGGCACCGATGGCTTCATCGTGAAAATCAGTCCCGATGGAAACATCGTCAAATCCCAGGCGATTTCAGGAGGAAGTATCCAATCCATCAACGCCGTCACGGCCGATGCCAATAATAATATCTTCATTGCCGGTACATCGAATGGCCAAGTCGACTTTGGCGGTGGAATGTCGCCTGCACCGATGGCCCAAGATATCTTCATCGCGAGTTACGACGTCATGGGCGTGTTGCGCTGGGCCAAACTATTTGTAAATCCCGGCGCCCAGCAGGCTCGAGCCATTGCCTTGAACCCCGGGGTCGGTCCGGAAATCATCGTCGCTGGAATCACGAACAATATCGTCAATATGGGTGGAGTTGAGCTGCCCCACAGCGGCGGGCAAGATATCGTCTTGGCTCGTTATACCCTGATGGCTGGAGACCACACGTGGAGCAAAAGCTATGGGGATGGCAGTGACCAAGACGTTCGAGCGATTGCGGTCGATTCCAACAAGAATATTTTGCTGACCGGCGAATTTGAGGGCACGATTGATTGGGGCGGGTCGTCGCTCACGAATTCATCTCCGAAAACAGGCGCATACGCGGTCAAACTCAACCCGCAAGGGGAATTCGTCAATGGCATCGCGCCCGGCCTCAACGGAAAATCGCTGGGTGTGGGGATTACGTCCGACGCGGCTGGGAATATCGTGGTCATCGGGCAATTCGACGGAAAAATCGATTGGAATGGAATGATCATGAATGCTACGGGCGTGACGGACACATTTGTGGTCCGAATCAAGGACACGGATTGGACCCCGATGCTCGGGGCGATCCTTGGAGACGCCGACGATCAGGCGGGATGGGCAATTGCGGCTCAGGGTGATGGTTCGTTCGCCATTGCCGGCGCGTTCCGAACGGCTCTCGTCGTTACGCCGTCCGAGAAAAGGACCGCCGTCGGCGGCCTCGATTCGTTTGTCGCAAAATTCACTCCGTAAAGGACGAACAAGGGATTTCCGATATGCGCTTCGCTTACGCCAATCGTCGACTTCGATACCTCGCCGGGGCATTGGTTTGTCTTGGGGCTGGTTGCTCCAGCGATCCGGTCGAGCCCATCGTCAAGCAAGGCTCGGCCGTCGATCATGGGGCGGCGTTGTTTCATGATCCCAAGATCGCCGGAAACACGCTCAATCAATACTCGTGCGCCACATGCCACGAAACCGGCGCCACCGATACGAAAGTGGTTCGTCCCGGCGGATCACTCCAAGGCGTGGTCAAACGCCCGTCGTATTGGGGAGGAAAAGAACTGGACCTGCTTCGAGCCATCAATGCCTGCGCGTATTACTTCATGCTCAAAGCCGATCCGTTTGTCGCGGAAGATGAAGAAGCACAGGCGATTTACGCGTACCTCGAATCGATATCGCAAGGCCCCGAGGGCACCGACGCCGTGCCGTTCACGGTGGCCGTGACCATCGCGGACCTTCCCGCGGGCGATGCGGCTCGTGGACAAACCGCTTACACCCGCGCGTGCTCGTTATGCCACGGAAAGGTGCATTCCGGCGCGGGACGATTGGTTTCACGCGCACCCGTCCTGCCCGATCAAACGCTCGCGGAACATCCGCTCGGTCAATATACCGCCGACGAACAACGCCTCGTCTTCGTCGAGAAAACACGTCATGGCGGGTTCGTCACGTATTCCGGAGAAATGCCGCCGCTTTCATTGGAAAAACTGCCCGACGACGATATGGCGGATATCCTGCAATATCTCGACTTGTATTGAGTCGCCCGGCGTTTGCGCCATGTCATTCGATGTCGAGCGGTATGAGCTCGACCGACGGACGATCCGCATTGCGACGCAAATACACGAGGTGCTGGAGCGGCACCGATTTCCACGTCGATTGATCCCGCGTCAACGGCTCGGAGGCGACAATGCACGATGTGGCTTCCGCGCTTGCATGCTCCATGCGCCATTCGCCGTCGTAAAGCCCATAAGATTTGCCGATCGTGTACCAAATGCGCAAAGCCGATTCGTCGGGGGGATGGTAATTGTCACCCAATCCTTCGTAATTGCCCAGGCCGAACGTATAACACGCGGCTACGAGATCATTTCCGTCGGACAGAAACAGGTTCATCGGAGAAAACGTCCGAATGCCGCAGGCTTTGCGGGTCTTTGCAATGACTCGCATGGCTTTGATCACGCCGACACAGATATCTTGCGCGGACAAATCACCGTGAGGATGATCCAATTGCGAAAGCAAGAGCGCGTAAATCCACTCGCTGTCCGTCGTTCCGCGAACAACCCGCGCCAAGTCCGGCTTCATCTCGGGCAAGAGGGAGAACTTCATTTCGTCGAAATGCGCCAATTGACCGTTGTGCGCCAACGCCAGGCGCGTGTGATCGAATAAGAATGGATGCAGGTTTTGCTCGCTGATGATCGAACTGACTTGATAAGCGACGCCGCGCAGATGTCCAAGAAGGCACGTCGCATAGACTTTGGCCGCGAGGGCCCGCAGATTGCGATCGTAAATGGGCAATTGTGTACTGCGGTAAACGAACGGCAATTCGGGCCGTTCGCTTCGCGCATCCCAAGCGAGAAATCCCGATCCCGCCAGGTTCAAGCGATTGAGCAACGCGGCTTGATGGGTTTGATTGACAAAAGAAACATCGGGCTTGTAGAGCAAATCCTCCATCAGGATACGCTCGCCAAGATACGCAAGGACGCGGCACATGGGCGCAGTGTGTCGCAGACTCGCGCCGCGAATGCAAGAAACTTTTGTCAGGCGGGGAGAATGCGGGGCGAGGTGATTAGAATGAACCGCCGAGGCTCATGTAACCATAAGGCAGAACGCCGAAGCTCGCGGTCGAGCTCAGGTTATATCCGCGGCCGAG
>CAYSYX010000500.1:0-7063 GCA_964435055.1 uncultured Polyangium sp. | reverse complement strand
TGGCCGGCACGGAGCCGCTCGTTTTTGCCACGAAAGTGGAACATGGTTGTCCGACCGATTGCGGCACGTGTAATGACCACGAACAGCATACGTGTTTGCCGATCATCGAAGTGACCGACCATTGCAATTTGGAATGTCCGATTTGCATCGTCGACAATCAATACTCGAACCATATCGACCTCGACGTTTTCTCGAAAATGATCGACACGCTGGTGCGTAACGAAGGGCAATGCGAATCGGTCGCGTTGTCCGGGGGCGAACCGACGAGTCATCCGAAGATCCTGGAATTGGTGCGTATTGCGAGTCGTCCGGAAATCGGGCGGGTCGTGGTCATCACGAACGGGATTCGTTTGGGCAAGGATCGGGAATTCGCCAAAGCGCTCAAAGAAAGCGGCGCGTACGTCGGCTTGCAGTTGGATGGTTTTACCGCGGATACGCATGAAAAGATTCGCGGCAAAGACTTGGTGAAAGAAAAAGAAGCCGCCTTGCGGGTGCTGAAGGAATTGCAGATTCCCACGCAAATTATTTTCGTCGCCACGCGCGGGGTCAACGACGAGCAAATCGGCCAAGTCGTCGAATTGTTTTTGTCGGAGGATCATTTCCTTTCGCTGAATTTCCAGCCCGCGGCTTACACGGGCCAAGGCGGCGGAGTCTTCGGGCACGATGCGATGGACCGATTGACGATTCCCGGCGTCGTGCGGCGTGTGGAAGAACAAACTGGCGGCAAATTGAAGTCGGCGGACTTCTTCCCTTTGCCGTGTTCGCATCCGCAATGTGTATCCCTGACGTACCTTTTGCGTCTCGACGATGGTTCGTTCATTCCGTTCTCGCGATTCGTCGATTTCACGAAACACGGGACGCTTCTGCGTTCGAGCGCCACGCTGCCGGCGACGCCCGAAATGGAGAAGACGCTGCAAGACGTGATGTACGAGGTGTACGCGAATCAGGATACGATCGAACGCGGCCCGGAAATCTTGGCGGCGCTCAAGCGGACCGTGCGGACGATGTTTCCCGATCGCGCGCTCACGCAAAAAGAGAGCTTGCTCATTGGCGAGCAGCAGGCCAAATCGATTTTCCTCCACCATTACATGGATCGGCACGATTTCGACTTGGAACGGCTGCGCAAGTGTTGCCATCATTATCCGCAAATCGATGGGCGCATCATGCCGGCGTGTGGATTCAATATGTTTCACCGCGGCGCCGCCAAAGGCACCGGCACAACGACGCCGTCCTGGGGTAAGAAGCCTTGGACGAAAGAAAATGGGACAACTCGTTTGTCGATCGTGAACCAATGAAACTCTGTGAAGGACATATCGCTTTCGTGACGGGGGGCTCGAAAGGGCTCGGGCGCGCCATTGCCGTGACGCTTGCGCGCGAAGGCGCGCACGTGGGGTTCAATTGGACTCGGTCGGAGAAAGAAGCCCAGGAAACGCTGGATGAAATTCGTTCGCACGGCGTCCTGGGTTTTTCTTTCCGTACGAGCGTCCTCGACAAGCAGGGGCTCGACGATGTCGTTCGTTCCATGGAGACGAACATCGGCACGATTGACATTTTGGTCAACAATGCCGGCGTGAGCGATGTCGTGCCGTTGGCTCTGATGGAAGAGGAAGATTGGGATCGGGTGCTCGACACCAACGTCAAAGGAACGTTTTTGGCGACGCGAGCGGTTTTACGCGGAATGGTGCGTCTCAAGCGGGGGCGCATATTGAACATCGGGTCTTTGGCGGGCGTGAAAATGATGCAGGCTCCGGTGCATTATTCGACGGCGAAGGCGGCGATCAAAGGTTTCACGGAATCGCTGGCCAAAGAAGTCGGACGGTATGGCATTACGGTGAACAACTTGGCGCCGGGCGTGCTGGAGGGCGGTGTGAGCGTGAATTTGCCGAAAGGCAGGCTCGATGAATACATTCGGCACACGGCGCTCGGGCGATTGGGGACATTTCAAGAAGCGGCCGAAGTGGCGGCGTTTTTGGTTTCGGATCGCAGCTCGTACGTGAATGGAGCGACGATCCTCGTCGACGGTGCCGTATAATCCCGTGACCCGCGGCAAATCGATCGGCATAGGTTTGGCATGTGCAACGATCGCTTTTGGCGGCGGGATGTTCGCCGTTCGTTCCCGCCAAACCTCGGCGCAAAAGGCCGAGCAGCCGATACCCATCCTATCCGCGTCCGTACCGGCGACACCGGCTACTTCGGCGCCCGCAGGATCGGCCGAGCCTCCGCCCGTGGCGAGTGCGGTGGCGAGCGCCGCGTCAATTTCGGAAAAACCCGTGCGTTGCCCGGCGGAACCGAAAGTGGAAATATCGCCGAGGACGATTCCATCCTCCGAGCAGGAGATCTTCACGATTCTGCTGGACACGCCGCATGCATTGGGATCGGCGTCGATTGGAACGCCGACGCGGGGGTTTTTGTTTGGCGGGGTCGAACTGCCCGAATCGGAGGCCATCAAGCACGCGGGAGGATACGCGTTTGGCACGGAACTCACGATCCGATCGATTGAACGTGCGGTACGTGAAGTGCGGCGCTGTTTTCCGAATACGCCGACGTTACGGGTCGGGGATATTTCGCGAGACAAAGGTGGTTGGCTGAAGCCTCATCGGAGTCATCAATCGGGGCTCGACGCGGATATCGGGTATTATTATCGGGTTCCTGCGGGATGGTACGAAAAGGCGACGGCCCATAATTTGGATTTGCCGCGAACCTGGGCGCTCGTGCGGGCGTTCATCGAAGGGGGCAACGTCGATACCATCTTCATCGATTTGACGGTGCAGCGTATTCTCAAGGCGTATGTGGAGAAATTACCTGCGGACGAGCAACCCGCAGAGCAGTGGTTTCAGACGCCGCTGAAGAAAGACACGGCGATCCGGCACGCTTGGGGGCATCTGACGCATTTTCACGTCAGATTTCGGGATCCCGAGGCCGTGGCGTTGGGCAATCGCATTCGCGATATCGTGCCCAGGTTACGGAAAGCCAAACCCAAGAAACGTTAGTGAATCATTCGGCGACTTCGCTCTTGAACACGCCCACACATGCCTGCATGGCGTTTTCGCAATAACCGGGTCCCATGGGGTCCGCGCCCGGACAGCAATGGCTGCTCATGCAATCGAGGTCGCCCCAGCACGCGCGGCCATTGAGGCATGCGGTGCACGGACCTCCACAATCCACATCGGATTCTCCGCCATTGAGGATTTGGTCGTCGCAAGCGGGGGGTTGACAGGTTCCCGCAGTGCAGACGTGGCTCTTGCAATCGAGATTATTTTTGCACGGGCTGCCGTCGGCGCAGACGGGACAATCCGGGCCGCCGCAATCGATGCCGGTTTCGAGGCCGTTGGGGAGTCCGTCCATGCACGTCGGGGCCGCACAGATACCTGCTTGGCACGAGATGCTGTTGCAATCCTTGTCGATGCCGCATTTGAGACCGGGCGGGCATTGTGGGCACGACGGACCGCCGCAATCGACGTCCGTTTCGAGGCCGTCGGTCAGGCCGTTCGAACATTGCGCAGGCACGCATTGCTCTTTGAAACATACTCCGCCCGGACAATCGCCGTCCATGAGGCATTGCACGCAATACCCGACGCCGTTGCAGAATCGCGTACCATCGCAAGCCATTCCAGCGCCCACCGGCCCGTACATCGTCGTCGGGCCATTGCATGTGTCGATGGTGCATGGATTGTTATCATCGGCCGGATCGCCGGGTTCCGGATTGCTCACGACGTAACCTTTGCCGTCGCAGACATTCGTTTGGCAATCTCCAATGGCTTGTTGCGCGACGATGGTTCCCGCCGCCGCAAAACTGACGGCGCAAGCGCCGTTGACACACGCGAACGATTGGCATTCGCTGCTTGCGCCGCATTCGCTGTCGGTCATACAAGGCATTCCACCGGAACTCGTGCTGGACGAACTGCCCGAACCGCCGGAGCCGCCGCTGCCATAATTGCGAACTTCAGGGGTACATGCGCAGAACAGACTGCCGCAAACGATGGCCAATAGAACGATGGATGTAGGTAAAGTGCGTCGATTGTTCATGAAGAAGGATCTTACCGCATTTGGGAAGTTGTGGAAATGGTTGTATTTCCGAACGGCTTTGCACACTCGATTTCGATGGAGGACAATCGCCTCCAAACGTGCTATACGCGGCCTTCGATGAATATCCCGTTCGATCCCAACGCCCCCGCCGCGCTTGATTCCGGTGTCTATGGTTTGCCGTTTACCGAATCCGAAGCCAATGTCGTGCTCGTTCCCGTTCCGTGGGAAGTGACGACTTCGTATGGTGGAGGTACGGCCCGGGGACCCGCCGCCATACTCGAAGCGAGTCGCCAGGTGGATTTGTTCGACCTCGACGTGGAAAAACCCTACGAACCGGGCATTTGTATGTTGCCCGAGGACGAACGGGTCGTTGCATGGAATGAAGAAGGTCGACGTTTGGCGCGGACGATCATTGACGCAGGTGGGGTCGTCGATACGCCCGAAGCCGAGGCCGCGCTGGCTCGCGTGAATGAATTGAGCGCCAAGCTGAACGCATGGGTATCGGCCGAAACGGAACGATTGTCACGGGCAGGAAAAATCGTGGGGATTGTCGGAGGCGATCATTCGGTCCCGTTCGGCGCGATCGAGGCCTTGGCGCAAAGCAAACCCGGAGGAATCGGCGTATTGCATTTCGATGCGCATTCGGACACTCGTGACGCGTACGAGGGTTTTTCCTTTTCACACGCATCCATCATGCACAACGTCTTGCAGCGAGTGCCGGGCGTGAAAAAGCTGGTTCAAGTGGGTATTCGCGACGTGTGCGAAGACGAAATGACGTATGTCGCGAGCCAGGGCGAAAGGGTGAGCGTTTTTCTCGACCGCACCATTTCTCGGCGTAAGATGTCGGGAGAATCGTTTGCATCCATTACGCGCGATATCGTCGCTGCTCTGCCCGGCGACGTGTGGGTCTCGTTCGATATCGACGGGCTCGATCCGCGATTTTGTCCGCATACCGGGACACCTGTGCCCGGCGGCATCGATTTCGCCGAAGCTGTATATATTTTGAATGAAGTCGTGCGGTCCGGAAAAACGATCGTGGGGTTTGACCTGAATGAAGTGGCGCCCGGTCCCGATGGCGACGAATGGGATGGCAATGTGGGCGCTCGATTGCTGTACAAATTGATTGGGTTTGCCCTGGCCAGTCAAGGGAAGACCAAGTTACGCTGAGCTTTGACGCTGTTGTTGCGTAAAGGCGGCGTCGTATGGCCCAAGATTCCGCTACGGCACTGTATCGAGCGTAATCCTCTCCCGTGAACAGAGCCTGACAACGACGCACGAAATGGGCCCAATTTCCGCCCGACGAATGCGGCATATCCTTTGCTGGCCAGGCCCGTGCCGGAACCTGACAAAGCGAATCTGGTTCATGGCCGAGGAGGTCTTTTCATGTTGGCGAAACAATGGCTTTGCTTCTTGATCCCGCTGACTTTCGTGGCGTGCGACGATGTCGTCGTCGACGAAAGAAGTTCGACCGGCGGCGATTCCACAACCTCGTCCGGCAGCGGCTCGACCGGCAATGGTTCTCCCTTTTGCGCGACGGGGGCCGCGCGGACGAAGATCGGGAAAAGTTACGGCAGCGCGACGGAAGGAATCGTATCCGATGGATCCTGGGTGTATTGGGTGTACGAAAACGGTGCGGTTTGGCGCGCCGGACCGGCGAATGCAGCGCCCGAAGCGATGGTCGAAGGCATCGGCGACCTTTTGCGGACGATTGCCATCGACACGGATGCCGTTTACGTCGTCGATTACTCGAAGGCGCTTTATCGTATCGACAAAGGCAGCCTCGGCGTGAAAACCATCGCCACCGGCTCGTTTGCCGCAGTCGCCGCGGATGGACAACGCGTGTATGTGACGCAGCCGGATGGCGTGTACGCAATGGAAAACCAAGGCGGCCCATTGCAGCTTCTGGCGGCCATTGACGGGGCCGATTCGGTGGCTGTCGACGCCGCCGATGTGTACGTGCGTTCCGTCGGAACCGTGGCGGATAAAACGGCACGGGTGGTGCGCGTGCCCAAGGCCGGCGGCGAAGCCGTCGATATCGCGAAAAAGGCGTCTTTGGCGTATCATTACTTTTCGCAGGAGATCGCTGTCGACGCTACGCACGTCTATTGGGTCCATTCGTCCGCGGGCACGTTATCGAGAGCATTAAAGAGCGGCGGCGGCGAAGAGATCCTCGCCGATGGGCTCGCCGATCCGGTGAGTGTGGCCATCGACGACGCATTCGTCTATTTCACCCTTCGCGGCAAAGACGGCGGAAGCTTGGAAGATCGTGCCGTCGCGAAAGTGCCGAAAGCCGGCGGCGCGATTACGTATATTGCCAAAGGCGCCGACGTGAGCGCCTTCGGCGTGGCAGTGGACGGGACAAACGCCTATTGGACACAGGCCGTCACTGATGGGTTGGTCGAGACGGCCTGCAAATAGAACGCGCAGGGCAGTCTACGAACATCAATGGCCGGCCGTTCCGAATCGTCAGGCGCTCTCTTTTCGAGTTGAATGCCCGGGCAAGGGAGGTTCCACGCAATGCCGAACGTTTTTCCATGGTTTGGGAAAACGAACGCCTTCACCGTCACGCGTTGCGCGAATGAAGGCGCCGAATGCGTCTTTGTTCAGCTCTTTGGAAATACGTTATTCGAATCGATGGCTCGAATCGTCGTACCCCGCAAAATTCCGACCAACGGCAAAAATTCGCGGGCACGTTCGCGGGAGACGTGATGACGGCAGAAAAAAAGCTGCACGAGGAACAAATCATCACGATATGCGCGTGCCGCGCCAAACACCGTCTGTACGTTGTATTGTTCAACGAATGATTGCGCTCCGATGATCTTCCGCCCCTGCGTATCAACCGTGTGCGCTGCATGCTCGACATAAAAAAGACCCGCTCGACCCGCTCCCCAAGCTTTTTCCGTAAGACCCGCGTCCTTGGGGGCCGCCGAACCGCGCTCCGAGCCGAGAACTTGAAGAAGTTGGGCGGTCATGGGCATCGATTCGATGAGCAATCGCGAAACCAGCGGAAATGCTCGGTGACCTTGCGATGTAAGAC
>CAYSYX010000499.1:0-7073 GCA_964435055.1 uncultured Polyangium sp. | reverse complement strand
GATCGGCCTCGTCCTGGTGACCCCTGCGCTGCTGGCCCGTCTCCCCAAAGAAAGCGTCGCCGATAAGGAGCTTTCGGCCCTCCTGGCGGGCAACCGGCTTATTCCCATCGTGCACAACACGACGTATGACGCTCTTCGCAATGTCAGTCCCTTGCTCGCCACCCGAAGCGGCCTGGACACGGCAGAAGACCCAATGGCAGTTATTGCCACCAAAATCGCGGAGCTAGTCGCACTCTAGCCCTGGCGAAAATGCGCTCCAACAATTCGTTGCAGCCGGCACGCCCTGTGGGGCCTGCCGCTGAATCCTCTCGACCCCCACGAATCACCCAAGACCCGCAAGATGTCGCGCCTGCTCGGCGCCACGTGGCCAGCGCACAGTATCCGCATCGGTCCCGTCGACGTTCCCGATGCTCTCTCCATGCCGAACCAGCCATAGAATATCAACGCGGACACGCCAACCACCTTGTGGCGAGAACGGGTGCCTCGTGCGCTCGCCCGCGTCAACTAGGAAGAATGGTTCCTTCCGCCGTTGTTACCTAGGCTCGTCCTCCGTTGATAGAAATTCCTGCTACGCCAATACTCCTATTCACCCCGCCACCCCAAACCCAACTCCCCGCAGCTCCTCGCCAATCTCGTCGAGCCAAGGCGATTTCGCGTACCTAACTGAACGCGCCCCCCTGGGCACGCCGATTTGCCAACCCTAACCTTGAAAACCTTCGACGCTACTTGCTCGATGCCAAGTTCGTCTCGACCGTCCGAGTTTGTCTCAGCACACTCCTCGCTCCGCCGACAAACTCCTGCAATTCCTTCATCGCCGTACGATTCGGTGCGCACACGTTCGCGAACGCCTTTCATGGCAACGTCGTAGAAGAAGCCAACGAAGCCATTTCCGTCGCGGTTCGTAACAACAAACCGCGCCTCCACCGACGCGACGACAGGCGCATGCGTGAACTCCGCACGGGTCGCAAATCGAACGTTGTGAACACTTCGCGCGCGACGTGCACGGTCCGTGATCCTCCCTCGTTCGCCCTGTCCGCTCAGGACAAACCGCTCCGCCTCGATGTCCTCGCCCGCTCCCCGGACAAACCCACGCCGCTCCGGATTCTCCCGTGGCCCACCCATGGCCCCACTTCGCGTCCCGCTCGGTCCCCTCGTGTCGCGTCCCGTCGCGTTCCCCTGACCGCACCGCAATCGCAATCGTGGCTGGAGCGGTCTGCTTTTCGTTGTCGTCTTCAGGGGTTGGCGGTGAGGCGCCGAAACGCTCTCTCACGGTTTGCAAAACCGTTATACGCGGGTTCGAATCCCGTCCTCACCTCCAAGTGATTCCGCGCACTTACGCGCGGTCCTTCAAGTAAAGTCCAGCCGGTCAAAAAGGCCGTGGCCCCGTGGTGGCCCCAAGCGAACACGTCGGCGTTTGCCCCGGGGATGCGCGACGCGGATCACGCCGTGACCTCGTTTGCCAGGCTCGCCGTACGTCGCACGGGCAGGCGCTGCGCGGCTTCTTCGAGGTCGCTCTTCAGGCCGTGCACGTAGCGTTGTGTCGATGTATTCGCGTCCTTCTGCATACCGCAAGACCGACCGCTGGACGATTTGCGTATTGTTCCGCGTGGCGCGGGTCAATCTGCGTTTCGTCAAGACGAGGTCCAAATCGGCGGCTTGCCATTGATTGTTTCGATGGGCCAATGACCGAACCCTAGCAAGAGATTGGCTTGTAAAACCGATTCGTAACCCTTGCGCGTGGTAATCTTGAGGTCCGTGCGCATGAACGTCTCCCGGAATTCGTCGACCACCTAGGCCAAGGTCATCGTCGAGTCCATATTTGGTGCGTACAAGTCGTCCACACGATCGGGTAGGTTTGGCCGGGTGGATGGTACGTATGGCTCGCCGAATTGCTCGATGTTTTTTGCGAATTGCTGTTCTTCCGCTTTCACTGCGTCCAGGGTTTGGACTTCAGCATCTTTGCGAAAGCGAGCTCGACTGCCGTCGCCTTTCTTGTAATGAATGTCAATGAACGTTCGGGGTTTCCCGATGAGCTGCACTTGTCGAACTGGCATGGTCCATTGCTTTCCGACCATTCCAGCCACGTTGCGATGCGCGGCGAGGGTAGCCCGGGGATGTGGCGGGGGCAAACGGGGCGGGAGAGGCACATACCGCTGCGTCGTCGATAAATTGGTATGTCCCGCCATTCGCTGCACCACGTGCACCGGAATGCCCGCGCGGAGCCACGACGTGATCACGTAATGGCGCAAGCAGAACATCACGCGGTTCTGCGCCGTTGTGCAGTTGTCCAAGTTGAGCAGCCGGGGCGAGCGACAACAACATGGTCCCACAACAAGCACCCGACTTTCCCCATCCGGCTCCACCGCAGCAATCGTGGTCGGCACAGAATCGTTCCACGCAGCGGCGAAAGTACAACGCATCCCCCTCATTCCTCCACGCCCATTTGCATCGATGCCCATCGTGGGCCATCGTATCCGGCTCACCATGCAGGAACATCGCATTTCGATCATTGGCACCTCGGGCGCCGGAAAAACGACCGTGGCCTCGCGCGTCGCTCAAAAGCTGAGCATTGCGCACATCGAGCTCGATGCGTTACGTCATGGTCCGAATTGGACGGAAATGCCGGATGACGAGCTTCGGCGCCGCGTCACGGAATGTATCGCTTCGCCAAACTGGGTGATCGATGGCAATTATTCCGCCGTCAGAGAACTCGTTTGGCAACGCGCAACGACCGTCGCCTGGATCGATCCACCCCATTGGAGGATCATGACCCAAGTGATCGGTCGTTCGATCTCCCGCGCCGTAACCCAAAAAGAATTGTGGAATGGGAATCGTGAAACTGTCCGAAGCTGGTTGAATGCCGATCATCCCATCTGGTGGGCCCTTCGCACACACACCGCTCGACAGGCGAAATTCGAGGCGCAGATGCAACCGAATTGGATTCGATTGCGTTCACGGGCGGACGTCGAATCGTGGATCGCGAGTTTGTCCGCGTCGGGGTGACGTGTTCGACCCGAACAAGAAAACCGATGCAATCTTGCTGAGCGTCGACGTCATGAACGAACGTCTCGACGGGGTCTCGAAAGACGACGGGTGACGCAAATGCGCGGATGCAATGACGGTTCGGGCCGACGGGATGCCGAAGCACGTGATCGTTTGAGATTTACAGCTCCGTCAATTCGAGTATCCTCCCGCCATGAGCGCAAACATCTGGAATCAGCGGTTCGGAAACGACGAATACGCTTACGGCCGGCAACCCAACGACTTTTTGCGTGAGCAAGCCGGCCGATTGCCAAAAGAAGCGAAAATCTTGTGCGTCGGGGACGGCGAAGGACGCAATGGCGTTTTTCTTGCCACACTAGGCCATCACGTCACGTCGGTCGATTATGCCGAACAAGGGCTCCGCAAAGCACGTCGCCTAGCCGAAGAACACAACGTATCGATTGACACCGTGCTCGCCGATCTCGCCGAATATCGGGCACAAGAAAAGTCTTTCGACGCCGTCGTCTCCATCTTTTGCCATTTACCCGCGAATATTCGCCGACATCTGCATGGCGACCTCGAGCGCATTCTCAAACCCGCCGGGCTTTTCATTCTCGAAGCGTACACGCCGGCCCAACTTGCCTTCGGCACCGGCGGACCAAAGGATCGCTCGCTGCTGTATTCGCTCGACGAGTTGCGCGATGACCTCGCCGCATTCGATTTCGTGATCGCGCGCGAGGTCGAACGTGATGTCGTGGAAGGTTCATTGCATACCGGCCGTGCCGCGACGGTTCAAATCGTTGCGCAGACCGCCCGATGAAATGGGAAATGGGATGAATGGGATTGAACATCATTGGCGAATCGATCGAACACGGCATTGAACATCGCCAATGCTCGTTTTGATAAACCTCTTGCCAACAGCCTACGTCCGAGGCATCTTGCATCGTGATGAACGAAGCACGCCTCGCCGTCGTTACGGGATCCAATCGTGGAATCGGCCATGAAATCGCTCGGCAACTCGTCGCCAATGGCTTACGGGTCATCGCGACCGCCCGCGATGCAAACGCAGGCGCAAAAGCAGCTGCGGAAATAGGCGCCGAATTTGCGCAGCTCGACGTGGCAAGCTCCGCAAGTATCGACGCATTCGTCGACGATCTTGCAAAAAAAGAAGGCGGTCTGGACATTTACGTCGCCAATGCAGGTATTGCCCTCGATGGATTCAATGCCGACGTCGCGCGACGAACCATTGACGTCAATTTTTATGGCGCAATGCGGTCGACCGACAAGCTCTTGCCATTGTTTCGTCCAGGCGCACGCATTGTGATGGTTTCGAGCGGCATGGGCGAACTGTCCGGTGTCGGGCCGGAGCTTCGGGAACAATTTGCCGCGCCAAACCTCGATCGGGAAGCGCTCGTAAAGCTGGTCGAGCGTTTTGTGGCCGAAGTCGGCGCCGGAACCCACGCGAAGAGCGGATTTCCGTCGAGCGCTTATCGAGTTTCCAAGGTGGCGCTGAATGCGTACGTGCGGATTCTGGCCCGCGAACTTTCCTCGGATTCGCGACGAATTCTCGTGAACGCGGCGTGTCCGGGATGGGTGAGGACGCGTATGGGCGGCGCTTCGGCTTCGTTATCGGTCGAAGAAGGCGCTCGCACGCCGGTATGGCTGGCGCAGCTTCCCGAAGGAGGCCCGAGCGGCGGGTTTTTCCGGGATAAGCGGGCGGTGCCGTTTTGAGGTTTTTCGTGATGGTCGAATCATTGCCTGTTGGAGTCCGGCCGATACCATGGCCATATTCCGACGGCTCCCATCGCAAGCTCGAGCCATCGGGCCGACATCGCCGAGCCGTCAAGATTTCCGACCCCTCCCCCGCTTCGCTCCGCCCACCCAAATTATTTTCCTCCCCTCCCCTTGACACGGCTTCTCCCATGGTTAAGCCTGCTCGCATCGGTCCGGAAGAAGGAACCGTCATTCCACCGACCGATATGTCATGACGGGCTGTTTCAGCGCATCGGTTCATCCCGAGCCACGAAACGTCGACGAATCACCTCCCACTTCGGACAGCTTTTTCGAAAGCCACGCCTGCGCGTGCTTTCCTGCGTCCGGAACGAGGCGCCGTCATGAAACGAATCGAAATCGATGCTTTGGTGCAGGCCCACCGCGGTCGCGCCCATCCCGTGGCCTCTTTGCATATTCTTCGGCAAAACGCCATTGAACCTGACGATCAGGTTTTTCTCTGCGAACATGCCCGCCAATTGACCATTCCCGATCTCCTCGCGTGGCGCGTTCGATGCGCGCCGGGTTTTACCGGTGCAGTTCTGCGCGAATTGGCCCGCTTGGCCATTGAAGAACCAACCACCTTCAAACACGAAGTCTTGCTCGCTCCACGGTTTACGCTAACCGACGAAGAATGGGTCGAGCTCGCCGACCTGACGCGCGGCAAAGTACCCGAATCGCTTTTCGACAGAATTCTGGCGCGAACTCCGGAAACCGTTTCAGCCCCGCCAAACGATTTCGCGCCCCCTGTTGCCGAGGATCTAGCCTCGTTCCTCGATTCCGAGCTCGGTGAATTCGAATTGGCCCCGGCGCCGGCATTGCCCGAAGGATTCACCGACGCGAACCTGGCGGTCGAAGATATCCTCGAACGAGCACGTCATCCGTGGAGCGCCGAAGAACGAGCCATTTTGCTCGAATGGTTGACGTCCCGCGGTTTGCCCAGAAAAAAGCTCATCGATATTGCCCTCGCCGCATTACGCGCGGGTGAGCACGATCCGCGTTTGCGTTCGTGGCTCGCCGGGCAATTGAACACCCGCTCGGGCTGGGAAGCCCACGGCTCGGATGTCGTCCTTGCTTTACTCGACCGTAATGCATTTTCTGCCTTGTCGGCGCTCGTGACGCTCGTCTGGAGCGATTCGTCCGAAGCGGGGAAAGGCGAGCAACGTAATGGCTTGCTCGATGCGATGATGATGGCGTTCGGCATTGCCATGGTGCATCTCGTGCGTGAGGCTCTCGGGGTGGCCCAACCGGCGCGGGCAATGGTTTTTCTCTCCGCACTGGCGTGCCTCGATCTCCCGACGCGTTTGTCCCGGTCCATTCACGACTTGTTGCGTTGCCCCGGCGCCGAGGGCGAAGTGCGAACGTTGATCGAAATGAACGTGCGTCTTGTCAAACACAAAAAGGGCCGGCAAGCCACGTTTGACGACCTTGTTGCGGCCATTCATTGCCTCGCGGATGCCGCACCCGAAGGCTGACGAAAACGACGCGCGGGCAAAATGGTTTGTCGTGCCCGAAGCACTCGGGCGAAGTTTTTGGGGGGATTTGATAACGACCGTGTCTTACGGAAGAGGATGGCACCATGGCGTTCGTGAATTTTCCGGCGCGCGAGCTGTACTGCAAGATCGTGTATTACGGTCCCGGTTTATGTGGTAAAACCACCAATGTCGAAAAACTTCATGCGGGAGCGCCCACGCAATCACGCGGGAACCTCGTATCGCTCAAAACGGAGAGCGAACGGACCTTGTTTTTCGATTTCCTGCCGCTCGAATTGGGCAAACTTCGCGGTTACCGCGTACGTCTGCACCTGTATACCGTTCCCGGACAAATCTTTTACCGGGCCAGTCGCAAGCTCATTCTCAAAGGCGTCGATGCCCTCGTCTTCGTCGCGGATTCGCAACGGGCACGACGCGAAGCGAACATCGAATCATTGCAAGATCTGCACGAAAACCTGGCCGAACTCGACCTCGAACTGCGCGACGTGCCGTGCGTCATGCAATACAACAAGCGCGACCTCGACGATATCGAACCGATTGAAGAATTACGTCACGTGCTCAATCCGATGGGCGTGCCGGAAGTGTCCAGTGCGGCGAATTCAGGAATGGGCGTGGTGGAGACATTGAGCGCCGCGACGCGCTTGGCTCTGAAGAATTTGGGACGGCAGATGGCGAATGGAGCATCGGTCCGGTAACACGACTCCGCCAGTTTATCGAAGTGGTGCTTGGAGAGTGCTTGATTTTCAGGCGTTTGCGGCGAGGCCCCGCTGTTCGAGCCCCGAAAGGGGCGAGTTTGGGGTGCCGCGAATGCCTGAAAATCAAGCCTCG
>CAYSYX010000498.1:0-7079 GCA_964435055.1 uncultured Polyangium sp. | reverse complement strand
AACGTGGCAACCGATCCGAACTACTCGTCACACGAAGACCCGTATCACGGCGAGCCGATGGAGCCAAAGCCTGAAAAAAAGAAGGCGGAAACGCGTTTTTCGGTGAGTGGCGGGGTTGTCACTGTGTTCGGCGTGGCGTCATGGTATCCAGCAGTTGGCGTAGTCGTGGGAGTTGGTTGGAGGCCAAAAGAATTCCTCTCGTTCGGCCTCGAAGGGCGAGCGGCGTGGTTGACGACACCCGTGGCAGGTCGAGAAGCAATCACCGCCATGACCGGCGGCGGACTTCTCAGCGCTTGTGGTCATCTGAAGTGGTTTTTCGGGTGCGCGCTTGGGTACGTGGGCACGGTGTACGTATCCACGTCGAGTGAGACCTACGTCGAGGACTCGCGCTCGTTCGTCCAGCCCGGTGTTGGGGCTCGACTCGGCGCTGAATTTCCGATTGGCTCGTCGTTCGTTGTGCGTGCTGGCATTGACGCCATGCGTCTTACATATCGTGTGAAAATCTGGGTCGGCAATGTGACTCTCGTGGATCAACCGCCGGCAATGTTCGCGGGACAAGTGAGCGGGGGATGGACATTTTAGCAATGAAATCATGGACGCGTATCCTCGGATGGCTGGTGGCCAGCGCGGGGATTGCAGCACCATTTGCTTTCGCCGGATGCTCTGACGTTCCTAGCACCGGCTGGGAAGTCTTCTGCGATTCAACTCCATTCGCACCAAATCCTGACTGTATAAAGCAATCGGCCCCCGATGCCGGCTCCGACGCGGACGTCGAAAGTGACGCCGCCAATGCCGTCGAAAACCCTGGCTTGGATACGTCGTATTGGGTGGCGCCTGATGCCTGCAAAACGGGCATCTGTGTTCCCGATCCGAACGGCTCCGGTGCGATTTTATGGGCGAACGTGCCGATTTCGCTCTGGATAGGACCCGTCGCTCAGGTTCCCGCACAGTGTCCCGACGAGCCCGTTTATGGCGTACCGACCGAAAAATTTCGCGGTTTCGATCAACTCGTCGCACCACCGGCAGCGTGCTCGCCCTGTTCGTGTGAGCCGTCCGAAGGCACATGCAGCGGCGTCCCTGATACACTCGAGCTACGCGCAGGCACATGCGCTCAAAATGGCACGATGACCGTCCCTTTTGATGCACCGGCAAATTGGGACGGATCATGCACAAATGCGGACACGATCGCGGCAGGTACAAAGTGTCCCGCAGGAAGCCAAACATTATGCACGCAATCGGTACACAGCTCGGCGCTTCCCGTACCCACGAACGAGGCATGCAAGCCGTCGGCGAGCGTGCCATCGTTTACGCTCGAAACATCGTGGGAAATCGGGGCGCTCGCCTGTACTGGCAACACGCAGCCTCAGAGCTGCGGTACCACGTCACTGACGACGTATTGCGTCAACGATCCCGGCCCCGCATGGCTTCAATGCACATATCGCGCGGGCGTCCACGAACAATGCCCTGACAATTATCAATATGCACGGTATGTGTTTTACCCGAAAGAACCAATTGATAATCGCGGATGCTCGACGTGTGAATGTGGTGCGACGACGGGAAGTGCGTGTGTTGCTTCTCTGAGTTTGTCCACGGACGGCACATGCAGCACCCAGAACGTCAACCTTCAAGTCGGCTCGACCGGGGCAATTTGTTATGATTTCTTGGTGCCCGGTATGGCGATCGGCTCCAAGGCAATCGTGAATCGGACTTATTTGTCTGGCGTATGCGCCGCGAACGGTGGGGAAGCTGTCGGGAGCGCAATAGCCGACGAGGAAAATGCGGTCACATTTTGCTGCATGCAACCGTATGTTGAAATCGATCCACCGCACTGAATCGTGCGTCGTACCGGAGAATGCCCCAATGGTCTCAAATCGCTGTTTCTATGCTGTATTGGCACTTTGCGTGTGTGGGTGCGCGAATAGCGCGACGACAAAAGACGACTCGTTAAAGGTGCCGGAAACACCACCGTCCGAGCCTGTGGACGATAACACTCCGCACACAGAGGCCGAGAGAAATTGGAAACCCTCAAACGTTCCGGTCCAGCATACCCCAATGGTACGACGGTTACCAAAGTCCGACTGATACGATGCGTGCGCGCGAGCACGTTCAAAAAATCGTCCACCAGGCCATCCGGAATTTTTAGCACCGGCCAACGTGCACTTGGCGCCCCGAGGATGACCGGCGTCTTGTCAACCGGTCGGAATAAGACAAGGCCTGCACGGATCTTCGATCCCGACGAGCATCGCGGCGCACGTCCCGCAGACGCGTTTCTATCAAAGCGTCATTTAATGCAATAATACGTTCGTCGTGTAAACCGCACGTTCGTGAGTACGAGCGCAGGTCGCATATCGTCTTCGTGCGTCACGAATTTGCGCACCGACCTCAAGGGATACCGGCCACTTTAACGGCTCATACCGTTCACACCAGAACAGAGGGGATGGGTTTAATGCCGCGACAACAATCAATAAATGACGAGCTCATGAACCAAGTCGGCGCGCGGATTCGGTTCATTCGGTTAGAAGCCGGTTTGTCCCTGCGGAAACTTGCACAAAAGGCTAAATCCACGAGCGATAGGATCATGCTGATCGAATTGGGGCGGTCGGCCATTAGCAGCCAAATGCTGCGAAAAATCGCACGTGGGTTGAATGTGCGACCGTTCGATCTGTTGAATCTTGATACGCAGAACGATGATTTGGGCTATCTCATTGAATCAATGCGGCAGGATCCGAAGGCCACGATTCGAATAAAAGCATTGGCGAAACAGTATGCGATGGCTGGTGGCGATTCGAGCCGAAAGGTCGACTAAACACACGCTGTCTAAGTCAGCCGTTTTAATCGATCAAACATTTAATTTTCAGTCTGCGCGTCGCCCATTGAGGAGACGTCACGCATTGCATTGATCGTCTCTACAAACCATTGCATCGGGAGCGGTGTGTCCGCAGCACGGAGGAGTATGTTACGTCAAGAGTATGGCGAAAATTCGCTGGTCGTTCACGTGGGCATGAGAATCCGCAAATTGCGCATTGAGCGCAAAATGTCGCTCCGCAATTTCGGAAAACTGGCGGGCGTGCACCCATTTCACGTCATGGCGATCGAGCTGGGGCAATTGGCAGCAAATACCAAGACGCTTCGGGCGATCGCCAAGGCGCTAGGAGTCGCGCCGCTCGACCTATTGAACCACGACACCGAAAACGACGATATGGGACACATCGTCGAACTGATGCGCAAGCAGCCGGAGTACGTCCAGAAAATCCTGCTCAAAGTACGGACGCTCGTCGAAAACTGAAGGGGCGAGGGCACTGATTCGTGCATCGCTTGAAAATCCTTGAACAAGCGAGCGTGAGTTCGGTACGATGGCATCGTCATCACCATGCGGTGCAACCTACCGAAGGCAGTCCATGCGTCTCGATGCCGAAGCGGAATTAAAACGAAGACTTGACCGCCTTGCTCGATCGGCGTTTCCGTACGTCCTCGGAACACGGCTCGGCATCGGCGGTATGGGTGCGGTATTCCGAGCACACCGGCGCGGCGAGCGAACCGAGGTCGCACTCAAATTCATGCTGCCAAACGTCGCGGATGACGACCTGATGCGGCAAACCTTTCTACGCGAAATTGATTCCATGGCCCATTTGAGCCATCCTCGGATCGTCAAATTCCTGCAATGGGGACAGGTGGCCGATACGGTGTATGTCGCGATGGAGCTGTGTCGCGGCGGGAGTTTGGACCGGTTTGTTGCGCAGAGCGGGGGAAAACTGCTGCTTCCGAATGCACTCACCCTGATGGAGGATGCACTCGAAGCGATGGCGTTCGTGCACGAGGCGGGTTTCGTTCATCGGGACCTCAAACCAGCGAATCTGCTGCTCGATGACGGTGGACGCTGCAAAATCGGCGATCTCGGGTTGGCGAAAAGCTTCGAGACCGCAGGGTTTTCGGGGATCACGGACACAGGATATTGGAGCGGAACGCCTGAGTACATGGCTTGCGAGCAAGTGACGAATTTCAAACGCGTGGGTCCTCCCACGGACGTCTGGAGCATGGCGGCGATTTTTTATGAACTTCTCACGGGAATGCACCCACGACAAACAGTGCCCGGAGGAGATCCGATTCGAACGGTCATGGAAGGGCAATGCATTCCGTTGGGTACGTGCAATCGGAGCATCCCGTCCGCTGTAGCATCAGTGGTGGATCAGGCCCTCGCGCCGCGTCCTACTGCTCGTTATCCGCATGCCCGTGCATTTCGTGAAGCTTTGGCCGCCGCCATGTCCAAAGGAGTCTGAGGTTGCGTTTTGACCGCTTGCCCATTTGGAAACGTTTTACGCAAGGAACGTATCGACGCCCTGACACCGTCCCTTTGGACAGGCTCGAACCACTTCTGCCTCGTCCAGCGTTGCTCGAACACTTCTTTGCGCCCAACCAAGCCGACGAGCCTGTTCTAGCCGATTTCAAGATTGAAAAGTTGCTCGGCTCCGGCGGTATGGGCGTCGTGCAACGCGTACGCAGCTCCATTACGGGCAAACCGTATGCGCTCAAAACGATCCACACGCACCGGCTGGAATTGCAACGTCCGTTTATGGAGGAGCTACAAACATGGATTGATCTGCCGCCGCATCCCAACCTCGTCGCTTGCTATTTCTTCCGTACGCTCGGGGATCGTTTGGGCATTTTTGCCGAATACGTGCAGGGTGAACCTCTTTCGCAATGGATCGCAAACCACGCGGACGTCACCGTGGCTCAGATCCTCGATATGGCTATGCAAAGCGCGCAAGCGCTCCAAGCTGTGCACGATCGGCAATGCGTCCATCAAGATGTCAAGCCGGCCAATTTGCTCATGCGTAGCGATGGATGCATCAAGCTGACGGATTTTGGGCTTGCACGCGCACGACAGAAAGCTCGCGTTGTCGAAAACGAAGATACCCCGACTTCTGCAAACCCGCTCGTAAGTCGCAACGGTATGACGCTCGCGTACAGTTCTCCCGAGCAACGCGCGGGCGAACCATTGACACTGCATACCGACATGTTCAGTTGGGCCGTTTCTGTGCTCGAAATGGCTGTGGGCGGCGTCCAGTGGCTCGTTGGCGAAGCCGCCATTCATGCATTAGAAGAATATCTAGACGAACCCGAAACCTTCCCCGGACGACCGATTCTTCCGCCTGATCTCGTCGAAATCTTGACAAAATGCCTCGCGCGAAATCCCTCAAAACGGTACGCCTCGATGCACGAGGTCCTTGAAGCACTTCAAACAATGACGCCGTTTCGAGAACATGCGCCGCCCATGCGCGCGATCTCCTCACCCGGACCGATTGTCGCAAAAAACGCGACCGAACGTTTTTCCTATGGGCTCGCTGTACCCATTCTGCTCGACACCCTCAATGAGCTGAAGATGACTAACGCGCTCACACCTTCCGTAGAGGAAACCCTCGAAAAGCGCATGGCGCAATCGGGATTGCGCGGACGCTCGACGCCACGTGCAGAAGCCATCACGGAGCTCATTGGGATGTCGATTTGTTTGGAGCATTATCCCCCCAATGGCGTATTTCCTTGGAAGCGCCTCGATCTCCTTTTCATCACAGGCTTGTTTCATGAATACATGGACGATCCCATGGGGGCCTTGGCGCTTTACCGCGAAGCGCTCGAGACTTCCATCCGGGCGGTGATCGAAGGAGAATACGTCATTGCCAACTATGTGGCGGAAGCATGTGCTCGCGTTGGAACTGTCTTGGCAGTGATGCAAATGGACGGTGATGCCTCCGGTTGGATACGCGATGCAGCACGGATTCGCCGGCACCTGGTAATGGCACCCAAACTTGAGGAATATGCAGAAGATCTTGGTGACGCCATGCTGCTACTCGCAACCATGTCGAACGATATCGGGGTCAAGCGCTCAAGGTTGACGCTCGTCGAATTTGAGCAGGCTCTCGAAGCGTACATGACAGCTTGGGTGCGATTGGATGATCCTGCCGCACAAGAGGCAATGTGCCCGCAACAGTATTCGCGAATTCTCGTCAAGTCCGTAGCGCAACTCGACGCCGCCGGCGATGCGCGCGCTCCGGACCACATTCACCATATGGGCCAAGCTTGGGAGAATTTTTCCGACGTCACCATGGCCCGACGCCGCCTGCGATTGAAGCGGGCCGTTGCATTGGCTGGCAAAGCGAGGACCTTAGCGATAGCGGAGCGATTGGACGACGCCGAAACGAATTGCCAAGAGGCGCTTTCGCTTTGCGCCGAGGTTTCGTTTTTGCCTTGGGATACCCAACGCATGGCCGCCATGGCGGAAGCTTTACTCGCGCATGCATTCGTTCTACGAGCGCGAGAGCAAGCCGAAGCCGCGGCGTACGCGTGTCAACGAGCCATTGACGTGTTGTCTGTTCCCGCATTGGCCACGGACCTTCATGCGAGCCCGGGTTTGCTCGTGCAAGCGTATTTGGATTTATCGGCGGCCAAGCAGCACAGTGGCGATGTGGCGTCTGCATTTCTGGCGACATCGCGGGCTGTTGAAATTGCCGAACGACTTGTCCTTTTTGAGGGGCGACAACGATTTGCAGTAAAACTAGCAAGTGCATATGCCGCCCAAGCTGTTGCCGCATGCAATGCCGGGTATCCCGAACAAACGCTCGGCCTCGCGGAGAAGGTGCATGTGATGGTCGAGCAAGTCGTGCGAATGCAGGATTCGCAGCGACAGCCGCCAAATCTTCAAACATGGGCGAACATCGTCGAACCATTGGTCGAAGCACAACGACGCGCGCGTGCCTTGATTGGTTTGCCCACGAAGCCATCGGGAGACGGGGCAAGTCATTCCGAGGACGAACGCCTGGACGCTGAGGAGGAAAGCCGAGCCCAGTCGATTCCGCTACTCCCCACCGATGGCAATATCGAAGGTGCCCTGGCCCAATTCAAGCGTCTTGCACTCGAGACCGATCTGCACTGGGACTCCTCACCACCCGACAACGATAATGGCAAGAAAAAGGTATAGGTGATCGATGTTCTACGCCTATTCGTGCGCCAGAGGGCGCAGCTAGAAAAAGAAGCGAAACTACGCTCGTGAGAAACGCTCGGGATCGAAGCAAAGGGGCCGGCAG
>CAYSYX010000497.1:0-7083 GCA_964435055.1 uncultured Polyangium sp. | reverse complement strand
TGTTCATTCCGCTGCGAATGACCCGGCCAAACTCGAATCGCCCCGGCGCATCGACATGCATGTTTTCTTGGGCGGCGCCTTGGGAATCGGGCTTTTTCCCACCGTTGCACCGGCCATTACCTTGTCCGCGGGAGGCGGATTCGGTCGCTGGGAACTGGATGTCGGCATGTTCTGGTTTCCCGAAGTTGCGCATCCGACCGAGCCATTTCGATTCGGTTTGACGACGACGACCGTCTCCGGGTGCTTTCGCGCTTATCCTACCAAACGAATCACCCTGCTCGGTTGCGGATCGGTATGGGCGGGTGCGCAGTCGGTTGTCATCACGGACGACGAAAATGCCGGCGGGCCTTTTACGCTCACCACACCGGGCGAGCGCGCTTGGTTCGAACTTGCGGCGTCGCCTCGGTTGAGGTTCGTCTTGGCAAAACCATTCACACTCCAAGTGGGCGCGGATGTCCTATTTCCGTTTCGATATGACTTGGTGATCAATGAAGGACAAGCGGATGAGAAATTGGTCTTTGCACCATCGCCCGTGACGGTGGTTCCGAATCTTCAGTTGGGCATGACGATTTTTTGAAGGCTCGCGAAAGGTACCGGCAATGAACCGATGGACGTTCCCGTACGGCAAACGAGTGTTCGCATGTTGTTGACGTTGCTTCGCGCAGCAGCGCTGGGTCGTCGCCTGTCGGACTCCGAGGAGAAAAGTTCGATTCGGGTTCGGGGGCCGATCATCGGACAAACGGCGACCGAGCCGCTTGATTTGCGTTCGGTATACGCGGCCCACGGCGATTTCGTTTGGGTTTGTCTGCAACGCATGGGCATTCGTCGCGCTGATTTGCCGGACGTCCACCAAGAGGTTTTTATCATTGTGCACAACAAACTATCCACTTATGACGGACGCGCCCCCATTCGTTCGTGGCTTTATGGCATTTGTCGGGGCAAAGCGGCGAGTTTCCGGCGGCGGGCTTGGTTTCGTCGCGAAGAAACAACCGACGCCGTGGATGAATACGGCGATGAGTCGCGCGACGTCGATCCCGAAGCGGCGCTCGAGCTGCTCCGAAAAAAAGCGCTCGTCCGCAACATCCTGGACAAACTCGATGTGGACAAACGCGCCGTGTTCGTGATGTTCGAGATCGAAGGTTTGTCTTGTGAGAACATTGCTTCGATGGTCGGCGTTCCTGTAGGGACCGTGTATTCACGGCTGCACGGGGCGCGCAAAGAGTTCGAAAAGGCCGCCAAGAAGCTGGCTGCGCGTGAGGAAGGAGGCGACCTGTGACCGAACCTCGCCGTTGGCTCGATTCGGGGTCCGCGATATCCCCCGATGTACGCCGATTGCTCGAAGCCGTCGACAAACCCCAGACGATGCGTCCGGATGAACGAATCGGCGCCTGGCAAAAAATCGAAATGTTGGACAAGGTCCCACTTCCGCCTCGGCCGACCTTTCTGCTGCGTCCTTTGCTGGGAACCGGTCCGAAGATCGTCGCCGCGTTGTTGGCAGCAATCACCGCCGGTGGAGCTCCGTTCGTCGCCAAGTTTTTCTCGGAACGATCGCCGGCGCCATCCGAGCAGGTCGTTCCGGCCTTATCGTCTTCGGTTGCTCCTGGATTGACGCGGGAACTGCTTCCTCAGCCCCGGCTTGTCGCGTCGGACGTACCGGTCAAACCTCTCGCCGCGCCCCCGGGTTTGTCGTCCGTCACCAGTTTGCCCAGGTCATTGAAAGGTTCCCCTGAAACAAATGCCGCGCCGCGGAACGTCGCGCCCCCGCGAAGTTTGGCCATGCGAACCAATTCGGTGAGCGTGCCTGCGGAAGTGCGCGGGGAAAAAATGTCGCCGCCGGTGTCGCCCTCGGCGTCACCATCGGGGTCGGCGCCCGCCAAATCCAGCATTCTCCCCGAATTGGAGCTATTCTGGAGGGCGCAGAGGTTGGTGAAGACGAACCCGGACGAAGCGGTTTTGGTGTTGGATCGGCTCGCCCGCGAATATCCTTCGGGGGTCACGCGGTACGAGCGGGATTTGCTTCGCATTGAAGCGTTGCGTAATGCGGGACATACCGAGGATGCTCGAGCGCGTGCGCAACGATTGCTCGAACAATCGCGGGGGCAATCGAATGCGGGAAAGGCTCGGCAAATGGAGGATAGTTTGCCATGACGAATACAGTTGGAAAAACCGTGTTGTTTTGCGTCTTGATCGCGTCGTCGAGTTCCTGCGTCATCAAAAGCGAAGTGGCGCAACAGGACTCGTCGCCGGGTTTTTCTATCGACGGTCCGTTGTCGTGGTCCCAGATCTCTTCGATGAACGAGGCGCGAATGGAGCACACCATGACGAGGCTTCAGGATGGTCGCGTCTTGATTACGGGCGGCTTCGGGATAGGCCCGATCACCAATGCGCTCGATTCCGTGGAAATATGGGATCCCGCAACGCAATCGTTCAGCTTCGCCAAACCCATGCATACGCGTCGAGCCCGCCATGCGGCGACTTTGCGCAGCAATGGTCGGGTGTTTGTTACGGGCGGGTACGACTCCACCATCGAGACGGCCAAAGCCGAAGAATACGATCCGGAGACGGGCGAATGGACTGAGCTCGCCGCAATGACCGTCGGGCGTATGTACAACGCGGCGGTCGAATTGCCGGATGGAAATGTGCTCGTCGCTTCCGGCTGCTGTGATCAGGCATATCCGACGGCGGAGGTTTATGATTTCAACGTGGCGACTTTTTCGGCGACCTCGCCGCTCGAGATAGCGCACGCTGCGCCGACGCTCACGGTATTGCCCAATGGTCAGGTGCTGATCGTCGGCAATTCCAATTTGGCGTCCACCGGGCTTTACAATGATTCATTGCAGCAATGGACGTCCGCGGGTAACCTCAATACACCACGCAATGAGCACACCGCGACGTTGCTGTCGTCCGGTCACGTCGTGGTGGCGGGCGGTATTTCCAAGATACCACCGACGAACTCGGTAGAATCGTACGATCCCAGTCAAAAACAATGGACCCTGGGGGCGTCGCTCAGGGTCGCTCGACGGGCGCATACGGCGTCGCATCTCGTTGCGAATGGTCTGGAGGACATTGTGTGGGTGGGCGGGCTGAATAACACCGTATTGTCGAGCTGCGAACGCTCTTTGCCACAACCTTGCGCCAACCTGAACGTTGCTCGGGCCTTGCATCGTGCGGTGGTGGTCGATGTCAATGGACAAACGCGGATACTCGTCACGGGCGGGCAGGGGACGGACAACCAGCCCACGAACAGCGCGGAATTGTCGACATTTTGAATAAGATACGACACGGGCATTTTTCATGAAGGATTTCGGCGCATCGCGGCAATCGTTCATTGAGGACAAACAAGTTCTCGGGAGGTTGTCGTATGCGAACAGGAATCGTGTCGTTTGTCGTGGCGTTGGGGCTGGGGGTCGGATGCCAGGACGAACCATTCACGGAATTCGGTGAAAACCCGGAGAACACGTCGCTCGAAGCATTCGGCGCCGAAGTGAATTCCGTCAAGGCTCTTTCGGCGTTCGTGACAAACACGACATCGTTGCACGCTCAGCCGCAGTGGGTCATGGGACCACCCATGTCTGTGCCTCGTACGGAACACACGATGACGGCATTACCTGATGGCCGCATCATGGTGACCGGTGGATTTATCACGGCGTTTACCGTGACAAACTCGGTTGAGTTTTACGATCCCGTCGCGATGACCTGGACCATGGGTCCCAATATGCTGATGCCTCGCGGCCGGCACACGGCAACAGTATTGCCCGGCGGCAAAGTTCTGGTGGTCGGTGGGTACCCCAATGGATTGGAAACTCCGACAGCCGAAATCTACGATGTGGTTACGAATTCGTGGGCACCTACGGGAAACATGTCGGTGGGGCGCATGTATCACTCGGCCATTCTCCTTCCGAACGACAAAGTCCTCATTACCTCGGGATGTTGCGATGCCGCTTATGGCAACGCGGAAGTGTACGATCCGATGACGGGTCAATTTGGACAGAAAACGTTCTTTAATACCGCTCATGCGGGAACGACGTTGACCTTGTTGCCCACGCAAGACGTGCTCATGGTCGGAAATGCGGCGATCGCGACGACTCGACTGTACAGCTACGCGACAAACTCCTGGGCTGATACGGCCGGCCCATTGAATTTCGCACGTAATGCACATCCAGCCACGTGGCTTCCCGTGGTAGGAAAAGTGATTGTGTCAGGCGGCGCGTCCTTTGCGGGCGGAGCGGGGACCACCGAGCTTTATGATCCCACAACCAAAATGTGGACCTTGGGAAATCCGCTCAAAACCGGCCGTCAATCCCATTCGGGCACGCATATTTCCGTCATGGGTGTCGATGACGTTGTTTGGGCCGGTGGAGCAACACCGGCGGGTCTCACCTTGGCGTCGTGCGAACGATATTCGGGACAAGCATGCCCTGATTTGAACGTTGGTCGTACGCTTCACCGTGCGCTTCGAGTGCCGCACATGGGCAACGAAAAAGTCATGGTGACCGGCGGATTCAATGCGGCAAACACGTCGAGCAATACCGTGGAATTTCTCGACTTCGCTCCCGGCAAGGATCTCAGTGAACCTTGTGCAAATCAGGCCGAATGCGCGAGCGGCTTCTGTGCCGACGGCGTTTGTTGCAATTCCGCGTGTAATGCCGGCGCGTGTGATTCGTGCGCCACGGGCACGTGTATGCCCCTCAGCGGCAATGCGTGCGACGACGGTAATGCGTGTACGACAAACGAGGTCTGCAATGCCGGCACCTGTATCGCCGGAGCCGTGAAAACCTGCACCGCGCTCGATGCTTGTCACGTAGCGGGCGTATGCGATCCGCAAAATGGTTTATGCTCCAATCCCGAAGCTCCCAATGGAACCGCCTGCGACGATGCCAATGCCTGTACGACGAACGACGTTTGTAATGCAGGCGCTTGTTCGGGCGGAACTGCAAAAACCTGCACCGCGATGGACGTTTGTCACGACGTCGGCGTATGCGATCCGCAAAATGGAGAATGCTCCAATCCCGAGCTTCCCGATGGTTCGTCGTGTGATGAAGGTGGCGCATGCAAAGCGGGCATCTGCGTTATCGATGGCGGATCGAGCTCGTCCAGTTCCTCGAGTTCATCGAGTTCGTCCGGTTCGAGCGGTGGCAATGGTGGAATGGCAGGATCCGGCGGAGCAGGGGCCGGCGGTGGATCGGCGGGCATGGGCGGGGTCGGGGAGAGCGGCGGAAGCGGCGGAAGTGCAGGAAAACCAGGTGACCCGACGGATCAAGGGGGCTGCTCGTGTTCGGTGCCAGGTTCGTCTTCACAAACATCCGGGGTGTTGAGCCTCGTTGCGCTGGGCCTCGTGGCTGTGCGCAAGCGGGCACGTCGCGGTAAAGGGAATTGAGAGCGCCCACAGGATCAGCTTGACGCGCAACGCAAGCTGGGCGAACCATCACGCCCATGCCTTCCGAGCAACCTCCGCGTATCGTCATGCTCGACGCCGCCTCATGGCGCGCCGACGGATCGCCGGCGTTGCTCGAACAGTTGCGCACCGCCGCCGCTGTCGCCGTTCGCCATGCCGTGGACGAATCGACGTGTCGCGGCTGGGTGCAGCGTATCCTCGAAGCGCGAAACGACTGGATTGCCGACTTCGGTGGCGAGCAGTTTGCCCTGGGGCGCGCCTTTTATACTCATTACGAAACAGGCCGAGCGGACGTGTATTTCCGGGATGCCGAGCGCTCCAATGCGCTGGTAGAACGAGTTTTACCGGGAATGCAGGACCAGATCCGGAACCTCTTTGCGCGTATGGTCGGTGGAAACGCTCGATTGCGCCGAGGATTCTGCGGCCCGGGCGTTCATGTTTTTCCCGCCCGCGAAAATGTCGCCAAACGCGGGGGCGTCGTCCATTACGACGTCGAGGGCCTCAGTCCAATACACGTGCAGCGCCGCGCTCCCGCGATGTCGCTCGTGGTCATGTTGCAACCGGCGCAATGGGGCGGTGGTTTACGCCTTTGGAACGCCTTGTGGCATGGCGCGGACGAACCCGATGACGAGGAAATCCAAGGCCCGCACATTACCCATCGCTACACCGTTGGCGAAGCATTGCTCATGGAAAGCCATCGGCTGCACCAGATTCGTCCTTTCCGCGGGATGCTCGATAGAATCTCCATCACGGTGCATTCGGTCGAGGTGGATCGAGGGCAATGGGATACGTGGTTTTGACGCTGAATTCGTATTTACACAATCGGCCGCAGATACTCGAACTTCGTTTCCGACAAATCGTGCTGCGTCAAGCCCCAGCCTGGATCGCCCGGAATCAAATACATCGTATCCGCTTCGATATATGCGAAATTGAGCCACCGTAGGTTCTGGAGCAGGTGTTCGAACGTGCTTTTGTGCCACAATCTGGCCTGGGGAATCTCGCAAATGCGGCTCATGTCCCGCTCGACGCCCGAACCTTGCACGAGCAAACACGCCATGGTGAACGTCATGTACCGCGGCTGGCCTCGATAAGGATCCGGCAGGCCCGAAGGGGTTTTCCGCGCGCCTTCTTCCGTGAGCATCCCATTGACCCACATCCGAAAATCGTTTTGGGCCTTCGTGTCGTCATCGAAAAAGTCCCAACACCCGCGATGCCATAAATGACTGTTTGCCAGCAACGCTTGCGACGCGGCTTGGTACAGGTGCCATTTGCGCTGATACGAGAGTTTCTCGCTTCTCTTCGTCAGGATCTGCTTGAGGTCGTGCTGAAGGCTCGTCGATGGGTCGAAGATCAAGCACATCTCGAGGGCAAAGATGGATCGCTTCATATCAACTTCCCCATCCCGAGCTGCCGCCGCTGCGATTCCAAGAACCATTTCGCCCGGCGAGTTTCGCGCCGAGTAAAACCCCCGTTCCGGCCGCAATGACCACGGGAACCATGCCGATCTTGGGCATTCCCGTCGCAGTATCGGTGCCCGTGGCTTTCACATCGGCAAACTTGCTCGAACGAGGCGCCGGATGATACGTCGCTGCCTTCATTTCCGCCGTCGCGATCGGTAGTTCCGGCGGCAATGGTGGAGCCTTCCACGGATAATGCGCGAAAAAAACCGATTCAGAGACTTCATTCCC
>CAYSYX010000496.1:0-7120 GCA_964435055.1 uncultured Polyangium sp. | reverse complement strand
GCATTTGCCGCAGCGTCGGGCCTGCAACGCGCCGGAAGGTTCGTCCTGGAAACAACCGCTTCGGCCTTGTCACGCGCGATCGCGCAAACACGAGCGTTCATTGCGTCGGTCGATCTTCGCGTCGACGTCCACTTTTCCTGGCAATTGACCGAATTGATGCAGAGCGACGACATCGCGTCGAATGATCAAGCCACGCAGCTGATTCGCGCCCGCGTCGCGCTGATCGTGCCGAAATTGACCGCATTCGAACGCGATGCCAAATCGGTGGATCGCCAGGCGCTCGACAAAGAATTGGAGAAACTCGCCGCGCTGGTTTTTCCGGAAGAAGCCACGTTTTTCGACCAAATGGTGGAAACGCTCGATCGCCCCGTACCTCGTTCGCCGAAAGGCATGATTCGGCTGGATTTGCTGGCGCTCGAGCAATGCGGAGATCCACGCGGATGGAAACAAATCGCCGAAGCGAACGATATCGATGATCCGCTCGCGGTCCCCGACGGCACGGCGCTCGATTTGTCCAGTTTGTCTCTCCAAGGTGCGTTGTGAAACTGTCCGAAGAAGCAAGCCGCTGGTTGCTCATCGGTTCGGTGATTGCATTGGTCCTTGCGGTCTTGCTGGCGCAAACGGCGTCACCGAGCGAATGTTTGGCCATTGGAGCGTTGTCGATTCACACGACGACGTTTGCCTTGCGCCTCGTCGAACCTTCGATGGAACGATTTTTCGCGCGCAGCCAGCCGTATTTCGGTCCGATCGTGTTGATTCTCTGTATCGGGCTCATTTTTCTGGCCATTCGGTCCGCGTTATTTGCTTTCGCGAAACTGATAGCCATGCTCGCGAGCCTTTTGGCGATCCCTTTCGGCACCATTTTTTACTTGGCCAAATGGGGCGATTTTCCGCGGTCGGAAGCGCGAGTGGTTTTGGGTTCGTTGATGCTCTTGCTGCTGGTGTCGGCGGGATTGAACGTCTTGTCGAACGTGACGGTGATACGCAACGTGCGCCTCGTCTTTGCGTTTCTTTTTGCCTTGGTGCTCGTCGCGTTCGTTTCCTTGGCCCATGGCATCGTGCCGAACGTGTTGGCGGCGATTACGGACGCCGTGGCGGCGATTCTCTTGGCGATCGTGGGCGGCGTGGCCGCATTACGTGTGGGCTTTTCGCAGATTCGACCGATTCGAGGATTGATTGAAAAGGTAACGGGATGAGGGTCGACGACCCTACGTCAACACATCTCCGGCTCTTCCGGCGGAGCTCCGAGCATTTCCATGATCATGCTTTGCTGGTTGTCGAAATGCCCCGGACCGGTTTTCAGCGCGTAAAACGCTTCGGCAATTTCGATTTTCCCCGCCGTGCCCGATCCCATGCCGCGACCCATCATCTCCAGGAAATTACGCGTACCGTCTCGTAACTGGGCCCGGTGTTCGTCGGACAAGTTCGCCGGATCCGCTCCCGGGACGAACCAATTCGCGAGCAATTCCATTTGCGAGCTGTGACTCAAGGTCGCTTCGACCTTCTTATCGAGCGTTTCTGCGATATCGACGAAGCGATTGGGCTTGTGCTCGATGGGCCCCATGTACCAGACTTCCGCGGGTTGAACAGCGGGCAAACCCTCTGCGGCGTGTTCGGGATGCAAGAGCGGAAAACATGAAAACACCGCGGCTTCGGAGGCCATTCGGCCCACGGTGGCATGATCGGGGTGAATTTCGTAGCGTTTGAAAGGATCGAACGTGACGATTCGATCCGCGTGCAAGCGGCGAAAATGGTAAATGAGTCGTTCGCGCAAAGCGGCGGCGTGTTCACGTAAAAACCCATCGGGAAAACCCAGCATGATGGCTGATTCGGCGCCGAGCACGGCGAGCGCCGAGGTCAATTCGCGGGCCCGCATTTCGGTGACCACATCCGCCGCCAAATCGAGGCGTTTCGTCCCGAGCGCGCCATTGGTGGCGCAAATGGCGACGACCCGATGGCCTTGGGCCGCCCATTTCGCGAGTGCTCCTCCGGCGTAAAACTCCCCATCGTCGGGATGGGCGTACACGGCAACAATGACGAGACGGCGCGAGGTTTCCTGCATGCGCGCGACTGTAACAGAAGCGGGGGCAAAGAATCAAGCGGCGCAACGTTCGGCGGGGTGAATCGATGCCCACGTGACGAACAGACCTACGCAGCATTGCGTATTTCACTCGTTGCAGCTTTGCTTCACGCTGGACGCGTGCCCGCCAACCAGTTCGATGATTTTTGGCAAGAAGTCCTTGGTGAACAGATTCCCTCGCAAATTCAGTCGGCTGCGTATTACAAGGTAGAACGGTATCTCGGCGGTGGAGGCATGTCCGTCGCCCTGTTTGCGACGCGATTGGCGCCGGACGGCGAAACCCCGGTCGTTCTCAAGGTGATGAAGCCCGAGCTTGCGCGTCGCCAGGACCAAGCCGCGTTGTTGTCGGTGGCCAAAGAAGCGGTTGCGTTGGGCCGGTTGAATGATCACGTGCCGACGACGCCGTTTGTCGTGCGTTATATCGATAGTGGTAACCTACGTGTCGAATACGGCATGCGTTCGTTGCGCCTCCCCTGGGTGGCGATTGAATACGTGCATGGCGGGATTGAAGGAACGACGCTCGAAGAACGAATTCATCGTTGTGTCGAGCGAACCGGGCATGCATTCGATCCCGATCGGGCAGCTCGGGTCATTGAATGCCTGACGCAAGGCCTCACAGCCATTCACGATGTCGGGATCATTCATCGCGATATCAAACCAAGCAATGTGTTGTGTTGCGGGCATGGCGAAGACGAAGTGCACAAGATTGCGGACTTTGGCATTGCGCGCCCGTTGGGCATGTCGGCGACCTTCGGCGCCGTCCAAATGGGGACCTTGGGATATGCCTCGCCGGAACAACTTTTGTTACGGGAATTGTCTCCGGCGAGCGATGTTTTCGGATTGGCTGCGGTTTTTTATTATCTGCTCACGGGACTCGAGTATTTCGATATCGAATCACCGGCCGATGGCGTCGGTTTGGTCGAGACGAACCAGCGCAAGCGTATTTCGGAGAGTCGTTGGTTGCATCCGGCACTTCGAGAAAAGCCGCTGGCGTGCGCCGCCATTGACGTGGTGCTCGCGCATGCCACCGAATATGATCCTCTCCGGCGTACGTCGAGCGCTTCGCTCTTGGCGCAAATGCTCATTCCGCCCTTGCGTGCCGCGACGAACGAACACCCATTCGGTTTGGACGCGCCACGGGATCGGTATGAAATCACCCCGCACGAGCTTCATGGCGGAGCCGGTTATACCTGGACCACCCGACGACGGCCGGACGATGAACGTGTCATTCGCGCCGCGGCTTGGGATGGCGGAGATCGCTGCATGATGGTGACCTCGGAGGGGCTTGCGTTTTGGGACGGAATCGATGTCCGTCCGGTGATCATTACCGGACTCGAATCCAACGTCGAACCGCATTTCATCATGCGTGTCGATGCCGGTCATTGGTTGGTGGGCGGCTCCGAAGCCACCTTGGCTTTGGTTTCACGAGGTACAACACCACGGATTTTCAAAGGTCCGGATCCTTCGATTCGGTACGTCCAAGCCAATGGTGATCTCGAGGATCTCATTGTTTTCGTCGGCGTGTCCGAAAATGAGCCACCCATGCTTCATACGCGTGTCGCCGGGCGATTTCTCAAACCGGCCAAGATCCACCGAGCTGCGTCGATAACATCTCTCAGTCGCATTGGTGATACCCGCTGGCTGGTGACCGGACGAACCGTGGACGGGGAAGGTTTTGTCACGATTTATGAACCATTGCAATGGGAGATCCGCAAAGTCAAGGTACCGTCGTGCCGTGCATATCTGAGTTCCGCGGCGCAATTGGAATCGAATATCGGTGCGGTCGTCGGAGCGAATGGTCGGGCCATACGTTTCGACGGCGACGAGACGCGGGATCTCTACATTGATGCCGAGCCGGATTTATCCGCCGTCGCGCTCGATCCCGCCCAACGTTTGTGGATGGGCAGTTCGGGCACGTTATGGGTCCAAAGAACCCCTGCCGATCCAATGAAAGTCGCGCATCGATCAACATGGCCCGCGCCATTCCTCGCCATTCACGCGGACATGGAACGAGTCCTGGCGATCACGGCCGCCGGCGGCATCCTCGAAGGGCGCGCTGCCGGTTGAACATGGATGGAGAGGAGCACGCGGCTCGCATGGTCCAGACAAACGACAATCATGACCCCTTCCCTCTTGCGCCTCCATCCGAGGACAATCCCGTTGATATACGGGCCATCAGCATATCCTTGGAAAAACAACCGGGCCCCGATCGAACGGCCCCGATGGGTGCATTGCGATCCGGAACGGTGGTCGGAGGCAAGTTTGCATTGATTCGAGAGATTGCCTCCGGCTCGATGGGCACCGTATTCGAGGCACACGATACGTTGGTGGATCGAATCGTCGCCCTGAAGTTGATGCATCCCTATTTGAATGCCAAACCGGACATCGTGACGCGTTTTTTGCGTGAAGCTCAAGCAGCGGCGCGTATTCGTCATCCCAATGTCGTCGCCGTGCTCGAAATGGGAAAACGTCGCGACGGGACATTTTACATTGTCCAAGAAATGCTCACGGGTCGCACATTACGCGAGTATTTGAATGAATGCGGAAAACTCGCTCCTGCCGACGCAGTATCCATTGCGCTTCCCATCATGGGGGCCCTGGCGACAGCTCACGCCGCGCGCATCGTGCATCGCGATGTAAAACCTGAAAACATGATTCTCTGGCACGCTCCATCGGGCGAACGAGTTCCCAAATTGATTGACTTCGGCGTGGCCAAGTTTCCCACCGAAGGCGCCAAACCGCAGCAAATGACGCATTTCGGGACGCTCATCGGAACCCCGCATTACATGTCGCCGGAACAGGCCCAAGGTCGATCCATCGATGCCCGTACGGACATCTGGGCCATGGGTATCGTGCTGTTCGAAATGCTCACGGGGGAACTCCCCTTTCCTGCCGAATCTTATGAAGAAGTTTTGGTGCAAATTCGCACGCAGGATCCATTGCGTATCGAAGACGTGCTCCCGTCGGCCTCTTTGTTCGGCCCGTTTATTTCTCGCGCATTGCAACGTTCCCCAGATGCGCGCTTTGCGTCCATGCAACAAATGCGCGAAGCCTTGGAAGCCCTTCGCTTGGCGTCTCCCACCACGGTCTCTTTGCCGACGTCGACGAATTTGGAAGCGTCGAATGTAACATTACCCTTGTCCGTTCGGGAAGTCGTCGCCGAAATCGCGCTCGACATTTCCGATCTCGAACCCGTTTCATTCGAGGAAGAGCCGCCCACGGTTCGAGCGCCGTCGCCATTGTTGCTCGAACAGACCTTGAATGTGTCTCGAGCCGCGCAACAAGGGGCCGAATGGCAGATGGATCGCGAAGGCCGCGATTCGCTGGTCATGGGCGGTCATATCGACATGGCGGAACATGCTTTGAGCATCAATGCGTTGCGACCGGCCATTGAAGCGGTGGATTTGGGGCTTCTTCAAGTCGGATTGTCGGCGGAGCGCTGTGGGAAACTATGGCTCGTGCGCGCCATTGCGCAGCGTTGGCTGGGCGAATATGAAGAATCGGCGCGTTCGTCCGAGGAAGCCATGAAGCGGCTCGTCCCGGGAAGCACCGGGTGGCATGCAGCCTTTGGGCACATGCTCATTGCGCAAAGTCACTTGGGACAACGTGATGCCATCATTCGAGCGGTGGATCGATTGCAATCGATGCAGGAAGAGACGAATGAATTGGATGTGGCGCATGTCGTGAGCGCTTGTCGATTGACGGTTTGTATCTTGCGCCTGGGTTTGTCGAGTTTGGCTCGTTCGGTTTTTGATCGCGCGTATTGGCACTTGGCAAACGGCAATGATCATCCGGCTTTCGTTTATGCGTGGGTCGCGGTCGCTCGGGCCGAGTTTGCGGTGCATGATGGAGATTTGACGGCGTATTTGCGCCACGTTCATGCCGCGGTCGAACGATTCACGTCGGCCGGTGATCTGCGCAATGCTTCGTTGCAGCGGTCGAACATCGGCAATGCCTTGATGCTGCTCGGCGGATACGAACATGCTTGTACGGTTTTCGAAGAAACGATTCGAATGGCCTTGCCGATGCAGCTCGATTTCGTGCATTTGGCGCATTGCAATTTGGCGCATTCACTTGCGTTATTGAATCGGCTCGATGCGGCGCGTAGTGCGGCGGACGCGGCATTGACTCAGGCCCGCGCGCAAGGTCACCGACGTTGTGAAGCCATGACGCTCATTTATGCGGCGCGCATTCGAGCGCGAGCGGGCGATTTTGCCGGAGCATTGGCGGCATCGACCGAGGCGGAGCGAGTCGCGGAGCATTTTCCCGCCATTCGAGCGTATGCCTTGGGTGTTTCGGCGAGTCTTCATTATGGTCGTCGTCAATTCTCCAATGCGGAAAAACTCACGCGTCAAGCGATGGACATCGTCGAACGATTGCGAGGAATCGAAGAGGGTGAGTCGCTCGTGCGATTGGTGTACGCGCAATCGTTACGGGCGCGTGGATGCGAGATCGACGCCAAGCGTATTCTTCGTGAAGCTCGGGCGAAGCTCTTGGCAACGGCGCAAAAGATCAGCGATGAGGGTTGGCGGAAGAGTTTTTTGACGAACGTTCCCGACAATGGCGAATTGTTACGCGTGGCGCTGGATTGGCTCGGCCCGGCGGAATCGGATAAGGACGGCGACAAACGGGGGTGACTCGGCGAGTAGGTTTCGAGCGTTGTGCGGAACCTGGTGATGACTCGACGAGTAGGGTCCGAGCGTTGCGCGGGACTTGAAGGGTACTCGACGAGTAGGGTCTGAGCGTTGCGCGGGACTTGAAGGGTACTCGGCGAGTAGGTTTCGAGCGTTGCGTAGGACTTGAAAGGTACTCGACGAGTAGGGTTCAAGCATTGCACAGGACTTGAAGGGTACTCGACGAGTAGGCTTCGAGCGTTGCGTAGGACTTGAAGGGTACTCGACGAGTGGGGTTCGAGCACTGCGCGCGACTTGAAGGGCATTCGACGAGTAGGGTCCGAGCGTTGCGCGGAACTTGAAGGGTACTCGACGAGTAGGTTGGAGGCTCTGAAAAGTTCCGCAAGGTAACTCAACGAGTAGGTTG
>CAYSYX010000495.1:0-7122 GCA_964435055.1 uncultured Polyangium sp. | reverse complement strand
TGGGAATGGGTCGAGAAACGAAAGCAATCAGGGACAATACGATTGCGGCGATGGACGCGGAGGCCAAAGGTCGATACCCGGGTTCGGGTGTTTGCGGTTCTTTGACGCGCACGGGCGCCGGTTCGGCCGGTTGTTCCGCAGTTGTATTGGCGACGGGACGCACGCTGCGCCGCGGTTTTGCCGGAACCCAGCTGCGACGCGCTTGGACCAAAGGTCGCGGCTCCGAAACATCAGGGCCGTCGAGCGCATGAAATGCTTCCTCGGTATTGTATTCCTCGACCTCTTCTTCGGGATACTCGTCCGCGCTGAAAACATTGCTCTCGAAGCTGGGAGGCATGGGAAACGAAGGGGCGCGTAAATCCCCCGAAAGAACGCCACCTTCTTCGAGCAACGCCGGAGCGCGATCCGAGGACAAACCCACTTCGACTTCGTCTTCGGGCGTCAATGGCGGCAAGGTACGACGAATGGTGTCTATCGTATCGGGCGCCGATTGCGATGGTCTCGATGGTCCTGCGGAACGTTTGCGAGCGCCGGAACGTCGTGATGCCGGGCCGAACGTATCGGTGTCGTCCAACTCTTGCGGGCGCTTCGACGTAAACAAATTGTCAATCGATTCATCGAGCGCTTGCGTCGACGTTTCGGCGACATCGGGGACGAGCGGCGTGCGATAAGGTCCCGCGGGCGTTTGCCCGGGCATAACCATATTTTGGAAACCGGTCGCCGCCACGGGCGCCGCAATACCTGGTCGCCGAACGGATACGGGCGCCGACGAACCTCCGCGTCGAGACACCGGGGCCGGGCGATCTCGACGCATGGAATTGGGCAAGCGAATGCTGATCGGAGCGCGATCCCGAAACGGCGTCACCGCATCGGGCAAGGCAATTTGCATGGATTCGAGCTCATCTTCGCCAATCAATTCGGCGAGCAATGGTTTGCACGACCCGCAGACCGTACCCGCTCCGGTTTTTTTTGACAACTCGGCGGCGGTCGTCGCTCCGGCCGCAATGGCTGCGCCGAGCTGCCCGCGCGTGACGCGAACACATCCGCACACGATGGCATCATCGGACCATTCGGTGACTTTTTTGGATTCTTCTCGCGGGAACAAATTGCCCGTCGAGCGGAATCGGCGCATATCCCAGAACGACATCGGCGCGGGCGAAAGCAATGCCTCGCGGATGCGATCGAGATTGTCCCAATCGCCCACCGTGACGGCGCCGATGAGGCGCCCTTGTCGAGTCACCAGTTTTCGATAAACCCCGCCCTGCGTGTAACGAAGCGCCGACGACAAAGGCTTCGTATCGCCATCGTATTCGCCAAGGGCGGCGACGGTGACGCCCAGCAATTTGAGTTTGGCCGATTGGTCCGCGCCGGTAAAACGAGCCTGATCGCCCATCAAATTCGCCATCAGGACGTCGACCATTTGATACCCGGGCGCCACCAAGCCGTAAGAAATCCCGTTGTGCGCCGCGCATTCCCCAATGGCATAAATCTGTTCGTCCGACGTGCGCAACTCGTCGTCCACTTTGATTCCACCATTCGGCGCGCATTCGAGCCCCGCGGCTTTCGCCAATTCCGAACGCGGACGAATGCCCGTCGATACGATGATCATTTCCGCTTCGAGCGGCGTCGACTGCCCCCGCTCATCCGTCAAATGCACCGTCAAGCGATCGGCTTCTTCGTCGTAATCGACACGGGCAATCTTTTTTCCGACATGCACGTGCACGCCCAGCTGCTCGATTTTTTCCTTTAATAACGCCGCAGCACCTTCATCCAGCTGACGAGGCATCAATCGCGGGGCCGCTTCGACGACCTCCACCTGAATGTCTTCATGCATGCGCCGCCCAAGATCAAAGACCGCTTTGGCCGCTTCGAGGCCCAACAATCCACCGCCCATGATCACGGCCCGCGACGTCTGCTCGAGCTCCTGTTCAATCGTGTAGACATCTTCAAATGTCCGATACACGAATACGTGCTTCTGGAGCTTCATCACCCCCTGTTCGTCCGGTACACGCAGCCCCTCGATCGGCGGGACAAACGGCTCGGAACCCGTGGCAAAAACAAGGCGGTTGTAAGGAACGCGATCGCCCGAGGCCACTTCGACGAAGCTCTGCGCGCGATCGATGTGCACCACGGGGTTGTTCAGGTACAGCTCGATCCCGTTTTCCTCGTACCAAGTCTCCTCGGCGAGAAGCAGCGTTTCCGGAGGACGCCCGGAGAAAATATCCGTCAAGTGAACTCGGTCGTACGCCGGATGTCGCTCTTCGCCGAAGACCACGATGCGCGAGTGCATCTGCATGCCGCGCTCGACGAGCTTCTGGCACAGGCGATAACTCATCATCCCGTTGCCGATGATGACGAGCGTCTGCAGATCATCGTCGTGATGATCCAAAGCACTCGCCGTCAACGCCGCCAGCTCGTCGGCATCGACATTCTCATCCGACTCGATATTCACCGCGCTTTGGTTTTACACCACGACCAACAAGAAAAGCATCCATCACGAGGACCAAAAACATGCGGCCCCCACGAACCGCTCATTTTTCGATCAAGGCTCGCAAACGGCCAAGCACGGCCGGCTCGGCACGAACGGACAAATGAGCTCCCGCTTCGTCGTATGTCTCCGACTGGACCCGCGCGTGATCATATACCTCGCTCACAAGCGCCTGTTTGGAATAAGGAATCACAAGTTCGCCGTCGATCATCCGCTCTTCGAAGAGGTCCAAGATGGTTTGTCGCAGTCGCGCCACGTCCGCCGGATCTTTGGCACTCAAAAGAATTGCCTCCGGAAATTCCCGCGACAAAAGTAGCCTTTCTCGAGGCTCCACGCGGTCGATTTTGTTGAGCACCAACTTGTACGGAACATGCGCCGCACCAATGTCCGCAAGCGTCGAACGCGTCACTTCGAGCTGACTGCGAAACGTCGGATCCGACGCGTCGGTCACGTACAGAAGCAACGATGCTTCGAGCGCTTCATCGAGCGTCGACCGAAACGAAGCCACGAGATCATGCGGCAATTTTTTGATGAATCCGACGGTATCCGACACCAAAATCCGCGGTTTGACCTCGGGATGCAACGCTCGCACGGTCGTGTCGAGCGTCGCGAAGAGTTTGTCCTCGACCAGCACCTCGCTGCCCGTGAGCGCCCGCATGAGCGACGACTTGCCCGCGTTCGTGTACCCGACGAGCGCCACGCGTCGCGCATCGTGACGAAGCGCGCGACGATTGGCTTGTTCTTTGGCGATCGCTTCGAGTTCCTTGCGTAATTCGGCGATCCTGTCGCGAATTTTTCGTCGATCCAGCTCCAGCTGGCTCTCGCCCGCGCCACGCCCATGTTGCCGCTCGCTCGAACCACCGGTCTCGCGCAAACGCGGCGCCACATAGTTCAGACGCGCGATCTCCACCTCGAGCCGCGCTTCGCGACTTCGCGCGTGCCGATGGAAGATCTCGATGATGACGCCCGCGCGATCCATGACGGACAAACCCGTGCATTTTTCGAGGTTCCGCAGTTGGCTCGGCGTGAGGTCGTGATCGACGACGATCAAATCCGGCTTGGGAAGCTTCGATTCGCCTTCTTTCGCGCCGGATTCATCTTCCTCGCCGACCTCGTCTTCCGCGCTCTCCGGCGCTTCATCGTCGCTGTCTTCATCATCGCGCTTGTGCGTCCCCGGCTTGCGATAACGCATGCCTGGAGGTCCTGCGCCATCGGTGATCTTCGCGAGTTCGTAGAGTTTTCCGCGACCGAGCACCGCGCCTTTGGAGACTTTGCTTCGACGTTGCGAAACCGTTCCGATGACGTCGTGCCCGAGCGTCGTGACGAGACGGCCGAGTTCGGCGAGATCGGCAGCGTGATCTTCATCCGACACGTCCGGCAGTTGAACGGAAATGAGCAAAGCCTTTTGTCGAGGTGTGGTTTGTCCTGACATATTTCTGACCAAGGATGCACGTTCGCGGCGTTTGGCGAACGAGACGGTCCTACCATGTACGGCGTTCGGAAGGGATGGTTGAAATCAGCGTTTGGAGGAAAGATTTTCCGCGGGGTCCTGTTGGTAAAACCCACGCATTTGTTCGTAGAGCGCGGGATGGCGTGAGCGCAACGCTTTGGGCCGCTCGAAAAACATTTCGGTCACGACGGCAAAAAACTCGGCCGGATTTTTCGCCCCATACGTATCGAGGAGCGTCGATTCGCCTTCGCGTTCGTCGCGAACGAGCCCTTCGTACGCCGCGCCGAGGACGCGAGCCCAAGGTCCGTAAGCCGCGCGTTTTTCCAAAATGGGCGCGCCATCGGCGGCGCCGTCTTCGGTATCGAGCTGATGCGCGAATTCGTGAAAAACAACGTTTTTGCCGTCACGCAGATCCGTTGCGCCATGTAAAACCGCATCCCAGGCAAGAACCACGACCCCGCGACTCCAGGATTCGCCAAGACGCACTTCCGGCTCTTCAATGACAATCCCGCCCTCGACCGTACGCGGGCGTTTGTCCACGTACGTGCTGGGATACACGAGAACGACTTCGAGGTCCGGATAGATGTCGTCGTGGCGTAAAATCAAAATGCAGGCTTGCGCGGCAATAGTGACGCGAATTTCGTCGTCGATCTCGAGGCCCGCGCAGCCTTCGAAACGTTTTTCTTCAAGAAAGATTTTGACGAGGTCGCGAAGTTTGTCCTGCTCGTCCGCTTCCAGGCGCTGGAAGTAGGGAACATTTTCGCGCAGAATCGTCTCCCATTCCGCGGGAAATGGCTGTTCGGTGATCGCTTTACGTCGGCGTTCTTTGAAGAAGTCGAACATGGGGACAGGATAGTCCATTCATCGGCAGCGACGCGAGCGATTCACGGCTTCTTTTCCGCCATGATCCGGTCCTTCGGGTCGAACTTGGGCGAAAAGACCGATACGACAGCCGTGATCCCATCGCCTTGGTGCACGTACGAATGCACTGCGTTACGCGGAATGATCAAAATATCCCCCGCCGCGACTTCGCGATTTTGCCCTTCAATCGTAAATGTGCCCTTTCCTTCGAGGATCATCACGAGCTCGTCGTGTTCGACGTGATGATGTGCCGGGACGGCTCCCCGCGTTTGAATCAAATTCACCGTGTGATCGGCATTTTCAAATAATGCAAAAAGCTTGGTTTTTTCTTCCGCACCAATGGGATTCTTTTGGATCGCCTCCCGCACGTTGGCGGAGAATGAATCGGTCTTCCCTGCAACCACAGGTTGAGTCAAATCCACTTCATCCGGCAGCTTTGCACAAGCGGTCTGCTGAATGCAGCCGACGAGGTGAAATGCCAGGGCCCCGAGAACGACCGCACATCCCAGCGAGAATCGACGATTTTGCATGGTTTGACCTTGTACCAACAACCCGCGACGCTTGTCGAGATCAAGTTGCAGCGTCGGAACCGGGCTCCGTCGCCGCCCGCCCTCGTCCGACCAGCGGCAGCAGCGCCAAAAATGCCAGCGATGCGAGCGTCGCCGCCCCGAACGCTCCGGAAAAACCCATCCGCGCCGCCAAAACGCCCGAAAAGAATTTCGTCGGCGATTTGCCGAGGACTTCGATGGTCGCCAAAAATGTATAATGCGTCGCGCCAATCGAACGGTCGACGCGCGACATCATCAAGGCAAACATAATGGGCGTTATCATACCCGCGAAGAAATGTTCGAATACCGTAATCCCCACGACGGCGGATTCACCGGGCGCGCCGGAACGCACGAGAAACCATTGAATGCCGAGCCCCAACGTGCGCATCGCCGCGGGAATGAAAAGCGCAATGGCATAAGCATAACGACGCGCGAGAAATCCTCCGATGAGCGATCCGACAATGGCCGCGACAGCTCCGTACGTGCCGACCCAAAGCCCCAATTGCGCGGGCGTGTATCCCGCCTGTTTCACCAAATAAGGCTTCCACATACCATCGGCCATCGCTTCGCCCATTTTGTACGTTGCAATGACGACCAAGAGGCCCAGCCCGCCGTTTGTCTTGGTCGCTTCGACGGCCACCCGCAGAATCTCGAACAAGGAACGACGTTCCCGATGCGCGGCGGAAGCATGCTCGGAGGGCGGTTCGTCCAGAGAATGGGCGGCGAAGAGCCCGAGCGTCGAAATCGCCGCGACGACGAAAAATAATCCATTCCAGCCGATGAATTTGCTCGCCCAAACCAATATCCCGCCGCTCAGAATCATGCCCAAGCGATAACCAATCACTTGAATCGCATTGCCCGCACCAAGCTCCGAAGATCGCAACAAGTCGACCGCAAGGCCGTCCACGGCGATGTCTTGAATCGCCGCAAATAGGTTCATCAGGAAAATCAGCGCGCACAGCGGAACCAACGACGCCTGATTGGCCACGAAGGCCGCCGCGAATGCGGTCATCCCCAGAAATGCCGTGAGCGGCAAAATCCAGGATTTACGACGTCCGTACCGGGACGAACCAAAACGATCGACGATCGGGGCGAACAATGCTTTGCCCATCCACGGCGCCGCGAGCGCCGAAGAAAAACCGATCGACTCGAGCGTCAGGCCGCGCTCCGCCATGAGCGAAGGCAAAGCTTCGGCCTGAAATCCGAAAGGCAAACCTTGTACGAGGTAAAGGCATCCCAGCGTCGCCAACACGACAGGGCGAGATGTGCGCATGTGCCGCCAAGTTAGCAGGACGTTGATTTGTCTGCTCGCACCGCGAGCGCTCGCAACGATAATTCAACGTCCTGCGATTGAAGAAGGGATTGGAAAGGCAAACGAGTCAGTTCACCATCGCATCGAGCACGCTTGCATCGACTTCTTCCACCGATACTTCCATCACCGCAGGCGCCGCAGGCGTCATGTCCGCAGCCTCGACGGCCTCCACCACGGGCGCCGCAGGCGTTGCGTCCACGGCTTCGGTCGACGCCGCCTTCTTCTGTCGACCGCGGCGCTTCGGAGCGTCGGATCCACCATCACGCGCTGCTGCTGCCGAAGGTGCCGGTGCCGCACCCGCGATCCGCGCGACGAAGCTCAGTTTCGCCGCGATCTCCGGGTGATCCTCCGCATACACGCGCGCATACGAAAGCGCCTTCTGCGACTTGATCGCCAAGACTTCTTCACTCTCGCGAAGCGACGTCCGCGCCGCTTCCAGCGCCGCTTCCGCCTTGATCACTGC
>CAYSYX010000494.1:495-7131 GCA_964435055.1 uncultured Polyangium sp. | reverse complement strand
CGCCCGGGTTGGTCGTCGGAACACGATTGTGATGATGGTAGCGAACGCGATGCATGAACGCGAGTATCTAGACAGGTCGCCGGCACAACGCCACAACTCGCCCCCTGCGACGTTCCCTTCTCACCACCTCCGAAAACTCGACACTGACGCGCAACGCATTGAAGGCTACGATGGAGCATCATCGAGATGACGTCGCTGAAAGTGGGTGATCGAGCACCCGATATCTCCGCCAAGACAAACCAAGGGACACAGTTCGTGTTGTCCGAACAAACCGGACTGTGCACGGTCGTCTACTTTTTCCCCAAAGCGTTCACTCCACACTGCACCCGCGAAACGCAAACTTTCTCGGATAACTTCAACGAACTGCTCCTGGCCGGTGCCAACCTCGTCGGCGTCAGTACGGATGAGTTCGACACGCAGTGTCGGTTTGCCGGCGAGCTGCACGTGCCCTTTCCACTCATCGCCGACTCGGACAAACGCATCGCCAAAGCCTACGATGTCCTGTGGCCCCTCGTGGGTTTGGCCCGGCGCTACACCTTCGTCATCGGCGAAAACCAAATGATCGAAGCGATTTTTCACCACGAGTTCGATGTTCAGCAACATCGCGACAACGTCCTCACGTTCGTCAACGCGCGCTTCGAATCCCAACGACCTCCGATCGTTCGCGACGCCTGAGCCCCCAACGCCGGCGCCAACGTCACCGACTCCGAGCCTTTCGCTCGCGCTTCTCGCGCTTCTCGATCACCGCCGCCGCCCGCTTGGCCATCACCCGCGCCGACGGCGGACGCCCGGGCAACGGCGCTTGCTCGGCATGATGCTCTTCGATCGCTCCCGGCTCGAAACCCAACTCGAAAATCGTCACTTCCCGCTGCCCGCGTTCCCCAAGACGCAAGGGCATCACGGATGCGCCGATCCCCGCTCCGACGTACACCGCACCGGGATGCTCTCCGCCGTTTTTCCGACTGCCGTACAAGCCGTGAACGTACTTGTGCCCGGCCAGTTTGCCGAGCGCCAGTTCGTGCAAACGCGCGAGCGTGATTTGTCCCGCATGGGTGTGTCCGGACAAAACAAAGGGAATCCCCTGAAACCAAAGGGCATCCGCTTCTTCCGCGATGTGCGACATCGCGATCGTCGGTACGTCCGAACGTAACCCCTTCAGCGCTTCATCACGGCGCGCATGCCCCGTGTACGCATCATCGAGGCCCACGACTTGCAACATTTGATGCCGAAGGCCGATGATCGTGTGGCGATTGTCCAGAACCTCGGCTCCCCCACGCCGAAGGGCATGCCGCACTTCTTCAGCTCCCGACCAATGATCGTGGTTGCCCAGAACCGCCATCACCGGCGCCTCGAAACGCGAAATGAGGTACTCGAGCCGATCGAGGTACTCCTGGCTGTGACAAACGAAGTCGCCCGTGAGCAACACGAGGTCGGGCTTCTCCTCGTTTGTCAGGTCCGTCGCCGCAAGCTGGATGGCCCACGGCGTCACTCGGCCGACGTGCAGGTCCGTCAAGTGCGCGATACGCAAGTGCGAGAGGTGTTCGGCGTAATGCGCCGGACCGGCAAAACGCCGCACTTGAATCCGCTTGCGAGCTCGCGCGATCGCCGCGTCGGAGGGGCCGTCGTCATCGCCGGGCATGCGCCCGGAAACCTCGGGAACGGTGGGAGCACCGCTGGGGGGAGAACCTGTCGACACGTCGCAAAGTATAGGGCGGCAACGTGCACGAGCTACCTCTGTCTCCATGTCGCGACAGGTCCGCAACGACGTAGCCCGATCTCGGTCCGCGAGCCTGGATAACTTCCGACATGCGAAATCCGTCGGCCCGAATCGTTGCGTTTACGACAGCGGTGTTGCTGACGGCACGATCACGCTGGACTTCACCCAAATCACGCCCCGCGACACACGCTCTCGCGACACCGTCATCACCTCACGAAGTCACGCACCGTGGCTCGGTTCGCCCGCAAGCGTCGACAACGAACGACGGCCTGACATTCGACAAGCGCTTCGACACCGCACGGTTGTTTGTCCCAACGCTATTCGTTTGAGCTGCAACGATATTCGATACGCATCGTGATCGCTGCGTCCCACTTTCTTTCCGGCGCGAACTGCGAGCGCCGAGAACAACGAGTCTGCGGCGCATCGAAGACGCGGAGGTTTGTCTTACCGACATCCCTCGACGCCCGGTCACTCGATCCAAGACGCACGCGTCGACGGATTCGTCAGGTGAAACGTCGCGTCGGTTCTTGAAAAGAAACTCGACCAGGGAGCGTTTGTCCTGACACACATTCGTGGAGCTGTTCGGTCGGGCGACGTGCCGTCGGCAGCGCAGGCGGCGTGTTTGCGGCGATGTCCGGCCCTTTCTCGGCACCGACGCGAGGCATTTACGAGCAGGCCACAATCTTCTCGTGCATTTCTGCTACCGTCCCGACGCGATGGCGGTAGATCCCTCAACCGAGAACGTCGACCGTTCGACGGCCACCGAACGCCGTTCCATTTGGCGTACGGTGCTTCCGTTCGTCGTGGCGCTGGTGCTGGTCGGGTTTGTCCTTTCCCGCCTCGACCTACACGCATTCTTGGTTCATCTGAAACGCGTATCCTCGCCGTTTTTCTTTCCTGCGGTCATCACGTTCGTCATTGCTTTGTGTGCCGCCGACAGTTTTGCCACGGTGCTCGTTTATCGGGGTTCCGTCGCGAATATCCGATTTCGTGATTTTTTCATTCTTCGCGGCGCCTCGTATTTGCCTTCGATTTTGAACCATCATCTGGGCCAAGCCTTCATTACGCTGGCCTTGGCGCGCATTCATGGAGTGGCCTTGGCCCGCGTCGCCGGCGCGACGCTCCTCGTGTACGCGTCGTGGATGGGCTGCATTTTGGGCCTGGCTTGTATTGCGATTCTGCTCGTGGGAAAACCATTGGTTTGGCTCGCCGCACCACTTGGAGCCGGAATCGTCTATTTGATCATTTTACAAATTCGTCCGGCTCGATTGGCCCAAAATCGAGTCCTCGCGCCGCTCTTCGAAGCGGGCGTGAAGGGCCATTTGGTAGCTCTCGCGTCACGTTTGCCGCACCTCGCCGTCCTTTTCCTCGGTACGTGGCTCCCATTCTGGTTTTTTGACGTCCGTATTCCCGTCGAAGCGGCATTTACGTACGTCCCGATCATCATGGTCGCCGTAACGTTGCCTCTGACGCCCCAAGGTTTCGGAACACGCGACGTTCTTGCCGCAACATTTTTCGAGCCTTATGGCCCCGCAGGTTCACAAGCCGATCGACTCGCCGCCATTGCGGCGTGCACCACGGCGTGGGGCATAGCGATTACGCTCGTCGATATCGTCTTCGCCCTGGCCCTGCTACGTCTTTTGCCGGTGCGACTCACGGACATCCGCACGGCTTCGTCGGCCGAAACAACCAAACTCGATGAACCCGCGCATCACGAAGCCGAACGCTCGTGAGGGCTGGTTTTTCCTGAAAACAAGCGGGCGAATTGGGTCACGCCCGTCAATGGATCCATTCGCGGCGTAAAACCCAATTCGCGCGCCGCTTTGGATGAATCGTAAATCACGTCGCGCGTCAGCATTTTCACCACGAATGGCGTGATCGGCGGTTTTTTCTTCGTTCTCGAAACGGAAAAGCCGATCTCGAGCGACTTCGCGAGCGCCATGGCCGCCGCATAAGACAAGCGAATCCGCGGCGGAGGCAATTCGGCAGCTCGCGCAACGGCCTCGAATACTTCAGCCACCGACGGCGGACGTTGATCGACGGTATCCATCACATTGAAGGCTTCGCCCGTGAGATCCGGACGAAGCGCGGCCGCCAAGACCACATCGACGACATGGTCGACCCACACGACATTCAATGCGGCCCGCCCCTCGTCAATCAATACGGCCATCCGCCGCTTCAACATCGTGAGGGCCCGAGGCATGAAATTATGGTCGTACGGCCCGTAAATGATGGGCGGTCGAACGGCGATTACGGACAAACCCAATTCTTTTCCACGCTCGAACGCAATGCGTTCGGCGAGCGTTTTGGTGTCTTCGTACGGCGTCCCCGGCAATCGCGTCGGCCAAGCTTCGGTCACGCGGCCTTTTTCGGGCCGCCCGTACACAGCCGTCGACGAAAGGTTCACGACGTGCGAAACGCCTGCTTTCGCGACGCATTCAATGGCCCTGCGCGTGCCCTCGACGTTGACGCGCAACATCTCGTCGCGACTTGCATTGTCCCCGACGAGCGCCGCCGCGTGAATGAACACGTCCGCTCCGCGGGCCATCTCCACGAGCGCCGCCGCGTTGTCGAGGTCCCCGGGAACGATGCGTACGCCGAGACGTTCGAGGCTCCGCGCATCCAGACGCGATGGATCACGTACGAGGCCGGTCACTTCATGGCCTCGTTCACGCGCGAGCTCGCACAAACGACGTCCAACACTGCTCGTCACACCCGTGGCGGCGATTTTCATTCGCCCAGCGTGCCATGAGCCATCCGTGCGCGGCTACAGGCGATTGCGGACGTTTGCCGCGCTAGCAGCCCGTTGATCGCGGTCCCTTGCTCGGAGGCGGAGGAGGCAGACTCGACGGACGATCGTCCGTTCCTGGAAGTTGCGAAGTCCGCTCGGCCGGTTGGGGCGGCACACTCGACATGCGGTCTCGTCCCCCCGGAGAACTCGGACGTTCAAACGGCAGAGGAGGCAACGACGAATGCCTATCGCCCCGCGTGCCGGTGGAAGCCGGTGCTCGTTCGATCGTGTGCATCTGAGACGTGATGCTTCGCTCGCCGCGTATGTTTGGAGCGGACAAACGCTCGAAGCCGGGAATCGGTGTGGGTCTACGCGACATGGCGCCGCCACTTCCGCGCAGATAGTCGAGCGCGTCGGTATCGTCTTGAAAAACCTCGCCCACCAAGTTGGCTTCTCGAAAATGACGTTTGACCTGCAACGAGCTCACCGCGGAACGAACGACGACGGCGACGGATTTGTACCCGCGCAACAAACGCGGCATCGCGCGACGGAGAGCTTCTTCGAATGGTTCGTCATTACGCAACTGGCTTTCGCGCCAATCCAAGCAAAGACCTTTTCGGTCACGACCCAGGCGATCGAGGACGAGGTTGACGGAGTCCATGTCCCGTTCCATCGCCGGAATATCGGGATAGTCGAGCGCTGATCGTTGAATGCGAACGATGGTGCCCGCGCCATCGACATGAACGGTGGAATAAGGGGATTGGAACGCAATCATGTCGCGAGGCGGAGCATGGCATAGGCGTCGATGATGCGCGACTTTCTGCACGAAAAAGTCGTGCTCGAAAATGCGTCCGACTTCGCCCGGACACGTCCGTACGGACATACGGGCAAACGCTTCGAAGATCGTTCGTTGGTCGTCAAAGCACTCGACAAACCACCGGTCAGGGCAGCGTGACACACACGCAGGTATTGCCGATGCAAGTGCCGAACTTCATTTGAAGAATGCAGGTCGACGTGCACACGGCGGGCTCGCACGTGCCTCCGCCGCCGCTGCACGTGCCGCTCATGCATGTTTGTCCAGACGGACAATCGGTGTCCTTGCAGCACGCGGACGAACACACGCACGAGTATCCGCTCGGCATGTACCCCGCGTTGCACGCGACATCGCACAAGCCTTGCGCGGTGCACGTCGGCGATCCGTTTTGCACGGCCGCACAAGGGTTGCATGTTTGGGAAGTAAAACAGCCGCTTGCCGGAGTGTTGCCCGTACAAATGCCCGAGCACGAATGTTCCGGCGCGTTGCACGTTGGTCCGCCCGAACTGCTGCTCGAACCTCCGCCGGACGAACTGCTGCTCGATGAACCGCCCGAACTGCTCGAGGACATCGAGCCGCTCGACGAACTGGTCGACGAACTGGTCGAGGACATCGAGCCGCTCGATGAACTGCTCCCGGTCATGTCTTTGCCGCCATCGCCGCTCGAAGAGCCGCCTGCACCACCATCACCACCCACGCCGTCGCCGGGTTCGAACCCCGGCCCGGTAGGAGTTGCACAGGCTCCGACAAACCCAAGAACGAATGCCGCAAAGCCAAGTTTTCCAGCGCTCACGCTCGCCTCCGTTCACGTCCGCGTCAGGATGGAAATCTTCGCTCGTTCATCCGGGAAAGAAAACAACTCCTTCATTTTCGAGGTCGGAAATTCAGCTTGTTCGCCCGTCGTGCCCGACGCGACACGACGAACGGATCCCGAAAGAGCAAGGTGGTAGGCTCGCAGCGAACTTCAACGGCATCGTGAGATGGTGGGATGAGAGAAATCGTATTGCCCGGGATCGACGCCTACGTCGAAGCGCACACGAAACCCCGACCCGACATATTCGACGAACTGCGCGAGACAACCTACGCGTCGATGCAGTCGCCGCAGATGCAAGTGGGTCGCGTGGAAGGAACGTTTCTCGAGATGCTCTGCACGTTGATGGGTGCGCGTCGAGTGCTCGAAATCGGTACGTTTACCGGCTATTCCGCGTTGTGCATGGCGCGTGCTCTTCCCGACAACGGCGAAGTCGTCACGCTCGACATCAACCCCGAAGCGACCCGCATCGCCCAATCGTTCTTCGATCGAGTTTCGTACGGAAAGAAAATAAAAATCGTCCTGGGCGACGCCTTGAAGTCCATTCACGACCTCCCCAAAGA
>CAYSYX010000494.1:0-485 GCA_964435055.1 uncultured Polyangium sp. | reverse complement strand
ACGCCGACAAAGAGCGTTATTCACAGTATTTCGAGCTCGTATTACCTCTGCTTCGCCAAGGCGGTCTGTTGATCGCCGACAACACGTTGTGGAGTGGACGAGTGCTTTCGCCTGTCGCGGCAACGGATTTGGCGATCACGCGGTTCAACGACCTCGTGACGAAAGATCCACGCGTTCAGAATGTTTTGCTGTCGGTGCGCGACGGGATGATGCTCGCCCGCAAGTTGTAAATGAATCACCCGGCTATGAGGAACCGATGCTGCTCGTCGTAGATGTCGGCAATACGAACATTTCTTTTGGTGTATTCGACGGGACAAACCTCCGCGAACACGTCCGTTGTGAAAGTGCCCGCAGTCGAACCGCGGATGAATACGCGGTGCTCGTGCGCCAAATGCTCGCGCTCCGCGGGCTCGATCACCGGCAAATCGAAAACGCGATCATCGCCAGCGTCGTCCCGTCGTTGACGGACACGATCGTCGAGGTGG
>CAYSYX010000493.1:0-7152 GCA_964435055.1 uncultured Polyangium sp. | reverse complement strand
GCTCTTTATCGATTGGCTGGAATCGGCCGGTCTTGGCGCGTGGCAAGTCTTGCCGCTCAATCCGACGGGAAACAATTGTCCGTACGTGTGTTGGTCGGCATTTGCGGGCAATCCCATGCTCGTCGATTTGATGGGTTTGGCTGAAGAAGGTTTGCTGGATCGAAGCGATGTTGAGCAGGGTTTGCCGCATACGCCGTTGATTGATTACGAAGCGGTCCATGCGTACAAAGAGCCGCGACTCGAACGTGCGGCGAAGAAGTTGCTCGAACACCCCAAGCACCCGCTGTTTGCCGAGTATCAGGCATTTCGGAAATCCGAAGCCGAGTGGCTCGACGACGCGGTTTTGTTTTGGGTCATCAAGCAAAAGAACGCCGGCAAAGCGTGGTGGGATTGGGACAAGAAACTCCGGGATCGGGATCCCGAAGCATTGGATACGGTCCGACAAACATACGCGAAAGACATCGATCGGCAAGCGGCCATCATGTTTTTCTTCGACCATCAATGGGCGAAGCTGCGCGCGTACGCGAAGAAGCGAAATATCAAAATCATCGGCGATTTGCCGATTTACGTGGATCGAGACAGCGTCGATGTCTGGTCGAATCGCAAGCTCTTCCAATTGAACGAGGAAGGTATTCCTTTCAGCGTTTCCGGAGTTCCGCCGGATTATTTCAGCAAGCTCGGGCAGCTTTGGGGCAATCCGCTTTATGACTGGAAAGCGATGGCCAAAGAGGATTTTACTTGGTGGTGGGCGCGAATTCGTCGCGTGCTGGCGCATACGGACATCGTGCGTATCGACCATTTTCGCGCGTTTGCGGCGTATTGGGCCATTCCTCACGGTTCGCCGGACGCGCGTTCGGGCGAATGGGTCGAAGGTCCCGGCATTGCGTTTTTCGACGCCTTGAAGCGGCACGGCGGCGAATTGCCGCTCATTGCGGAGGACTTGGGCATCATCGACGACGCGGTCGTGAATCTGCGCAAAGGTGCGGGTTTGCCCGGGATGCGCGTGCTGCAATTCGGATTTGGCGGCGACGCGGAAAATACGCATCTGCCGCATAATCACGAAGTCGACAACGTGGTTTATCCGGGCACACATGACAACGACACGACCGTCGGGTTTTTCCGGGCCGCGGAGCCTCAAGTACGCGCGCACGTGCAGCGTTATCTGCGCGTCAATGGCCATGATATTGCGTGGGATTTCATTCATGCCGCGTTCGCCTCCGTCGCCCGAACGGCCATCATTCCCATGCAAGACGTCTTGTCGCTCGGGACCGAAGCGCGCATGAACAACCCGGCCATCGTCAAAGGCAATTGGCGGTTTGTCCTTCAAGGTCACGCATTCCGGCCCGAGCTGGCTGCGCGTTTGCGTGAATTCGCTGAATTATACGATCGTCTCGCCAAACCTCCCACCGCCGCGAAAGAATCACCATGAGCACCCAATATCGATCCGCTCCGCCTCCTTGCCCCCTTTGCGGCAGTTCCATGGAGGATCGCGCGGCGTCCGACGCGGTCGTGGACGTTTGTTCCGATTGTCATGCCGTATGGATCGATTGGTTCGACGGCGATATTGCCACGGTCGCCGGCGATGTTCATGTGACCAAGGCCATCCCGGCTCATGTATCGGACAAACACCCCTGCCCTCGTTGCCGTACCGAACTCGTTTCCGAGCGTCTCTACCAAACGGGTCCCTACGTTTTTCGCTGCACGGATTGCTCGGGCGTCCTCGTTCCTTCCGCGGTCATCGACGAGGTCGTCGCGCTTGGTCCATCCGAACAACGTGGCGAGCCGCTCGATGCCGGGCCTCTTGCTCGGATGCTCTCCAAGCTGCGCAAAGTTTTCCGGGCAACCAGCCAATGACGCGTTTTGACGCGTTTTGACGCGCTCTTGACGCGCGCATAGCCAACAAATCCATCATTTCTGCGCGGAACTTCCACAAACCTCTGCAATGCTTTGCGAGGTTCATGCGTTTCACTATCTGAGGAAATCGCCATGTTGGAATTTTTGCTCATTTCGGCTGCGGTCTTGCTCGTCGTTCCGGCCGCGATGTACATCTCGGGGCGTGGTGCCGGGCGGAGCACGTGGGGGCTATTTCTGCGCGGATATGAAAAGCACGGCGCAGGTGCTTATCGCGTGCAGGTTCGTCCGGTATGGGTGGCGGGAAAACCCCCGCTTGTCGTGCGTATTGCGGCGCTTTCCAGCTTCATCATGGGACAAATGGTTGTTCCGGGCGCATTGGCGGCACTCGTGGGATTGATTGCAGGCCTGGAAGTCTTGTTTCGAGGCTTTCACGGGCCGGGCGACATGGTGATTGTCATTTTGATGCTCTCCGTACCCACGGGCTTGTGGATTGGCGGACGACTCCTCGGTGTGGGTTTGGATTTGTTGCAACGCGCGGACGAGGCGCAGACGAAAGCGCGCAAACTCGCGTATTTGTCGCTTGGTCACAACCTCGCCTTGCTCTTTGCGATGAGCGCGGTCTATTTCGTTGCGACAAACGACGCCGTGTATTTCCCCATGGCATACGCGATCGTGTCCATCGCGCAAGCGTGTGGGCTTCTCGCCGCGGCGCGGGCCATCGATGCCCACAATGCCGCCGAACTGCGGGATCAAGCCGAAGCTGTGCGCCCGCCGCAATTCGCCGATCACCCGGCGTGAGCGGCCAACTCTTCTCCCGCCCGGCCCGGCGAATCGAGTTACGATGAGCCCCGATGGCCTCGTCGCGTTCATCCAGTCAAACCACGACGTCAACGATTCCGTATGCGCCCGGGGCGTTGCCCTTCGTCGGGCACGGATTGAAGTACACCAAAGATCCCTTGGCATTTCTCGAGTTTGTCACGTCCTGGGGCCCGGTCGTCAAGGTTCGTCTCGGACCACTCGAAGCCATTGTCATTCGGGATCCGGTGGACATCGAGCGCATGGTGATGGGGGAACACAAGCATCTGACCAAGGACAAGATGACCCTCGTTTTGCGCAGAATTCTCGGTGAAGGTCTTCTGACGAGCACCGGAGACACCTGGGTTCGTCATCGCAAACTCCTCGCGCCGATTTTTCAGCCTGCGAACGTGGCCAAGCTCGGCGTGACCATGGTCGACGTCGCCGAACGTCATGCGCGCGGGATACCCGCTCATGCGCGACGTGAATTGCAGGCCGATATGACGAAACTCACCGCGGATATCGTGACGCGGACGCTTTTCGCCGGCGATCTCGGAGCTGAATCCGACAAGGTTGGTCCTGCGCTGCAGGTGCTCGTCGATCAGTACGGTCATGGCATGACGGCGTTATTTCCGGCGCTCGAAAAATTGCCTATTCCTTCGAACAAACGCGCTCACGCTGCGCTCGCGACGCTTGATGAAATCCTGCAGGGCCTCGTCGATCGGGCTCGGGCCCGTGGTTCTTCCGGGACAGACCTTTTGTCCATGCTTCTGACCGCTCGCGACGATGCGGGCACGGGGCTTGGAGACAATGAATTGCGCGATCAACTCATGACGTTTTTCCTGGCCGGGCATGAAACAACCGCCTTGACCTTGACGTTCGCGCTCACGTTGCTCGCGAAAAACCCGGACGCGGAACGAAAATTGCGCGACGAAATCAATGGCGCCTTGGGCGATGCGCCGGCGACGGCGGCCGACGTATCACGGCTCCCATACACTCGAGCTGTGGTTCTCGAAACCATGCGTCTTTATCCCCCGGCGTGGGCCATCGGCCGGGAAACGTTGGAAGAGCTGCACCTGGGCGAATACGTTTTGCCCAAAGGTTCACAGCTTTGGTTTTTGCAATGGATAAACCATCGCGATCCCAAGTTTTTCCCGGAACCGTTGCAATTTCGCCCCGAACGCTGGCTCGATGGTTTGGAACGTACGCTTCCACGATTCGCCTATTATCCATTCGGCGGAGGTCACCGCGTATGCATTGGAAATCATTTTGCCATGATGGAGGCGATTCTTGCGATCGCGACGCTCCTGCGTCGTTTTCGGATCCGTTTGGTGAATCCCACGGCCCCGCTCGTACCCATGGCCGGCATTACGCTTCGTCCCAAAAAACCGATTCACGTCATTTACGAACCTCTCGAAACCGGAAAAGGTAATCCATGAACTTAGCTCGAGCTTCCTTTGGTTTGTCTCTCTTGACGAGTGTTTTTCTTGGCGGATGTGGTTCGGACGCACCGACCTTCGCCGCACCGGATCGCGTTGCGGGCGTACGTGCGCCCCAAACCGCATCTTGCGGCGATTCCGGCGAATTGCGGTGCCTCTTGCCTTGGCCCTCGAATTCGTTCGCCACGGCCGATGCCTCGACCGCCACTGGTTTGCGTTTGGCGGTGGATCCATCGAGTCTCCTGGTCGATGACGATCCGCGTTCGTATGCCTTGGCGGATGGTTTTTCTCGGTTGACTCCGGTGCTCGTTGGTTTCGCCACGGAGATTGATCCGAACAGCATCGGCACGCCCGAAAATGGCCCGATCTCGTTGATCTTGGCGCAAAAGGACCACCCGAATCACGGCGAAAAAGTTCCTGTGCGCATTCGTCTCGTTCCGGGCGAAGATCCGACGACGGAGACCTTGGTCGTCGCGTATCCGCTCCGCCCGCTCGAGCCCGGTGCCGATTACGTGGCTGTCGTGACAAACGATTTGAAAGCGATGGACGGCAAGGCGTTGTCCGCGACCCGCGACACGCAAATCGCATTGGCAACCGTCGAACCGGCGTCGCAAGACGAGGCGAATCTGCGTGGTTATCACGCGCCGACGCGGCAAGTCGTCAAAGAGGCGGGAATCGATGCGGCCAAGGTCCTGCGCGTATTCGATTTCACGACGCGTTCCGTGGACGACGGCATTCATTGGCTCGCCGAATTGCGTGATGCATCGATTGCCGCGGTGGACAAGGGCGACGTTCAGGTCGTAATCGACAAAGTCGAGCCCGCGCCCATTGCCGCGTTGGCGGTGGCGGTCGAAGGGCGGCTCACGGGATTGCCTGCATTCTTCGAACCGGATGGCGATTTGTCCTTGGGACCCGACGGCAAAATTCTGCAAACGGGTACGCGCGAAGCACCGTTCCGCGCCATTGTTCCGACCGGACAAGGCGATTATCGGTTTGTCTTGTATGGACACGGCACCGGCGGCGATTACACGGATGATTCCTTCGACGAATTGCTGGGTGAAAACGGAATCGGGAAAATAGCCATTCGCTTCGACGGATGGACGAACAACGAGCTCATCCAGACGTTTTCCACGCTCGCGCGTATGGCGGAAGCGACGCATCGCGCGAGCACTCGCACGATGCACGCGGTCGCAGCCGCGGCGGCCATTCAGCATTCGATGGGCTCGAAGCTTGGAGATGTGTTGTCGGCGGCGAAGCTGGGCAATACGGACAATCCGGCGGCGGGCCGACGTCCCGATGCATCCATTCCGATGTGGACCGGCGGATCTCTCGGCGGAACGATGGGCCTTCTGTTTGTCTCGATGTACCCCGGGATGAAGTACGGCGTAGTCAACGTTCCCGGAGCGGCGTGGACGCATTTCATTCCGGGTTCGCAAACGTATTCGACCATTCGTGGATTGCTCGGGACGAGTTACGGTGGAAACTTGGACGTCATGCACGCGTTATTGATGTCCCAGACAAACTTCGATAACATCGATGGCGGAGCGTGGACGGGGGTTGTTCCGGGCGATCCGTCGGTGCTGTTGGTGCAAGAGAGCATTGGGGATCCCATTTTGCCGAATGAAGGAACGGAGATGTTGTCCGTCGCTGCGGATGCTCTGCATATCGGCAAGGTGATTACGCCTATTCTCGGGTTGGAAACCGGAGCGGATGCAACCGAACGGACGGCGCTGACGCAATACAAGGTTCCCGATGGTGGCGATCCGCTCGATATTCACGGGTTTGCCGCGCGTAGTGGTCCAGCGGGCGATGCGGCGCGCGCGCAGATCACGGCGTTCATCAAGAGCGCGTGGGCCGGCCAGGCAAAAATCACAGTGCCCGCATCTTGCACGGGTGGCAGCTGCGATTTCTCCAAATGAGCCGAGGTTTGTCCTGAGCATCGGTCGCCGACGACATTCGATACGCTGAAAGAATGCAACCCGCCATGTTTTACCTGACGCAAATCGTCTACGTTCAACCCGGAAAAGAAGACGTGTTTCATCAATTCGAAGACGTGGCGATTCCGCTCATCTCGAAGCATGGCGGCAAGCTTCTCTTGCGTTTGCGCCCCACCCCGGACAGCGTCATTGCCCATCACGACGAAGTTCCTTATGAAGTGCACATCGTGGTTTTCGAAACCGAACAGGATTTTGATCGGTTTGCCCAAGACGACGAACGCCGGCAATTCTTGCACCTGAAAAACGAATCGATTCGCGCTTCGTTGCTGATACGCGGTACGGCGTAACCTACAACCGAAAAAAAAGATTCAGTCAACGCGGGCCCGTGTTACGGTCGTCGCCGATGTCGTCGCCGTTGACGTTATCGTTTGGTCGTCGCCTGTTGCTCGTTTGCATGAGCGTTCTGGTCACGATGGTCATCGTGCCTCGCACGGTCGCGGGTTGTCGTGCCAACGCGTTTTTCGACGGCGATGCAGCCGTGCAGGAGGCGTTCGCGCGTAACATATCGCGGCGTATTCTCGCGCAGAAGGACAACCTCTTTTACCACACCGGAGCGGATCGTTTCGACGGCCAATCGGCGATTGCGGTTTACCAAATGGCCATCTTGGGTCTTGGACAAACCATTTTGGCTCATCCGGAAAAACGCGCCGAGTATCTGCCGGCGATGGAAGCCGCCGCGGACAAACTCGTGGATCCTGCGACGCTTTCGTATGCGGCGCGCGTGTACGGGCATCACGCGAGCGATGGAATCGGGGCTGGAGGTGGTCATGCGTATGCGGGCTACATCAACATGGGCCTCGGCATGCTCCGCTTGATTCACAAGGACACGAAACATGCCGCATTGCATGATCGGCTCACGGCGGAATTACGAAAAGAATTGTTTGCTTCGCCGACGGGTTTGATTGAAACATATCCCGATGAAAGTTGGCCGCCGGATGTCGCGGTCGTCATGGGATCCATCGGCTTGCACGCGTTGGCAACGGGTCTTGATGTTCGCGCGGACGTCGAATCGTGGGCGCGACGTTTCGAGAAATGCGCATTGCACGAGCCGTCGGGATATTTGTATC
>CAYSYX010000492.1:0-7168 GCA_964435055.1 uncultured Polyangium sp. | reverse complement strand
GTCTTGAAATGTGGAATCATTAGCTCATCGAGGGATACTTCAACTACCTGGCAACGCCTAGCATACATACACCGGAGCTTGACAAATACTACGAACGCCTCGTCTATTACGACGGCGATGGTATTCTCGCCGCGCAAACGGGAGACCCGCCGCCTGAGCTTTGCGCGCGTTGGAATATCCTTCAAGACGTCGCAAAGACAATCAGGGATCGTCAACGCGACTTATACCAAGGAAATCCGCCCAAATGCCCGCCGTATGGAATGGCGAAGGGTGAATCCGAGGGCGAATCGTTGCGCGCCGCGCCGCCGAAATCAGCGAATGAAGCCAAATCAGAAAAAACGCCCGCCAAGAAGACGGCAACGAAAAAGCGAGGGCGCAAGTAATGAATCGAGCAACGGCGATAGGGGTTGGCATTATGAGCGCGGCGTCAATTGCTGCGATTGGCTACCTCTATCGCCGTTCGAATCGTATATTGCGCGCGGTGCACGATTTGATCCCATGCGATTATGGAACGCAGAATTGGGAATGGATGATGGGTGGCCTGGTAAAACCAGGTGTTTTTCGATATTACTCGGATGGCTGGGGAACGACTTGCGGCGTGGTTGCCGCAGCAGTATTTGAGCACGCGGGCGTCAATGAAGCATTGATCAACCGTGGCAATAGATTCGTCATTGGAGCGCATATTTCCCGCATATATTCGGGGGCAAAAAAACTCGGCTATTTGCACGAAGATACTGATTTGCAGCCGGGCGACATGTATTACGTGCGCCGTGATTCGGGAGTCGAGCACGTTGGATTCATTGTCGAGAAAAACGGCGCCGACACGATAACGGCCGACGGCGGCCAAAAGGATAATCAAGGGCGACAATGCGCCCGTCTATGCAAACGACGCTTCGAAGGCGACGTCATGATCCGAAATGGCGATAAGGCAAAACTCCGATGGTACGTGAGGATCAAGTAATATGCTGGAATATATTTTGGCAATTGGTTCAGGCGTAGCTGTCAAAGCTATCGTGGGACTATTCGATGCGCCGAAATCGAGCGACAGCGGCAAGTCGACGGAGCCGTCAAAAAAGAATTCGCCCAACGACGGCGAAATGAAAACGACGACTCTTACTCGTCTACCGCGCAAAGTTCGCGTCGTGGAATTACTCAATTTCAATGGGTTGGAGGCGCTCGGAACAAAGTTTCACACGGAATATGTTTTAATGTGTGAACGCGTCGGTATTCCGCCAAATAGCCTTGCCGCCGTCATTGCAAGTGAATCGAAATTCAATCCCGCCGCGCAGAATTGGCAGACGAATAAAAAGACTGGAAAGAAATACCTTGCCGCTGCGGGGCTCGTGCAATTTTATTTTACGACGGCGAAAAGTCTGGGCACTTCGGTGGAAGCAATCTCGAAAATGTCTGCATTGGAGCAATTGCCATTTGTGGAAAAACTATGGGCAAACACAGTAAAAACATTTCCACGCCGAAAATGGACACTGTGCGAAACTTATATGACCAATTTCGTCCCCAAATACTCGGGCAAACCTCCTGAATTCGTAATAGCGTCGAAAGATGATCCCGATCCGTACCGCGCGTCAATATATCACGACAATGATGGATTTGATCGAGCGAAGAAGGGTTACATCCTTGTGAGGGACGTTTGCAACGCGGTCGAGCAACAATACGCCGCGGCAAAGCGAAAGACGCCGATCGTCGTGACCGTTCCGTTGGACGCCAAGCAAGACGGGATCACGTGATACCCGCGAAGGGCATGGGATCAAGCGTCGCTGTACGTCTTAAAAAAAAGTTCGCCGATAATTTGTACGGCAACTTCGTTGCCATGTAGGACCGATGGAAAGGGAGTACCGCATGAAGAGCTTTCGTTTGCGTATTGCCGCGATCGTAGCGTTCAGTTCGTTTGCTGCTAGCTCGGGGTCGTTTGCCTCTACCCAAGACACGCACGAGCCTGTCGCGCCACTTGATCCGCGCGAGCAAGGGTTCGACTCAGCCGAGATGTGTCTTGACGAAAATGCAAGAAACGTTAGCGATCCCTTCGAAGGTCCCAACATGATGCCGCTCGCTAGCTATCAAGATTGCGTCAATACGTGCAAAGCTGGCATTGTCGCAATTGAGGCAATGTGCCGGTTCATTCCCGATCCGCGTGCAAAAGTGATCTGCTTTGGGGCTCGATTCACGGTGCCCGCTTGCATCGGATTTTGTGGGTGGTATTTCGGCAAGTAAACCGGAGACAAAACGAAGCATGAAAACCGAAAAATGGCAAGCCACGCGTGAATTGCTCGATCCTGGGGATCCCACGGTCAGAGTGGAAGTGCAGCTTGGATATCCCGAAATGCGTACACCCGACGAATGGGCGTGTCCATTCCGCATAATAGGACTTGACGCCGAAATATTCGAATATGGGATTGGTGTGGACTCGCTACAGGCGATCACAACCGCGCTCGAAGGGATCGCTGTATTTCTTCGAGATTCCAGACGATCACTCTCGTGGATCGGCATGCCCGGTGAAACGGGAATTCGCCGACAAGTACCGATCTCAATGGGACCTGAATTCGCCAACGAGATCGAAGCGCATATTGACGCTAAAATCGATTCGTTCATTAAAGAAAAAGAGGAAAAGATTCGTCAGCAACAATCGTAGAGCAAGTTGCCGCTCCTCTCCGTTCCGTCAACGTGTACAGCCAACCAGTCTAGCATGCCGTCAACGTAGATGGACCTCGTGACCCCTTCACCCGATCGCTTACGTTACCCCGCCAACATCCCGCGCCCGAACCTCTCCCCGATCATCACCCGCTCGCCCCTCGCGTCGTTCGTGTGTCCCGATCCACAAATGCACCGCAAACTTGACGCCGTGAAACGTCCAGAAAGCTAAAAGTTTACGAGCACTTGACCCTTGCCCAAACAAAAAGTGTTTAGGAATCACTTTCCCCTTGCAAAAAGAAAACGTGAAAACGCTCCCCATGGAGGTCTTCGACAAAGTCGACAAACTCGCTTCGCCGCGATTGGTTGAATATTGGGAGCAGGATCCGTGTGCGCCGCCCGAGGACATGGATGATTTTGGCGGATCGATGAAGAAAAAAGGCTCCAAGATCCGCGAGATGGAGAAAGACGAAATGGCCGGCGATCTTGGCGTGACGGTGGAGGCCAAGTTTTCGGTGGGCGAATATGAAGTGGTCATCTTGAGCGCTCGGGATTCCGCGGGGTTGAATACGTGGCTCAAGCTGGAAAAATACAAGATCCCCGACGGCTCGGAGCCGCTCTTGCGTCCGTATGTGCAAGGCGGGGCGAAGTTTTTCGTGGCGAAGGTCGATACGAAGAAGGTCAAATTCGAAAATGGTCAAGCGATGTTGTCGCCGCTGCGATTTCATTACGACAGCGAGACGTTCGCGTTGCCGATTCGCCTGGGGATGGTGAATTCCGCGGGGATGCAAGATTTGATCGTGCACATCTTGGCGAAGGGCCAACGCTACGAAGCGGCCAATTATCCGAACGTGGCGATTCCGACGAATTTGGACGTCAAAGATACGGTGCGCAAAGAATTCGGTGGGTTTTACGCGGCGCTCTTCGATCGGACTTTGTCGCGACAACCGAAAGCGGTCATTACGGAATATGCTTGGGATGCGAGCACGTGCGATCCGTGCCCGGGCCCGACGCTCGATGGCAATGACTTGATGACGTTTGGCATGGACGCATTGCCGAGTTCGAATGCAAGCGAAGACGAAGCTCCTTCGGGACGCGGAAAACGCAAGATGGCGTGGGGTGGCGGAGGCGGGATGGTGCTGACGCGTCTGCATCTGCGTTATGGCAAAGACGGTCTGGGCGAGGATTTGGTTTTTCGAGCGGCGCCGCCGATTGTCGGGGGACGTGAATTCGTGCGCGACGGCAATCGACTCGAAACGGGCGCGGTGCAAAGCAGTACGAACAATTTTCAGGCGCGATATGCCATTCGACATGCGTGGACGGGGGCGGTGAAATGCGCGAATCCGCGAAGAGGAATCTGGGGCGGACCTCCCGGAGGTGCGGCAAAAGCGACGGAAGCGGCGCAGAAGCTGGCATTTGCCAAACGTGGCGGGGTCAATCTGGTGGCCATGGTCGCGCGGGACGACAATGAAACGAAAATCGACAGTGCGCCGCTCGTTCCGGCGCCGGCGATGTACGCGGCTGCGCCCGAAACGCCCGCGGCGGCTCCTTCGGCGGCGGCGACGTCGACAACGCCTGCGCCGGCAGCATCGAGCAATGGTGCGTCCGGGCCACCGGCGGCGCCTCCGCAGAGCGGATGTGCGGGGTGCCGGGTCGGGGATACGCGTAATGAAATGGTTCCATTCGGAGCAACCATTGCGGCGGCGCTCGGGGTGCTCGTGGCGCGGATGAGGCGCAGGGGCGGGAAGCGGAGTTGATATGAGGGCGTAAGCGCTACGTTTACGTCGACAAGACGCCGTTTATCGCTCGCCGGGAAAACGTGGTCGAAAAGCATCTGGTTTTTTGCATGAAATGACGGGTTTTACTCGAGCGGACGTCGAACGAGCGGTCGATTTGATGCCCGCGTACCAACCCGAACTCTTCCGAGAGTCTTACGTCGGTGAAGTTCGAACATGCTTTACGGGAGCCTCATGAAGACGAAACTGGTTTTTCTCGTGATGATCGCGACGGCGCTGGGGGCTGCGGGGTGTGACAATTCAATCGTATCGGCCGGTTCGGGTGGTGCGAGTGGCGCGAGCGGTTCGAGCGGCGCGGGTGGTTCGGGTGGTGCGAGCGGCGCGGGCGGTTCGGGTGGTTCGGGCGCTGAACCTTGGCTGCTTGGGAAGCCGCTTGATTGTACGACGCCGATTGAATCAATGGGTACATGTGACTATCTTGCGAAACTTGGCGACAAATGCGTGGGCCAGGGCGGGTTCTATGATTATTGCAACAGCGCGCAATGCACGAAGGTGCCGCAATGCGGTCTGTTCTGTTATTCACCCCCGCCGCCGCCGACCAAGGATGAATTCGCGTGCGCGCAGCTCAATTGCGCAAAAGGACAAATCTGCGTATTCAACGAACCCTTGGCCGATGGGTGTTCTTTTCGCGCCTGCAAAACACCGCCCGCACCGTGCGCGGCGAATCCGACGTGTGCATGCTTGGAGACGATGCTGGGTTGTTCGCCGTGCATCGAGGATGCCGACGGCAACGTCACGTTGACCGGGGTTTCGTCGGCATCGTGTTTGTGAGCGTAAATGATATGCGCTCCGCGGTGTGATTCGGCGCGAAGCTCGAGCTGGCCGCCCTTGCTCAGGCCGGCGGACGAGGCATCAGCAGCGGGTGGAACGGGGTTTCTCCGAGCATGACGCGACCTGCGAAGTCGTACGCATCGTCCGTTGCCGCGACGTGTTGACCGGCCGCAAGGATATCGCGAAAACAACGCTCGAGCCGCGTACCTGCATAAATGGCGGACGATCCCCCGGCTTTGAACGCAAATTGCGTCGCGGCCACGGCGACTTCGGTGCAATACGTCGTCGCAGCTCGAACGGCGGCCCATTCTTCGTGGCCGAGAGGTTTGCCCGCGGCAATCGTGTTCATCATCATCGCCACGACCTCGCGCGCATACGCCCGAGCGCCATCGAGCGCGGCTCGGTTTCGGCCAAGTTCGACGCGGAAATGCGATTGCGACGCCAGCGGCTCCATGGTCCACGTCTTCTTTTTGATCGGGGCGACCGACGCGATTTCCTCGAGCGCCCGACGCGCCACACCGATTGCGAATCCCGTGTGTGCGGGCATGACTTGGGCCAAGAAAGGAAGCTCGAAAAAATGCCCTCCACGTCGGCGAGCCGGTGCCGGAGCCGAACACGTGAAAGCTTCGGGCACGAAAACCCCCTCGATTCGATAATGCTCGCTGCCCGTGCCGCTCAAAAATGAGGTTTGCCACGTATGCTCGATCATGACCTGCTCAATCGGTACCGCGACCTGCACGAGCGTGGGCATTGCATTCGCCGAGGGTTCGTCCAGTAAAGCGGGCGTGAAGACCCACTGCGAATGACGAATTCCGCTGCCGAAGGCCCATCGCCCCGAGACCTCGTAACCACCCGCCACGCGTCGCGCATGGCCCGTGGGCATTTGCAGACCCGCTCCAATCGGCATGCGTCCCGCCGCAAACATACGCTCGACGGCCGAATCCGGCAGATATGCGGCCATCTGCGCCGTAATGACCGAACCAATCATCAGCGACCAACCGGCCGAAGGATCCGCATGCGCCATTTGTTCGAATACAGCAAGCTGCACCATCGGCTCCGCTTCGAACCCGCCCACTTCGCGCGGCGCTACAAGGTGAAAGAGCTGCTCCTGCTGCATGGCCTTCACCACGTCCGGATGCAGCGTAGCCCCTCGATCCGATTCGTCCGCTCGTGCTTCCGCGAGCGGCCGTACGCGCGTGATAGACTCGAAAAGCTTGGATTGCAGGGGAATCTGTCGTGTTTCGTCGTTCATGGCGTTTGCTCCCGGGTCACCGGCGCTTCATCGATCGCCCGGTACCGATGATGTAGACAGCGGCAACATCCGAAAGTTTCCACTGTCTACATCGCGAGATGATTTTGTACTCATCGCGGGGAAACGGACGTGGTAGCGTGGGGATGTGGCGAAGAAGCAGACACCGCGGCCGTATCATCATGGCGACTTGGCTCACGCGCTCCGGACGGAGGGGCTTTCGTTGATCAACGAGGTGGGCATTGAGGCGTTTACGATGCGGGAATTGGCGCGGCGACTTGGGGTATCGCATGCGGCGCCGTACCGGCATTACCCGGACAAACGGGCGTTGCTCACGGCATTGGCGGTCGAGGCGGGGCATTTGTTGGCGGATCGGCTCGAGCGGGCGTTGGTGGAGGCGGGCGAGGATCGAAGGGCGCGTTTTCTTGCGGCGGCGTATGCGTACGTGCGGTTTTCATTGGACGAGCCGGCGTATTTCAAGACGTTGTTTCTTTCGAGCGATATCGATGCGGAGGCTCCGGAGATGGTGCAGGCGCGGCAGAGGACGCTGGGATTGTTGTATGGGTACATTGCGGATGCGCAGCTCGAGGGCTATTTTCGCCAGGGAGATCCGAACGCGTGGGCGGCAGCGGTTTGGGCGATGCATCAAGGGCTCGCGGTGTTGGCCGGGACGGGGGCGCTGGAAAAACTCGGTTTTGGCGATGTG
>CAYSYX010000491.1:0-7213 GCA_964435055.1 uncultured Polyangium sp. | reverse complement strand
TCGGTGTATCGACTGGTTCGAAGGCAGTAGAGCTGGCCTCAACAGAACCATTCGACATCCTCTTGCTGGACCTGATGCTTCCCGGTCAGCTTGACGGCTTTCAAGTTTGCGAACGTTTGCGCGGTCAAGATTCCACGAAGAATCTGCCTATTTTCATCATCAGCGCGATGGACGATCCCGATTCGCGCGCCCGCGCGAAGGCCGTTGGAGCGACGGACTTTTTCGGCAAACCTTTTCGTCCGCTCGAGCTGCTGAAGCTCATTCAAAACATCGCGACGTCTCGTCGTTGATGTCGGGTGCACCGCGTTCTCGCCATTCCCGGCCATCCTCGGGCCTGACAGTTTCAAAAAAACGAGTTACATCGAGCGCCATGTTGAGTCGCCTGAACGGTTCTTCACGCACGAGCGCGGCCATTCTGTTGCTGGCCGCTTCTCTTGCCGCGTGTAACGACGAAAAACGGAACACGAACGTCGATGCCGGAGCTCCCGACGCCGGCGTAACCGGGCCCATTCTCGGGGGCAAACTTGGGCAAGCCGTCGCTGCGGCGCAGTCGGCAGCACCCGTGCAAAAGGAAGAGCGACCCGACGGTGCACCGCCGGAATCGGGCATCTTCGGACCTGGCGAAGCCGATGCGAAACAATCGCCGACCGCTCCTCCGGGCTTGCAGATGTTCTCCGAAGGAAGCGATCCGAAGATCCCGCTCGCGTACGCGATCACGCCCGGCGCCGAACGAAAAGCGACGATCCTGCTCCAAACGCGAGCTGCTCAAGCCGCGCTTCCGCCGATGACCATCGCGTATGTGTTCAAGTCGGAAAAACCCAAGGACGAAAAGAAAACCGACAAGGACAAAGACAAACCCGCTCCGGCCGGTTTGCCCGTGACCGTCAAAATCGAAGAGGTCAAACCCCTGCGCGGAGGCAGCCTCGGTGGAGATCTCGAAGGTCTGAAAGATGTCGTCTTGCGTTATCGCCTCACGCCGAACGGAGTGCCGACGGAGCTCGCCGTCGAGTATCCGAAGAAGTCGAACGAAGCGATCGAGCTGGTCACCGGAGCACTCGTGGATGTGGTTCTGGGCATGACGGTACCCGTACCAGACAAACCCGTCGGCGTCGGTGCGTACTGGATGGTGTCGGATCGCGCCCGTTCGTCGGGCGTGGACGTGGTGCGTTACCGCGTGGCGAAGGTGGTGAAGATCGAAGACAAGACGGCCACTTTGTCGCTCGACGTGCGGCAATACTCGGCGAATTCAACCTTCGCGTTGCCTGGCATGCCGAAAGAAATTCAGGTCGCGCTCGAGAAATACGAGTCGCAAGGCAAAGGCGAAGTGTCCCTCGGTCCCGACGCGTTCTTGCCCGGCAAAGGCCAACTCAACGTCGTCATGCAGTCGCAGCTCTCGTCACCCCAGCAGCAACAAGGCCAGCGTTTGATGATCCAAACGGACGTTCGTGCCGCCTTGAGCAACACGCCCTGACAAACTCAGTTCACGACGGGTCACCGGACGACGTCGTCATCGGGAACAGCAGAGGTCGTCCGTTCTTCGGACGGAACGCAAACTTGTGCTCGACCACGAGTTTCACGCGCGGCCCCGCGCGCATCACGAGCGGCCCCTTGTGGTCGTGAATGTCGCCATCGAGGATGTACCGGACAGACCCGCTTCGGGAGTGCAGGATCGCTTGCTCCGTGAGGCTTTCGTAGGTGTGATCTTCACCCATGGGCCTCGCCCGCCAAATGCCCGGTAGCTTTTTGACAAACCCCAGCGGCGTCGTGTGAATGCCGAGGATGTGGAAACGCCCGGGCGCATGGTCCGCTCGGTAAAACGGCCGGAACCCAAGCCCGATCTGATCCACCGTTCCCGCCGCGATACACAAATAATCCCGCTCGGGAAAACTTCCCCCGCCCGGAATTTCGACTCGGCCTTCCCAACGCTCCGTCACCGGTGTCGGACGATTGAGAATGATGCTGCGACTCGCTTCCCAAAGCGTTCGAGCCGCATGCAGCGGGTTTGGCTCGGGATGCCGGTAATACTCGGCCATGTAGCCGTGAATGACCCCCGTACCCATGATGAATCCGTACCGATCGCCGATGTGCATCACGTTGCGCTCGACCGTGTGCAGCGGGTTTGTCGCGCGCTCGTTGTAGCGGACAATCAACGCCGCCAAGAGGCCGTCCGGACGACCTTTCGGTACACCAATCGCGTTCGCCACCGTGTTCATCGTGCCGCCCCGCAAAAATGCAATGGGCGGCAAAGGTTCGTCTTTATAAACTTCCAGGAACCCGGTCAACGTAACGTGGTTTGTCCCGTCACCCCCCGAGATCCCGAGCACGTCAATCTTCTGCTTGCGGAAATCCTCCGCAATGCGTGCGAGTTCGTCACGGTTCTGCGCCGCGCGCACCACGCCGCAATCACCGAGCGCTCGCGCGAGCCTCGATGCTGCTTCGGGGTCGCGACGGTTCTGACGTGAACGCGGATTCAGAACGACGCCAATACCGGGCATGCAACCATCCGTGACGGAATCGTGACGAGACGTCAAGCTTTTCGCGAAGTGCGAAATGCCTTCACTTTGGCTGCGAAATTGATTTTACGGCTATGGGGTTTGAGGTGAAGAGCGCCAACGGCGACTCGAAGCCCCAATCGTTGAAAGTGCGGATCGAGCTACGCGGACGAGCATTGTCACGACCGCGTCACTTCTTCGCGCGAGGTGTCTTCCATCGCGGTTCGAGGTGCACGCGGATGATGTCCGCCATCAGGCCGATATGGGCGCAATGATCGGGTTTGTCGTCGCCCGTGTACCCACGCACGTGAAAGTCGCCCTTGTCGAAGCGACGGATCATGTCGAGACCAAGAACGTCCGCGCGCTTGGCTTTCTTGGGCTTTCCCTTGAGCTCGCCGATGACGTAACTGGCCACTTCCGTCGTTGATGCGTAGCCCGGCGGGATGATCGACGAGTGGCTCATGTACATGAAGGTTTGCTTCTTCGCCGCCCGCTTGGCGTAGTCGACGAAGACATCGATTTGTTGGGTCTTCAAAGCGTGCGAGTGTTCGTCGACGTACCCGGTATGCAGTGAATCCAAGAGGACGACGGCTTCGACCCGTTTGCCCGCGGGCTGACGCAGGATCTGCTCGATGGCGCCATAACCGGCACTCCAAGAGCTCAACGCGAGGTGCCGGACGTGAGCATTCTTGTTGCCCGTCTTCTTCGCCATGGCCGCTTCCACGCTGGCAATGAGCTGCGTGAAGACCTGTGGCGAAGCGAAGCCGCTCGAATACGCGCCCGAGCCAATGCCCAGGTCGATGCCGACGAGGACCGAACCTTTGGCTGTCTTGACAAACTCTTTGCGGATGGGCTCGTGACCGTGAAAGTGCACGATGAGATCAAATGCGCCGGTCTTGGTGATGCCGCCTTTTCGTGGCGCGACCATCTGCCCGATGCTTGGAGCGTTTGACCAGGGATCGTACAAGCCCCATCCCGGATCGGGCGTCATGCACGGATGTATGCCCCCGCGACGCTTCTTCGGCGGTGAAGACTTCTTCTTCGGGCTCGCCGGCGTCGTTTCCGTCGACTTCTCCGTGTCGGGCACCTGCGCGGTCGTGGTACCCGCTTCGGCGTTCGTTGGTGGTGCAACGACGGTTGCGGGAGTCGTTTGTCCGGACGATGCAGGATCGTCGGCGGCTGCGGGCATCGAACCAAGCAGCGAGGCTGCTGTGGCGAGCGATAGAAGCGCAGCGAATCGAGTCAACCCACGGGAGAGGAAAGCAGGGGAGCGCATCCGGGTCGTTTTCACTTCCCATGGATACGTTGAAAGGTCGAATTTATTGCCGGTAGGTCAAACTTTGCTTGGAAAGGTCCGCAAAGCGCGATCAGTAGCCCGGAGGCATCCCACCACCTTGAGGCGGATAACCGCCGCCCGGGGGAAAACCACCTTGAGGCGGATAACCCGGCTGTTGCGGATATCCGGGACCACTTTGGGGACCGGGCATGCCGGGGTTTGACATTCCAGGTTGTTGCATCCCGGGCTGCGCCGCGCCTGGAGGCGGCGGCATGCTGTTTGTCACTTCCGCTGCCGCGAGGATCTGCTCTTCCGCTTGCGACGCGAGTTGCAGAACCGTGTTGGCTTGTTCCGGCGGCGAAAGATTGCTGAAGAAGCCCCAGAATTCAGCTTCGCGACCCACATGAACCGCGCTCAACACGAGCACGATCGGCGTGGCCGGCTTTTCAATTTCCGCCAGTTCCGTTGCGCGACGTCGCCATGCCCCGAGGCCCTGGGACAAACGCAGCGACCACTGGAGTCCAAGTCCAAGGAGCAGACCGACCATCACGCCCGCGACGAAAATGTCGGCATCCGCAGGGAATGCGAGCGCCGCGCCAAGTCCGCCGAGACCCGCGCCGAATACAAGACCCGGTTCACCACCGTTGTGACCTGCGGCGAGCGTCAAAATCGCCGCCGCTTGAAGGCCCGGTTGCCCTTGTTTCGCAGCCTCACGCAAAGGCACCAGCGTGGACAAACGTCGCGCCGCCGTGGCGCGAACGCTGAGGAAACTTGCCAAGAGCGTGATCACACCGATGAGCACACCGATGCCGATCGCCAGCTGTCGCGGCAAAAGTCCCGGCGCAAGAGCCTCGCGAATCATCGCGGTCTTCGCTCGTTCCGCTTCCGTATCGGACGTCTTCTTCAGCGCAGCTTCGGCGTTCTTCGTGACGTCGACGAGTTTGTCCGTCGGGGCCGTCTCCAACGCACCAAGCAACTTCCGCGCAGCTTCGACTTGCGACTTGTGATCGTCGCCCGGCGTGATCGCCGCTGCGGTGGTAACCGCATCCCAAGCTTTGGTCACGTCGGCGTTTGTCTCAGCAACACCTTCGAGCGTGGCTCGACACGGCGCGAGCAGTTTGGCCTGCTTCCATGCGGGCATCGCCGTCGGCCAGGCCAGCTCGACATCCGGCTCTTTTTCTTTCGGCGGCGGAGGCTTTCGCCCTCGAGGCAACGGCGCCGTCGCGCTTGGTGCCGGCACGGCTAGACGCGCTTGTTTCGCCGACGCCCGAAAAACCGGAAGCTCGTCGTTCAAGTTTTTCGCCGCCGTAGTGCACGCCTTCGCCTGCGTGACCCGAGCCTCGGCACTCTTCGCCGATGCCTGTGCAGCAGGATCCGGAACTAACGGACCCTTTGCCGTCATGAGTCGAGCGACCGACGCACCGGTCGTGAGCACGAGGATCACCAGAGCAACCAGCGTCCAGCGCAATTCCTCGCGTCGTGTGTAGACGTTCACCGCGGTTCCCTCGATGGCCCTGAAGATCTCGGCATTCGCCCGTGTTTGCAGAGGTTCAAAGCGCAGCCTCCACCTCTACCCGAGATGACGCGAAACTACCATCCCTTGACGTTCCCCGAGGTGAGATTCCCCGAGACGTCAAAAGCTGGGCCATTCAATTCGACCTGTAGTAACGCGCAGATCGTGACCAGTGTTCAGCAGGTCTTCCCACACTCGACGGCTCTCGCTTCCAGCGTCGCCTCGAATCCCGCTCCCGTAACTTCGTCCGAGCCCCCGTCTCGAACGAACGATGAAGCGCACGGCAAACCCAAAGGCGATGGCCTTGGATCCGTCCCTTGGGTCGCCACGACCTACTACGGCGAAGGCTTGCCGTTCTCGATCGTGCACCAAGTCAGCGCCGAGATGTTCACCGCGTTCGGCGCGAGCTTGGCGGCTGTCGGATACACGTCGCTCTACGGCCTCGCGTGGAACTTCAAATTCCTTTGGAGTCCAACGGTCGATGTCGTCGGGCAAAAACGATCCTGGGTCGTCGCCACGCAAATCGCTCTGGCCCTCGTGATGTTCGCCCTCGCGATGCCTGCGCAACACGGCGATCTCCCCACCGTCGCGTGGGGCCTCATCGCCGTGTCAATCCTCGCCGCGACCCAAGACATCGCCGTCGACGGGTTTTACCTCGACGCTCTTTCGGACAAACGCCAAGCCGCCATGTCGGGACTTCGCGTCGGCGCCTATCGCATCGCGATGCTCGTCGGCAAAGGTGGCCTCGTCGTTCTCGCCGGTCTCGCCGGAGGCTGGAAAGCCGCGTTCATCGCCGCCGGAGCCATGATGCTGCTGCTCGGGATCGGCCACGCGCTGTTCTTGCCTCGACCGGCGACGGTGGTTCGATCCGAAACGAAGAAGACCTGGCGTGAATTCGTCGCTCCATTTCTTTCGTTCCTGAAGCAACCCAAAGTCGGTCTCATCCTCGCGTTTATCCTGACGTACCGCGCCGGTGATTCGCTCATGTTCAACATGGGTACGCCGTTCTTCAAGGACCTGGGTTTGTCCACGGCCCAACGCGGCATCATCAACGGCACCTGGGGCACGCTTGCCGGCGTCGGAGGTTCCATCCTCGGCGGCTTCCTCGTCTCGAAGTGGAGTTTGGAACGTACACTCCGACCGATCGTTCACGCCCAAGGCGTCGCGATCCTGCTCTACGCCTGGCTCGCGTTTACGCGACCGTCGCTGCCCGCGATCGTTGCGGTCGTGCTCGCGGAACAACTCATCGCCGGCATCGGTACCGCCGGACTCATGGTCTTCCTCATGCGCCGCTGCCAAGGCGCTCACAAGGCTTCTCACTTCGCGATCGGTTCGGCGCTCATGTCACTCGGCGCCACGCTCGCAGGCCTCGTCGCCGGCAAACTCGCCCAGCGTTACGGCTTCACCGTCTTCTTCCTCATCTCGTTCGCCGCCGCCGTCCCCGGCATGATCCTGTCCTGGTTCGTCCCGACCGCTCGCGCCGACGAACAGGCCTGATCCCTCAATCCGTATACGCCGAAGACGTTCCGTTTGTCGGAATGAACACCTCGACCCGATCCCGAGGTCGTTCGCCACGCACCGCTCGCTCTTCGAACACGCCGTCGCGCCACACGTAGAGGCCTCCTTCGAGTTCTCCATCGTCGCTCGACTTGAGCCAAATCAGGGGTCGCTCGTGCGTGAGCAGTTCCCCCGTCGTCGTACTCACCGCTGCCGACCACGAGCCGCCGTTGCCGCAAAAAACGCCGTCGTTCCATTCGCCGAACGGATGATGCGTGTGCCCGAAAATCACGGCTTTGGCGCGATGAATCTTCGCCACGCGATGCATCACGCTCGTCACGCTCTCCCATGACTCCGCGAGCCGCGGTCGAGGCCCGAAACGATCGTACAAAGAGAACACGACAAACGGCAGGAGCAGCGCCAAACCTCCCCAGG
>CAYSYX010000490.1:0-7220 GCA_964435055.1 uncultured Polyangium sp. | reverse complement strand
GGTCGACGTCCCCGGTTCCGAAGGAAAAACACGCGAAGAAATCGTCGTGCTGGATGCGTATCACGGTGATTCGATCGATACGGCCGTCGAGACGTTTTGGCATCGGGCGACCCATGGCGGAGTCATTCATTTTCGCGACGGCGATAAGGACCGGGAAGAACGCGTCTCGATTGCCGGATATGCCGGACACAATCGATTGATGGATGGGCTTCGATTACAAGCCGTGCCGAAGGGATCGGCGTCGCCCATTCCGTCGTTTGTCTTGGCTTGCGAATCCGAACAATACTTCGGACAAGCTTTGCGTGACGCAGGCTCGGAGACGCTCGTGATGACGCGATCGCTCATGGCGCCCGAAGGGTACGTCCTCGATGCTGTCGTTCGGGCCATCGGTGACGGGGCCAAACCGGCAAAGATCCGGACGGCGGCCGTGAAGGCTTACGCCAAGTGGCAGAAATTATCGGACGGAGCGGCAGGGGCGATTTTTGCCAAGTCGGAAAATAGGGATTGAAGTCCCACGTTTGGCCGGAAAAATCAAGCGAAGTCGTCGGTTCATAAAAACGAAACTGGCGCGAGGCTCTTGCGGGGCGTCGCGCCAGTTTTCATTGGTTTGTCGAAGCGAAATCAATCGCCGTCGATCATCTTGATTCCGAGTTTCTTGCAGGACTCCTCTTCGCCGTCGCCATTCTTACACGCTTTCTTGTGCAATTCCATGGCTTTGGCGGGATCCGCCGTCGTGCCTTCACCGGCTTCGTACATCTTGGCCAAGAGCAGACACGCGCTGACATCATTGGCGTCGCAACCACGCGTGGCCATGGTGAACGTGCCCGCGATGTCTCCCACGGCTTTTACGTAGCCTGCGCTCAGTTCGCAATACCCTGCGTCGAGATCACATGCGCGCCGCGCGGCGCGAGCCGACGCCTGCGGATCCGCCTGAACTTCGTCCTTGCCCTTGGCGAGAATCTTCGCCAAGTCGAGACATTCGTCCGCATTTCCGCCGACACACGCCTTCGAGAGGAGCGAGACGCCCTTTTTCGTATCTTTGGGGACGTGTTTGCCGTCGAAGTACAATTTCGCCAAACTCCAACACGACATACCGTTGCCCAAATCGCACCCACGGTCATACGACTTGACAGCTGCGGCAATGTCCACGATCTTGTAATCGCGCTCCGTCAACATATCGCCGGCATAATCACAACCGCGTCCCGAACCTGCGTCACAAGCCTTTTTGAGGTAACTCAGCGCATCGCGAGCTTTGGCCATCACGTCCGGATCATCGTCCGCGGGCATCAATTCAATGCCGAGCGAGGCACATCCTTCCGGCAAATCCGCGGCACAAGCCTTGCGGAAATGCGGAATCGATTGCGCGCGTTCGACTTTCTTCGAAAGAAGAACGCCAAGGTTGTAACATGATTCGTTGCTGCCCTTGTCGCATTGTTCTTTGCATTGAACCTCGTTCTTCGCTTCGCACACGAATGCGGCGTTCGCATCACGCGTACAAATGCCGTCCGTCATGGCAAACCCGGCAGGGCAGGGGTTTTGCGCCGCCGGAGCTTCCTGCTTGTCATCGTCTTTCTTGCCGCCCTTTTTCGGGTCCACCGCCGCGACTTTCTCCAAACCCACGAGCGGCACGAGCTCCACGCGTAATGGCGATCGGCATTCTCCCGGCGGATCCGAGGCATCCGCGCGCGACGTACGACAATCATCCAATGACCCGTCGTTCGTCATGGCTTTATGTTCCGAAGCGCTGCCCGCTTTGCCGCCGCGACCGAACAAATCCGCGACTGCGCCGACTTTTCCGACCGATCCGGTCTGCATTGAAAATGCACCGAGCGTCGCCATTTGCACGTAATGCGTCGCTTCTTCACATCCGCCGGAGAGCTGGCTCTTGGAGATGGTATTGGCCGTCGTGGCCATTTGTCCGACGTAGACCAAGGCCAAATCAATGGTTCGTCCACTGACGAGCTCGGCGCTGAATTTCCCTTGCGAAAGGGGCAAATTCGCACCCAATTCATCTTGGTTTTTGATCTGCAAGACCTGCTCGCGTCGAGTCGTTCCGGCGTATTCGTAAACAGCTTCGGGCAGCTTGCACGTCGCCAATACTCGAATGGTCGCGCAATCGTAGTTGACCACGACAACGCCGCGTTTCATGGCCGCTTCGAGATCCACGCGCGTGTCGGCTTCGAGGTCGACGACCAGGGGCTTCGCATACTTGGGCGCGCCCGCGCACGTCTGCGCCCCGCCTTTGGACATGGCACCGGCCGCCGTGTGATCCGTGGGCCGGAGCTTTTCGCCTACAGCGCCGCCACAAGCCGGCAACATGCCGGCGGCGAGCGCCAAAGCGATGAGATTTTGATGAAATCGCTGGTTCATGGGCGCGGAGGATACAGATTGCGCCACGAATGTCTACTGGAAAAAAGCGTATGGGACGTGCGGCTGCGACGCCGAAAAATCAAGCGCTCGCAAAGGAAATTCTCGGGCCATTTTGAAGAGTCATGTTTCGCAACACTGCGTGCGGTGGAAATGTCAGCCGGCTCGGATCGCAGCGACTGCAGCTTTGACGTTTTCCGATTCGACCGCGGCGCCGATGGACTTCAGGTGTTTCGACGCAATGCCCATGGCCTGACCTTCCGCCTTGGCATCCTTGATGGCCGATTTGACGGGTTCGAGGGCGCTGGTGATTGCGTCGACGTCGAGCGTTTTCGGCAGGAACGATTGCAATACGGCGATTTCGTCCTGCAATGTTTTCTTCGCCGTTTCATCCGTCGTCAAATTCAATGTCTCACGGTTTGACTTGACGAGCTTCTTCAATACCGCCGTGACCTCTTCATCGCTCGACTTGAATGAGCCTGTGATTTCGCCGAGAGCGGTACGAATGATTTCTTTTTCCGTCACGTTGCCGGCTTTCATGGCCGCCATCATGCGTTTCTTGAGATCGTCGAGCAACATTATGTGTATTCCTTGTCCGTAGATGCCTCGATTCCTCGAAGCGTATGCGTGTCGTTGCGTCTTGCGTGAAAAGTCGACAGGACACGTCACGTGGCCGAGGTTGGCAGAAATGTCGCCGAGATGCAAGGAGCTGCTGCGGTTTGTCTCGAGACTCGGACCCTGCGGGCGTTTCAGCTGCGATTGTTGCGTATATCTCGGTGCATCGTATTTCGGAAGGACTCGGAACGCGGTCCCGAGTGCGGGCCCGAATGCGGTCCGTTGGAATGCGGTCCGTTGGAATGCGGTCCGTTGGAATGCACGTCCTCGTGTTCCGCTGCGCCGGGATGAACGGGCAGCGGCGCAAATTGAGCCGTAAAGTGCCGCAACGCGGCCGGCTGCTTCACGATGCGAAATCCTCGCAGCTCGCTCGCGCGTTGCACGACGTCCGTGACGATTTCAATGACGTAATCAATGTGGCTCTGCGTATACGTTCGTCGCGGAATGGCCAGACGCACCAAGTCCATCGCGGCGGGCGTTTCCGTGCCGTCCGGATGACGCCCGAACATGACCGTTCCAATTTCACATCCGCGAATGCCTCCCTCGAGGTACAACGCCGCGGCCAACGCCTGACCCGGGTATTGAAGCGGCGGAATATGAGGCAACAAGCTCCGAGCGTCGATGTAAATCGCGTGTCCGCCATAAGGTTTGACCAGAGGAACTCCGGCCGCATCCAAGGCGTCCCCCAAATACGCCGTCGACCGAATACGATAACGCAAATAATCTTCGTCCACCACTTCCTTGAGGCCCTGAGCGATGGCTTCGAGGTCCCGACCGGCGAGCCCGCCATACGTGGGAAAACCCTCCGTCAGAATGAGCATATTGCGGCATTGTTCGGCCCAGCCGTCGTCGTTCATCGCGAGCCATCCGCCGATATTCGCGAGCCCGTCTTTCTTCGCGCTCATCGTCATTCCGTCGGCCAACGCCGCCATGTCCCGGATGATGCTCTTGACCGAACGATGCGATTGCCCACTTTCGCGCGTCTTGATGAACCACGCGTTCTCGGCGAAACGACAAGCATCGAGAAAGAGCGGCTTTTTATAACGATCGCATACGTGGCGCACCGCGCGCAAGTTTTCCAGAGAAACCGGCTGCCCACCCCCGGAATTGTTCGTAATCGTCACCATGACGACCGGCACATCGTGATTGCGCTCGGACAAGAGTTTGTCCAGCTTGTCGATGTCCATATTCCCCTTGAATGGATGCTGCGTTCCCGGCTGACGTCCCTCGGCAATCACGAGGTCGAGCGCCTCGGCACCCGTCGATTCGACGTTCGCCCGCGTCGTGTCGAAATGCGTATTGTTCGGAATGATTTTGCCTCGGCCGCTGATCGTCGAAAAAAGAATTTTCTCCGCCGCTCGACCCTGATGCGTCGGAATGACGTGTTTGAAAGGCCAAAGCGATTGCACCGCTTCGAGAAATGTAAACCACGACGGCGAACCCGCATAAGATTCGTCCCCATGCTGCAAGGCCGCCCATTGATCGCGGCTCATCGCCCCCGTCCCCGAATCCGTCAATAAATCAATCAACACGTCCTCCGCGTGTAATGAAAACAAATTCCAACCCGCCCGCTCGAGCGAAGCGTGACGCTCGGCGCGAGTGGTCAAACGGATAGGTTCGACCGCGTGGATACGAAATGGCTCAAAAATGGTTCGAGACGTGCTCATCGTGGACCATTCTCAAGCAAAAAGCTCGCCAAGTGTTTGGCGGTCCGATCACGATGATGATATGGTGTCGTTACGAAACATTTGCCGCCGCGTACGTAAGTGATAGAAAAAACTTGTTGTGGCCCGGCAGATGGAATAGGTGTTGCTAGGAGCTAGGGAATGGCCAAGAGCCAAGGTTTGGGGTTAATCGCTGCAATCGGCGTCGGAGTTGCCGGTGTTGCTCTGTTGGTTCTAGGCGTCGCCATGATGGAATTGTCGACCGTGGACCCGCCTTATCGCGCCGTGCCGGGAGGTGATCTCGATCGCGGCCGAAATGCCATACGTAAGTACAATTGTGGTCAATGCCACACGATTCCCGGCGTCCCCGGTGCAATAGGTACCAAAGGACAACCGCTGATCGGGCTCGGCGCACGCGTGGATATCGTCGGTGCTCTGCCGAATACGCCGGATGATGTGATGCGGTGGATCCAGAAGCCCAAGTCGATTTACCCGAACACCGGTATGCCCGAGCTCAATGTCACCGACCAGGATGCTCGCGATATCGTGGCCTACTTGTATTCAATACCTCCTCAATGAGCCGCGTTGTTGCGGTTTGTCGAATGTGAATCGACGTCATGCATGAATCAGCCATCCGGGGGCGCCTGTGGGCAACCATTCTCGGGCTCTGCGGCGTCTTTCTCGCGGCATCGATCCTCCCGCTGCCCGGTCTTACCGAACGCGCCGCCGTCGCCTTACCGGCCGGGTTTTGGCCCTGGGCTACAGGTCGCGCCTTTTCTCTGGGAATTACGCCGTTTTTCGCGGCTGCATTCCTTGGCTATCTTGCCATCTTCGTTGTCCCATCCCTGCGTCGTCTTGGAAATGCCGTCATTGCTCGATTCCGGCGCACGCTCGTCATCGTCGCGTTGGTTTGGGCCGCATTGCTTGCGTACCACATCGTGCGCTCGGTCCACGCCATTACGCCGTTGTCGACGGCGGCCAAGATCTCCTGGTTGATCCTGCTCGTCGGCAGCGTCGGCGCGCTGGGCGTCGTCGCGGATTGGATGAAAAAGCGGGCCGTGGGAAACGGCTTTGCGCTGCTGCTCGCCACAAGTTTTGCGCGCGAGGTGCAAGAATTGCAGGACGCTCGGTCGGCCGCAAGTTTGTCCGAGTCTTGGTTCGTTTGGCTCGCGACGCCCTTGATCGTGGCCGCATTGACCGCCGGATTATGGCTGGTTCGGCGGGACGATCAAGCGTATGTTCGAAGTCCCACGGCGGGAATCGTGCCTGTTGTTTTGGCATTCGGGCTGCCGATGGTGGCGACGGCGCTTGCGCTTTTTGGGATCGTCGATGCGCGGTACGCGGTGGCGATGACGCCGGGATCATGGACGTTTTCGGGGGTCGCGGCGTTTGTGGTCGTGGCGTTGACCCTGGGTTTGTCACGGATGTGGAATCGCTCCGCCGCGACAACCGAAGACGCTCGAATGCGCAAGGCATTTCGATACGCGTTAGCGATGTCGCTCGTGTTTGGCCTGGTGTTGGTCATTCGTCCCGTGTTGTCGTGGCGTAATGCCGTGGATCCCTTGATGGTCGTCGTTCTCGTCGCCGTTGGTTTCGACGTGGGATCGGAGATTGTTTTTCGGCAAAAACACGGGGATGTCGCAGTTTTACGGAGCGAATGGGACGTCGACGCCGCCCGACGAGCGGGTTTGTCGTTGCAACGAACGGGTATTCACGTATTGCTTCGCGGTGAGTTTTTCTTGACGGTGACGCGGGTATTCGGGCTGCTTACGCCCATTGAGGTGATGGTGCCCGCGAATCAGGCCGATCCGGCGCGAAAGATATGCGCGGAGCTCACTTCTTGAGCGAGCGGACCTTGGCGCGCAATGCTTTGACGACCGGTTCGTTCGTCGCCAAGTCGGGGTTGGGGGGCATTGCGGCGCTCTTGCCGACGGCGGCTCCACCCAATTTGATGATCTTCTCGATGTACGCGTCGTCCACGGACGATTGCCACGTCGCATCGGAGAGATTGCGGGGCTTCGGATTCAAATCCGCCGCGCCGGGACCATCACCACCGCCGTTGGGACCGTGGCACGTCGTGCAACGTTGCATGTAGATCTTCGAGGCTTCCGCTTGCGCGGCCGGATCGATGCTGTCGCCACCACCGCCACCGTCTTTGCCACAACCCGAGATCAAAGCGGCCGAAGCCGCAACCAGGAGAACTGCAAAACTCTTCATGTCGAGATCTTCTGGCAAATCTTCTGCCAATGCAAATTCTTCGGCGTTTTTCAGGGACGGATGAACACGCACGTGCATGATTTGCGTGTCGTCGGAAAACCTTGCGGGAATTGGAAGCCGCGTGAACGAGGGGTGAAGTCTTGACGCGGAGAATCGACGGGAGAGGCTCAGCTCTCCCCTGTACCCATGGGACAAACGGGACGATCGAATTCCTCCGCGTCGACCATCGGCAATTGCGCAGCCCAGCGTTCAGGTTGCCAACCGTGTTGCTCGAGGTCCCGCGTCATCCATCGAGCCAATGTCTCCGCAATGGCCTGGTAATACGGCAAGTCTGTCGAGCCAACCAGTCGCGCTACG
>CAYSYX010000489.1:0-7227 GCA_964435055.1 uncultured Polyangium sp. | reverse complement strand
TCGCGGGCAAGATTGCGCTGATCAATCGCGGAACCTGCACGTTCGAATCGAAGGTTTTACGCGCCCAACAGGCTGGGGCGGTCGGTGTTCTCATCATCAACAACGTGCCGGATACGTTGCCCGGTATGGCCGATGATCCGAATACGAACGGCGTCACCATTGGATCGCTGGGCATTTACCAAAACGACGGCAATTGGCTCAAAACGCTGATGCAGAGCCAAACCGTGACGGTGACGATGTCGGCGAATCCAAAGAAAGTCGACCGCGACGGCACGATCGATAACCATATCGTTTCGCACGAATGGGGCCATTACTTGCACAAGCGCCTCGTGACCACATGTACGACGTACAATTGCGGCACGGTGGCGAGTCCTTGGGGGTGTGGTCAATGCGGCAGTGAAGGTGAGGGGTGGGGCGATTTCGTGGCTTTGCACATGATGTTGCGTAATGGCGACAATATGACTTCCGGCACGTTTGCGGCGGCGCTTTATGCGACCGACGCATTTGGAGACGGAGCGTATTTCGGTATTCGCCGCTTCCCGTATTCGCGCGATTTCAACAGGAATGCGCTCACCTTCAAGCACATCATGGACGGTCAGGCATTGCCGACGGGTATGCCTCAGAACAGCGCCTTCGCGAACAACAACGAAGTCCACAATTCGGGCGAAGTTTGGGCGTCGATGATGTTCCAAGCGTACACGCAGTTGCAGCTTTTCGGCGGACATACGTTCGACGAATCGAAGCGCCGCATGGCGAATTACGTCGTCGCCGGTATGAAGCTCTCGCCGAACAACCCCACCTTCATTCAACAGCGCAATGGCATTTTGGCGGCTGCTCGCGCGGCGGATCTGAATGACGCTGTGCTCTTGGCGGACGGGTTTGCCGCACGTGGTATTGGTACCTGTGCGGTCGGTCCGGCAGCGACTTCGACAAACCATGCCGGCGTCGTGGAAGACTTCGACAACGTCGGCGTTATGCAAGTCACGGGCGCAACCGTTACGGAAAACGTCGGATGCGACGGCGACGGCGTCGTCGATACCGATGAAACGGGCAATGTGAATGTTTCCGTGTTCAATTCGGGGATCGGTTACCTGCTCAATACGCAAGTGTCGGTTACTTCACCAACGGCCGGCGTTACCTTCCCGAGCGGCAATACTGCGACGATTGCCAGCATTGCTCCAGGCGCAACGGGCGTGGCCAGCGTTCCCGTGGCGATGGCCATGGGCACGACGGCGATTACGGACGCCGATTTTGCGATTACCACGACAAACCCGACGGCGTGCGTCACCACGGCGAACGGTACGGCGACGGCGCAGATGAACTACGACAACGTGCCGGCGAGTTCGGCGACGGAGGAGTTCGAGAGTCCGCTCAGTCCGTGGGTGAAATGGGGAGCCACCGGGTATGAGACCTTGGCGACGACGCTTTGGTCGCGCACGCGCCAAGTCGTCGGCGATTATTGGTTCAACGGGGCAAACCATACCAATGTTTCAGATACGGCGCTCGAATCACCTCCGATGAACGTCGGCGCTGGACCGCTCACGATTGCCTTCACGCATCGTTTCGACCTCGATTATACGGCGATGGGTCAGGTTCGTTATTACGACGGCGGCGTCGTGGAAATCTCGAACAACAACGGCACGACGTGGACGGACGTGGCCAACTTGGGCGCCGCCCCGGGTTATACCGGTACATTGCAAACGGGCACGGGCAATCCCTTGGCCGGAAAACAGGCATATTCGCGCCAAAATGCAGCGTGGCCGAACACCAATACGGTGACGCTGAACCTCGGGACGCAATTTGCCGGACAAACCATCAAGATTCGTTTCCGCTTGGGGACGGACAATCAGGTGCGGACGGCGAATACGCTGGGTTGGTTCATCGATACCATCGTGGCGACGGGCCTGACGAATACGCCGTTCCATACCATCGTCCAGGATCCGCTTGGATGTTCGGCGTGTGCCGGCGTGACGTGCAACGACAACAATCCTTGCACGAGCGATGCGTGTAATGCCATGAATGGCGCCTGTGTCTTTACCCCCGTGGCGAATGGCTCGGCGTGTAGTGACGGCAATGCGTGTACCACGGGTGAAACCTGCAATGCGGGGGCTTGTGGCGGCGGCAGCGCGGTGACGTGCAACGACAACAACGCCTGCACGACCGATTCGTGCAATATGACGACCGGTTGTGCCTTCGCTCCGGTGGCCAATGGAACTGCGTGCACCGACGGTGACGCGTGTACGCAATCGGATACGTGTCAGGCGGGTACGTGTACCGGGGCAAACCCCGTGACGTGTACGGCTTCCGATCAATGCCATGACGTGGGCACGTGCAACTCGGCGACGGGTATGTGCAGCAATCCGGCGAAGGCCGACGGATCGACGTGCAGCGATAACAATGCGTGTACGTCCGGCGAAGTCTGCACCGCGGGCGCTTGCGGTGGCGGCAGCGCGGTGACGTGCAACGACAACAATCCGTGTACGACCGATTCGTGCAATCCGATGACGGGTTGCGCGACCGCCCCCGTGGCCAACGGTACGGCGTGCAGTGACGGCAATGCGTGTACGCAAACGGATACGTGTCAAGCGGGTGCGTGTACCGGGGCAAACCCCGTGACGTGTACGGCGCTGGATGCGTGCCATGTTGCCGGAACATGTGATTCGGCGACGGGTATGTGCAGCAATCCGAACGCTCCGAATGGCACATCGTGCAGCGACGGCAATGCGTGTACACAAACGGATACGTGTCAAGCGGGTGCGTGTACCGGGGCAAACCCCGTGACGTGTACGGCGCTGGATGCGTGCCATGTCGCCGGAACATGTGATTCGGCGACGGGTATGTGCAGCAATCCGAACGCTCCCAACGGCACATCGTGCAGCGACGGCAATGGTTGTACGCAGAACGATACCTGCCAAGCGGGAACATGCGCAGCCGGCGCAGCGGTCGTGTGTACGGCGTCCGATCAATGCCACGATGCGGGCACGTGCAATCCGTCGACCGGAGCGTGCAGCGATCCGGCGAAGGCGGATGGAGCGACGTGCAATGATGGTAATGGTTGTACCCAGACAGACACCTGCCTGGCAGGGGCCTGCACGGGGGCAAACCCGGTGACCTGCATGGCGTCGGATCAATGCCACATTGTTGGCGTTTGCGATTCGGCCACCGGTACATGCAGCAATCCGCCCATCGCCGATGGTTCGATGTGCGACGATAACAACAAGTGCACCACGATGGATTCGTGTCAGTCAGGCAATTGCGCCGGAACACCGATCACGTGTGCTCCGCCGGGCGAATGCCAGAATGCCGGTACTTGCAATCCGATGCTCGGCATCTGCGAATACCCAGCCAAACCCAACGGGACGGCGTGCACCAATGGTACGTGTCAATCGGGTACGTGCACGACGGGCACGGGCGGCGCAGGCGGCACGGGCGGAATGGCCGGAGCCGGTGGCATGGCCGGAGCCGGTGGCATGGCCGGAGCCGGTGGCATGGCCGGAGCCGGTGGCGCCAGCTCGAGCAGCTCGAGCAGCTCCACGAGTTCGACAAGCTCGACAAGCTCGACGAGCTCCAGCGGTGTCGGTGGTAAAGGTGGCGAAGGCGGTCTGGGTGGAGCCGGCGGAGGCACCGTCGTCGAGGGTGGCGGGTGCGTTTGCGCGTCCACCACGTCGACGTCTTCGTCTTCCGGTTCGGCGTTGCTCTTCGGTCTCGGCGCACTCGTCGCCGGACTGCGCCGTCGTCGCAACGCGGCCTGATCCTCGGTAAAACCCTTCACATTCGGGCCGCCCCAATCGCGGGCGGCCCGTTGCCTCTGCTCATTGGTTCGCTTTGCCAAACTTCCGCGGGATGTCAATCGACGCGGACGACGGCGACTTGCTCGATCTTTTGCGGCGGTTTGACGTCGACCGTCAAGAAATGTCGTCCAATGCCGTCCATTCGTTCCGGAATGGCTCCTCCGCCACCCGAGATGTAGGCCGGAATCGCCGCGTTCTCGAATGCGTAAAACGAATGCACGTGTCCGTACAGCGTCAAATCGACGTTGTTTTGCGCCAACAAAAGGAGCAGTTTGTCCGCTTCCGCGCGACTGGCAAACGATCCATTTCGCGCTCCGACGGGGTCGATCGGGGCGATATGCATCGTCACGACATGCAATCCATCCCGACCGGCCGCCATCCAGCCATCGAGCCATGAATACACGAGCGGATCGAGCGTGGCGCTTGCCGAATCGAGCATCGTGAATCGTGCGTCACGAAAAACGAAGCTGTAGTTTCCGCGTCCGAAGTAATCGTGATACAAATCGTCACGCGTTCCGAGCTCGTGGTTGCCGAGCGTCGCATAACACGGAAACGAAAGCGATTTCATGGCGCGCTGAAATTCTTCCAGCTGCTCCGGGCGACCTTGACTCGTGAGATCCCCGCTGATGAGCGCAAAACGAATGTTCGGCGTTTCATTCATTTTCGCATAAATGTCCCGCACGTTGCCCAACGCTTCTTGGACATCCGCATAAACGGCGAATCGCCAAGGTTCAGGTGAATCCGCATCGGGCGCTCGTAGATTCAATTGCACCGCATTGCTTGGTGGAAACGTGAATTCCCACGTCCTCTCGGTCGGCGCGGGGTTGTCCACCTGGGTGACCGGAATCGACGCCGTATCGGTGGATGTGGCCGTGAGCATTGCATCGGACAAGATGTTCTCGAGCCGGATACGATAAGCATTGGTTGTTCCCGACGAACGCGTGAGGTGGATCGATAAGCTCGGTGCGCCCGCCCAAAGATGCACCTCTTGCGCATCGACGTAACGAATCGCCGCCAAACCATCCTCGACCTGAACGGTCATGCCGTTCGTCGTCGACCGACCGATCTTCGCATCCCGTTCCGCACGTCCCGACGCCACATCGAGGCACGATGAAACGATCGGAGCACAAGCCAGGATCGATATTGCGCCCAAGTTCGAGAAGAAGCGGTTCACGGACGACCTCCATAACGAAAAAGCAAATCGATTTGACCCATGTAGGACGAACCGGCCGAAGCATCGAAGCCGACACCCCAATTTCGTGAAGCGAACACTCGACCGGCGACCCCGAAATGACCGGCGTTGCCGCTGCCGAGCCCCGTGGTTTTCATGCCGCCGACAAACCCATCGTGTCGATGCTCGTAATACGCCGTGAGTTCCCCGCGCGGGTATCCCGTGTGACCCAAGTACATGCCAAACGCAAATCGAGGCGTCAGCAGATCGTTTACCTCCGTGGCCAAGCCGGCGTAGCGATGCACCGCGTACGCAAATCCAAACCCGAGCTCGGCAAACGATCCGCGCAGCGTTTCTCCGACGCGCCAAAGATCGAGCCGTCCGCCGACATTCAGCTCGCCCGTGGTCACGGAAAAACCATTCGACGTATAAGCATGGTTCGTCAAAGCAAACTCGGCATCGAGGTACGAGCCGTCCTTGGCGAGCGGTGATGACTTGGGTCCCGGGCCGAAAAATCGGTACGCGATGGCGGCTCGCGCACGTGTGTTGGCATCGTCGAGCGCGAAGTACGCCGAGGCCGACAGCCGCAGACTTCGTAAGCGAAGGTCGACGCCGGGGCTCAAAAACAAGCCGTACGCGAAGTTTGGATCGTACACGTACGCCAGCCCGAGGCGCGTTTCGATGGTCGGCAACACGAGCAGCGGCTTGCCGGTTCCTCCTTTCGGGGCGAGCACTCCATAGATGTCGGCGAGCGCGGGAATCATGAGGAGCGCACCACCGGTGACGATGCCGAGCACCATGGGTGCGATGAATCGCCGCGTCGCGCCCGTGATCGCGGTTCCTCCCACGCCGGCGAGCGCCAAGCCGAGCCCTATTCCTTCGGCGCCGAGGAGCTTCCATCCGGTACGGGTTTGTCCGGATACGAAGTGACCGGAGCCATGCACGAGGATGCCCGGGACAAACGATGCGGCGACGGACAAACCTCGTCGGGGGTCGGATGGTTTGTCTTGGGCACACGTCGGATCGCGGGCGTCGGTTTTCGCGCAAGCACGTTTCGGCCGGTGGAAATCGGCTGCTCGCGCGGTATCGAGGGAGGTGATGTTTGCGGCACCAAACATCACGGCCGCGAGGATTGTCGTTCGGCGTTTGTTGAAAGCGCAGGACATTGTCAAGGTTGGACGTAAGGCGACAGGCACGGTCGCGTCGAGAAAAATTCGTGCCCTGCATGAACGTTGCGGTCCTTTGCGGCAACGATGTCGGTGAATCACGTCGGCGACGGAGTCGGGTGCAAAAGACTCGGGAGCCGAACAACACTCTTGTTTTCCAGGAAGAACCGTAGTTCACTAGCGCGTCTTGTTCGACGTACCGCGAGGCGATGGATGAGAAAGACCAACCCGGCGGCAGTGTTTTTCGTCGCGTCGATGATCATCGGCGCTCTTGCTTCTTCATGTTCGGATGCTCCTCCGATAGCCACCGACACGACTTCGACGGGCACGTCGACGTCGACATCATCCGGTGGTGGCTCGGGCGGCTCCGGCGGGTCCGGCGGTGGTCCCATGGCGGACGTGGGGCACCCCGGCACGGAGACCGTCAATGGCGGCCAATACATGAAAAGCAGCAAGTATTCGATGATTTACACGATCGGCCAACCCAGTCCGAATCAATCGAAGGTTTCATCCGATAAGTACCGCATGACCGGTGGGATTGTTGGTGCAACAGGGAGCTTGCCATGAGCATGGAAAAGACGGTCAAACAGCTTATTTCGGCTTCGATGCTCGCGAGCGCGGTGCTCGCCGGCGCATCTTCGGCGCAAGCGGACGTACCGCAAACGATCACCCAGCAAGGGCGGCTCTTCGGTGCCGATGGTGCTCCGGTCACGGGCACGATGAGCGTCACGTTCAAACTCTATGCGGCCAAAGACGACATGACCGAGATCTGGAGCGAAACGCTCGATATCTCGTTTGATGAAGGGTATTTCTCGGCCACGTTGGGCGCGACGAACCCCTTCGTCGATCAAATGACCCAAGCGCACATTTTCGATGGCTCGGTTCGCTTCATGGGCATTTCCGTCAACGGTGATTCGGAAATGCTTCCGCGCGCCGCCGTGCAGAGCGTCCCGTATGCGATGTACGCCGGTGATGTGCGCGGTGAAATCCATCCGACGGGCATTACCATCAACGGCACGCAAATCGTCAATTCAATGGGCGAGTGGGTCGGCCCACCGACCGGACTCGTTGGTCCCACGGGCGCCACAGGTGCGGACGG
>CAYSYX010000488.1:3947-7236 GCA_964435055.1 uncultured Polyangium sp. | reverse complement strand
GGTTGCAGTGGTGACGGGACGAGCGGCGGCGCGGGGCACGGAGGCGACCCTGCGGTTCGCGGTTCGTTATGATGAACCCGGAGCGAGGATGGAGCATTGCCAAATCCCCGAATACGCCGCGCACAATGATGGGCGCTCTCCTCGTGACCGGGCCATGAACCCAAAGGGTTACTCCGTGTGACCCATTCGGTCACTGGATTGAAGCCGTGACAAAGCTTCGCGCGAAGATCCCGCGAATCACACTACGTTAGGAGATGGCATAAAACGTGCTGTTGCGCCTCGGCCCCTGGAGCAGGGGATAACCTTGACGAGGTTGAAATGAAACTTTCCACGTTGAAAATTGTTGCTTATTCGTCTCTTGTTTTGACGGGATCGCTCGGAGCATCGAGCTGCTCCGATACGACATCCAATGCATCGACGAGCTCGAGCAGCAGCAGCTCGACGAGCAATTCGAGCAGCAGCAGTGGTAACGGCGGTATGGGCGGGGCTGAAACCGGCGGCAATGGCGGTACGGGTGGAATGGCAGGAATGGCGGGAATGGCGGGAATGGGCGGAGCCGGGGGTGCGGGAGGAGCCATGGCAGCCGTTCCGCACACGCTCTTCGTTGCGCACGAAGGAGCGTTTGCCGCGTATGACCTGGCCACAGGAAATCAGGTTGGCACGACAATCACCAACAGCATGGGACCGAAGAGCATGCAGGCGCTTGCGGACGGGAACATCATGACGAACATGCAAACCAGCAATGACGTCATGGTGTACGACGGAATCAAGTCCGTGGAGCTCCCACGCATTGCGGCGTCGAGTCTCGGCGGCACGCGACCGAATGATTCGTACATCAATACGGATTTGGGCAATGGGCGTTATTGGCTTTTGTTGAACGATGGGAATGCAGCGATGTCGACGACCTGGTCGGCTTCGTTGATCGATATTACCGAGGGCAGTCCGACGCGTTTTCAAAAAGTGAGCGAGGTGCCGCTGGGCAATGGTCATCATGCGGCGGCATTCAGCGGCAAGAAACCACGGTTCGTCGCGTCGAGCTTCAACGATTGCGACAATGTGTTTTCCGTGTTCGACTTCTCGGATCCCAAGGCGCTCACCAAGCTGCGCACGATTACGGCCATGGAACTCGGATTCGATGGTTCCACGATGCAAAAGACCTGCGATCCGACGCTGGCGGCCGGCATCTCGCTCAAGCCGCACGGGTGTTCGACATCGAAGGCGAATGGAAAAACGTATTGCAACATGGCCGGGGCGGGATTGATCGCGATCATCGATATCGATGCGGATCCGCCGACGTTCACGACCTTGCAACTGAAGGGAACCGGCGGTGGATATGTCAAAGCGGGCGCGGGGGGAACGTATATTTACACGCTGCAAGCCACGCCAAGCGAAGCGACCGGAGGTGCGGATTGTCAAATCGGACAGCTCGTGACCATCGACGCAGCGACGGATAAAGTTGTGCACGAATTGCCGCTGCTTTATAAAGGAGCCGGTTGCACGGACAAACTCACGGGGACGGATGAAGCTGCGGTTGGTCCCAATCATCTGCGCTTGACCGACGACGGTAAAACGCTTTTCGTCGCCTTGTCGTCGCCCTCGAGCGATCCGATGTCACGTGTGCGTTGGCATATCGGTGTCGATCTTTCCAATCCGGCAATGCCCGTGCAGACGAAGGGTATTCCCGTGGGGCAATCGACGAATCAGCGGGGATCGGCCATCAGCGGCGACGGCAAAATCTTGTATGTGGCCGATAGCGTGGATGGCACCGTGACGGCGATCGATATCAAGACGCTGACCGTCGTCAAGACGTACACGGTGATGGCCAATCCATGGCAAGTGGCGACATTCGGTTCGGTTGAAGGTCCAAGCCAACCCGTGGGGCCGGTGCACTGATGCGAGGCACAATGAAGTCGCGAACATGGGGTTCATTGTTGGCGTTTGCGGTTGTCGGTCTCGTATCCACGACCGCTTCGGCCAATGGACGATTTCCAGCGGCCAATCAAATCGTCGTGGATCCGACGAATGCAAACCATATCGTCGTTCGAACGACGTACGGAATTCTCGTATCGAGCGACGCGGGCAAAGCCTGGGATTGGGTTTGCGAACAAGCCGTCGAATGGACGGGACAATATGACCCGCCCGTAACGCTCACGAAAGACGGGACGCTGATTGCGGGCGTTTATGATCACCTGGGTGTGGGGACCCAAGGCGGCTGCGCGTGGGATCGGCCGCCGCCGCTCGAAACGAAGAACGTCATCGATGTTTCGACCCAGAAAAACGATCCGCAAGTCGCCGTTGCTTTGACGTCCAATGCCATGGCGGGCAGCATGTTCGTCACGCAGGTCTGGCGTTCGTCGGACAATGGAGCCAATTGGGCAAAAGTCGGGATGGACCTACCCACCGATTTCGTGGGCACCACGCTCGATGTTGCCCCATCGGATCCGAAATTCATCATAACGTCGGGTCAAATTGGAAAAGGAGGTCCCGGCGTGCTTCAGGTCAGTACCGATGACGGGATGACGTGGGTAAAACGCGACATTCCGGGCACGGATATCGATCACGTGCCGTACATCGCCGCCATCGACCCCACGGACCCAATGAAGATTTACGTGCGCCTCACCGGTCCGCAAGGTGTGCTCCTCGCGACCTCGAATGGCGGTATTTCCTGGACGAACGTCTTCACCGGGCAAGGCATTCTCAAGGGATTCGCTTTGTCTCCCGATGGTTCGTCGATTCTCGCCGGGGGTGAAACCGACGGCATCCATCAAATCTCCACGGCCGATTTCACGGAAACGCAAATATCCACCGTTCATGCGCAATGCCTCGTGTGGACGGATAACGCGATATTCGCTTGCGGTCCGGAAGCCAAAGACGGTTTTACCGTGGGGAAGTCGGTTGATGGCGGTAAAACCTTCATGCCCTTGAATTTGCTCGCTTGCGTCCGCGGACCGCTCGCTTGCGACGCCGCGACCGATGTGGGCATGGCGTGTCCCGCCGTTTGGCCTGCGACTGCGGAGCTCATTGACACGGCCTCGTGCGCGATGGGCACGGGAGGTGCCGGAGGTGCCGGTGGAGCCGGTGGAGCCGGCGCAGGTGGTTCCGCAGGTTCGGGAGAAAGCTCCAGTTCGAGCTCGAGTGGCGCGTCGACATCCGGAGCCGGTGGCGGCCCGGGAACAACGGATGGCAAAGGAAGCTGCGGGGCTTGCGAGGTTGGCTCGACGAACGGCAGGCCTGTCGGCGGTATCGTGCCGGCGCTGACCTGGCGGGTGATCGCCGCGCAAAGGTCGTC
>CAYSYX010000488.1:0-3937 GCA_964435055.1 uncultured Polyangium sp. | reverse complement strand
GCGTTATTCCAAGACAAACAGTTCACGGAAAATAGGTCATCAACGATGAAAACCGCACTCGTTGGCGTTGCCGTGGTCGTCCTTCCGTTCATGGGCGGAGCATGTTCGCCCGGCGATCCGACGGTCATTTATGAATACGACGCCTTTCAGGGCGATGCTTATCCAAATCGCCGAACACCGCTCGTCATTCCTGATAGTGGAGCGCTGTTCATCACGAATAGTTACGCCGATTCGGTGAGCGTCGTCGATGCCGTCAATGGTGATACCCTGGGTACTTATCCCGTCGGGCGTGATCCGGTGAGTTTGGACGGGCCACATCACGTCGTCCCGTCCAAAGCGGGAGATGCGGTGTACATCGCCTTGTCGTATCCGCCGGAAAATACCGGTGAGGGACCGCATGCCTCGCACGGATCGAGCGTCAAGTCGGGGTATGCTCAGAAGCTCGATATGCACGATTTTCGTGTTCTCGGGCAAACGCGGGTCGACAACAATCCGGGCGAAATTGTTTTATCGGACGATGGCAAGCGCGCAATGACGTCGCATTTCGATTTGATCCGCGCCCAGAAAAACCCGAACGATATCGAAGCGGCGCGAGCAACGATCGCGGTCGTTGATACGAGCACCATGGTCCTCGTCGATTCGCCGGCGCCGAAGCGCATTACAACGTGCGTGGCTCCGCATGGAATGGTTCTCTCCAAACCCGACGGCGCGACGGCGTATGTTGCTTGTTATGGCGAAGACGTCGTGGCCATTGTCGACGTCGAGAGCGGTACGGTCAATCGAGTTCCCGTCGCTGCGGGGGTTTCGGGTTTTGGCAATCCTCAATATGGACCGTATTCGGCGTCCATGTCGCCCGATGGGTCGATGATCGCGTTTGGAAATACGGTATCCAAAGATGTTCGTTTTCTCGATACGAAAACGGGGCAAATGTTGTCGACCATGACGTTGCCGACGCTTGGCGCCCCTTACTTTCCGGCGTGGTCGGCCGACGGCAAGCTGCTCGTATTGCCGATGCAAGCACCCGATGCCGTCGTCGTCATCGATATCGCGACGAAAACCGAACTCAACTATCGGAGTTTCGCCAACGGCGAATGCAAACTTCCGCATGTTGCCGCGCGTATGGATGATGGATCGTACGCCATTGCTTGCGAAGGCGATCACAAGGGGCCCGGGAAAGTGGTTTGGCTGGATGCAACCACATTGGCGACCCTTCGTTCGACCGACGTAGGGACATACCCCGACGCCCTCGCCCTTTACCGCAAAGGTGCACCATGACGCGCAAAATCGTGGCAATGACGGCAACGGCCATTCTCCTGGCGGGTTGTTCCGAAGAAACGGTAGCTCCGGTCATCAAGCACGGAACGGCAATCGATCACGGTGCGGCCATTTTCAACGATCCCGGTATTTCGGGAACGGACCTCAACTCGTATTCCTGCGCCACGTGTCATGAGGTTGGCGCGGAAGATACGGCGGTGGTTCGTCCGGGAGGATCACTCGCGGGCGTTACGAAGCGACCGTCGTATTGGGGAGGCCAAGAGCTTGATTTGCTTCGCGCCGTCAATGCGTGTCTTTATTACTTCATGCTGAAAGACATACCATTTACGGCGGAGGATGAAGAGGCACGTGCCCTGTACGCATACCTGGATTCGATTTCCCAGGGCGCCGATGGGACGTCCGCGGCGCCCTTCAGCGTGGTGGTAAACATCGCGGATCTTCCGGCCGGAGATGCGACGCGCGGAGGGGTGGCCTATGGGCAGGCGTGCAAGACCTGCCACGGTCCGGCGCATACCGGCGAAGGGCGTCTCGTGGCCCGTGCGCCGATCCTTCCCGAGCAAACGCTGCAAGAGCATCCGCTCGAAAAATACACGGCGAAAGAGCAGCGTCTTGTATTCGTCGAAAAGACACGTCACGGCGCGTTCGTCACGTATTCGGGCAATATGCCGCCATTTTCCACGGAGAAACTCTCGGACGACGAAATGGCGGATATTCTCCAATACCTGAAGTTGTATCCATGAGACAAGCTCGCGCTGTTCATTGCATCCGGTTTGCGCCGAGCAAGAACATAGACTCACAAGCAGTCGAGCGTCGGGCGTGCTTTCCAGAAAGAGCCGAAAGCGCCTCGTGTCGGTGGTCGTCATGCCCACGGCCAGGGACCATCGTCCTATTGTGCCAAAGGTAATCGAACGATCCGACGTTATCCACGGTGGGCGGCGAGCAGCGCGTCGCTGACGCCAAACCCTCGCAAAAGGCCGACCGCCATGATCGCATACCCGAGCGGTTTCATGTGGACGCCGTCGGCCGTCAGCCAGGTGGGTTCCCCGTCGGCCGGCTTTTTGTGGAGCGCGGCAAGGAACAGCCGATGCAGATCCACCAATGCACACTTTTTTTCTTTGGCGATCTGCTGCTCGGCTTCCACATACATCGCGAGCCTTCGATTTCCCTCGCTGTTGAGATCTTCGACGATGATGGTGGGCGTGAGCAAAAGGACCTCAATCCCGGCCCCCTGGGCCATATCGATCATCTTGGTGATATTTTGCTTGTAAGCGGCCAGGATTTCCTCGTCGTGCGGGGCGCCGAGCCGAGACCAGACGTCGTTGATCCCAATGCTGATCGTCACCATGTCCGGCTTCTTGTCGACAACATCGCTCTGGAATCGAGCGACCAGATCTTGCGACGTTTGTCCTCCAATGCCGGCGTTGATGATGTTCGGGATCTTCAAGTCGGGGTAATGCTGGGCCAAAAACGTGTCCCACATCGTCAGGTACCCATTGAAGTTGCCGTAGGCGGTGATCGAGTCACCAATGGCGACGACCGTCTGGCCGGGTTTGAGCTGCAGCGTTGCAGGCGTATCTTCGGGGGCGGGACCAACCAGTGAGAGGGCCAGCGTAAACAGACTGGGCTCTGCCTCGCGACGCGGATCTGATTCTTGCTCGGTCATGGTGACGGCGATGATACACCGCATGCAACCGCGGTACAGCCTTTTTTTCGCAATGGCGGCATAAAAAGGGCCAACTTACGCAAGTTTCAAGGGCTTGTGCAACCGGGATCGTCGGTAACACGTCAGGTTAAACGTTTTTCCCGACGGCCTTCGATCTCCGGATCGCGGCAATTGCCGCGGTGCCAAGGGCGAGACGTCGAATGCGCATGATGATGCACCGACGGTATATGGTCCATTGTGGCGCTTCACGACCATGGGTTGGATGTTACATCTTTAACGACTTCATCGACTTCATCGACTTCATCGATCCACCTATACGCTCTACCCTTGTTTTGAGTCACAATGCTCTTGCCCGTGCACGGTGATTTGTGATTCATTTGGGACGTTAGCCAATCGTCCGACGAGAAGCATCATTCCAACGCCGACCCTCACGAGGCTTGACCAGAGCCAATACCGACATGACCCCAGCATGGACCACTTCCATTGCGCAAATCCAAACGTCCGACTTCGATGCCGCAATCGGGGCTTTTCGACAGATCTACGGGGACGCGGTGGGGATCGTCGATGACGACTTCGTGTGGCAGGCGGAAGCCGCCACGTTTGGTCCCGTCACCCTCATTCAAGATGTCATCGACACTCATGTTCAGTTGGACGTGACGATTGCGCGGCACGCGTTGCTCATCAGCCGCGCGAGTTCTATGCATTTGCACGGTTGGTCGGGGCCACCCACCACGATTCATGGGACGCGCTCCGTCCTGGCTTCGCCGGGTAACCGCTTGTCTTTGCAAGTTATTCCCGGCTACAGCGCAAGCAACTTCACGTTCGCGCCGGAGTTTCTCGAAACGCAATTCGCTGCGCTCACAAGGCAAACCGTTCAGGGGATCCACTTCGCCGCGGAACTCGATCTCAGCAGTCCAATTGGCAGCCTCGCGGATCAAATCTGTCAATACCTCGCCGCGCAAATCCGTGCAGGGACCTCCACGGTGCCCGCTGCTCTCG
>CAYSYX010000487.1:0-7259 GCA_964435055.1 uncultured Polyangium sp. | reverse complement strand
GGGCAACACGCGCGAGAATCTCCGTCGCCGGTCCGCTTGCGTTCGTCCGCGAGCGCGAGTAAGGTGACGGCATGTTGCGCCGTCCGGTGTTTGCCGATCCCAAGACCGACTTTACGTTTCACCGTATTTTCGGCACGGAAGAGCATAAAAACGCCCTCATCGGGTTCCTGAACGACATCCTCGAGCTCGATGAAGCCCACCGCATCACCGAGGTCACGTTCCTCGATCCGACGCAGCGGCCCAAGGTCGAGGAGCTGAAGATGTCGATCGTCGACGTCAAGTGCAAATACGCGCAAGGCACGTTTTACGTCGTCGAAATGCAAGTCTTGAACGTCGAGGCCTTTGAAAAACGCGTCGTGTACAATGTCGCCAAGGCGTACACGAATCAGCTGGGAAAAGGCGACGGTTATCCGGTCTTGAACGACATCATCGGGATCACGATTTGCGATTTCACGTTATGGCCCGATACGGACGAATATCAGATTCCCATGCTGAGCCGTTGGCGGATGCAAGAACAATCCACGGGCGCAAAGGGACTCGGTTCATTGCAATTCGTGTTTTTGGAATTGCCCAAGTATACTCAAGGCCCGAACGCTCGAACGCTCATTGAAAAGTGGGCGTATTTCTTTCGACAAGCCGACAGCCTGGAAATAGTCCCCGAAGTACTCAACCATCCTCCATTGCTCGAAGCGCTCGATGCCGCACGCGTGGCCAAATTCACGCGCGAAGAATGGGATGCCTATATTCACGCCGGAATGCTCATTCAGAATGAGCGGGGCATGTTGTCCTTGGCGGAAAAACAAGGGCACAAGAAGGGCCTCGACGAGGGGCACCGGAAAGGCCTCGACGAGGGGCACAGGAAAGGCCTCGACGAGGGGCACAAGAAAGGCCTCGACGAGGGGCGCAAGAAAGGCCTTCAGGACGGTCTGCGACAAACCATTCGGGACTTATGCGACGTCCTGGGTATTGCATGCACGCCGGAACGCATTACGGAATTGGAGCAACTCGAGGCGGATGGTTTGTCCGACTTGCGCGATCGGATCAAAACGACGAAAACGTGGGCGTAGGGCGATCCCTTGGCTCGAAGCGCAGGCCGGTCATTCGATGGTCAACTTCATCGGCGTGGTTAAAAACCGCAATGCCGGATCGTTCGGCGTTACCTCGGTCCCCGCGCACACGGGATCGGGCCGAAGGCCGCTCATCGTCGAGCCACACCCGTGGACCGAGTTCGGCTTGTTGTCGGTCGTGAGCTTCGGCGGAGGACGCCCGGAGCGAGCAATTTGCAGCGCCAGATCGACGTTGCCCCGTTTTTCGCGTAACAACTTCTCGAAGGCGTCGGCCCGAGCGCGCAAGGCCGCAGCGAGCTCCGGTTTGGCCTTTTGAGCGCGCATGCGAAATGCATGAATCAAGTCCGCAAACGCCAATTCGTTTCCGCCACGCGGACCAATGCACGATAGACCGTTTTGCCATTGCTCGAGCTCGACCTCGTCGGCGTTCGATACACGCCACGCGACAGTTTCGAGAATGGGCGACTGCACGTCGCTGTCAACGACGGCATGCACCAAGATCGGATCAAAGCCTTTCACCCGCAAAGACATCGGCAGAAAACGCAGAGCGTCTTCGCGCACTTCGGCCCTCGGCTGCGTAGACGACGAAAGCAGCACTCGTGCGGCCACGACCGAATCGAATGTGCTGCCGTAAGCATCGCGGCGCAGTTTCTCTTGAGCTTCGGGGTAGACCATCATGAGCTGCGCATATCGCTCGCGCATCCTCGGCGCCCCCGGCATATCCATCGCGGCAAACGCTATCGACGCGGGGGCCGTCCACGCAAGAGCTCGTTCCGCAAGATCGGGTGTCGTGACGCAGCGATGCTCCATGGCAAAAGCGACGCGCGGGACGAGCTGTCGGGCTTCGTCTTCCGCAAGGCCATCGAGGCGAAAGTTCACCCGCGCGGTGGGCCCGGGGCTGCGGTCGGTGGGGTTTGTCGTGGGAATGGCGAGCTGGTATCGGCCGGCAGGAAGCGCCGGCTCGGGGCCGTGTAAAACCAATTGAAGCGATAACGTAATGACGACCGACGCACCCGGGTCGATCTTGGAAAATGCGGGAATGGTCGTTTCAATATGGATCGGCATGCAATGCATCCGCCCGTCGTTATCGATACGTTGTAATGGCGAACGACAATCGCGAGCCCAATAACGCTGAGAGTATTCGATGCCGATGTTCAAAGGCTCGGTCGTCTGATTGGTGAGTTTCCACCGAGCAGCATCGCCCGCGACGAGCGGTTCCAGCGTGAGCGCCGGTTTTACCTCGACGGTTTGCACCGGAGCGGGCGGAGGAGCAATGGCCGGGGCCGGGTCGACGCATGCTTGCGGGGCATTCGGAGCGGGCGGTGGCACAGGCGCGCATGACGCGAGGGAAACGATGGAGACAAGGGCAAATCGCCGGAGCATTCGGGCAGGGACCTTTGCGGAGAGAAATTGTTCCGAGTGGAGCCTCGAGCGGTACTGAAAAACGCGTCGGGCGGTACCACGAGCGGCGAGGCCCGGTCAAGATCCGCGTATTTCATGATTGACAGGGCGGGAAAACCAGGCTCTTCTGCGCGCGATGAACGAAACGACGGAGACCACGACGTTCGGCGACATCACGATCGTGATGACGCGTCCGCCGAGCAAACTTGACGCATTATCGGCCAAGGTGCGGGAGATCCTCGGACGCGACCTTCCCGATGAAATTGCGGCGTTTTATGCTCGAGGCGACGGAATGCACATTCGCGCCATGCGTGGGAACCAAGTGCTCCCGGGCGAGGCATCCATCTGCGGGCTCGAAGAAGCTTTCGACGAATTTCGCCCGCATGTTCAATATCGCAGCCGCAAAGCGCACGAAAAGGACATCGACGAAGGCGATATTTACGCGCAAGCCTTTTGCGAGCAGATCTGGAGCGATAGTTTCGAGGTGGAAACGAAGCGCGATCTCGATCGCCTCAATGCCCTCAAACGGTCGAAGCTGATCGTCTCGGTGCCCGGCGAATCTGTATGGCTCACGATTGATTATTTCGATCCGGAGGGGGCGCCTTATCGAATCGGCGTCGCCCACGACGGCTGCGAGCTGTATCCGCTCGATTTGTCATTCACGGATTTCACAGCGCACTTTCAGCGGTTTGGCGCGGCGCATTGGTATTACGCGTTCGCCGGGAAAAAGGCCGCCAAAGCCATGAACGTGGATTTGGGCGAAAACGTCGAACAGAGTTTGGCGGAGTTCGCGCGAGCCATGCCCGCCGAAGTCGATGCATTGGTGCGGCGAGCCAAAGGGCGACGCTGAGCACCTCGTGATGCATGGCCCCATCGTGCCGGTTGACATCGGGATCCGTTCGGTGGGTATAATGGTTCCATGCAGCTCTCGATCGCCGATCATCTCTCTGAAGCCGGCTTGGACAAGTGGATGCGTGAGCTTGGGATCACGGCGCCCGTGCCGCGTCAGAACGTGAAGACGTCGCTCACGTTTTTCCACGAGCAGATGCCCACGTTACCGCCGGCAATGGCGCTCGCGTTTTTGCGGGCGATGGACTTGTCGAAGCCCGTCAAGCGCGTGTTGCTGCAAGCCAAAGAGCGGATCATCGGTTTTCGCGGCGGGCATGAATCGCCGTTCAAGCTGTTTTTTACGCGGCGGGGACAATCCGTGCATCAATCGGGCGTGAACACGGCGGGGCGCAAGGTCGTTCACTTCGTGGTTCGCAATCCGATTTGGGTCCTGGAATCGTACACGACGGCGGCCATCGACACGTGGACGCCAAGACAAACCGGACAATCGCTCACGATTGCGCCGCGCTTGAATACGACCGGGGTCATGGCCATGGGCGGAGGATTGCAGCTCATCATCCCGGAATCGTACAGCCACGTGTTGGTCGAAGCGTAACGCGGAGCATTTCCGTTTGATTCAAACGAGACGCCACCACGTCCTCGTCGCAAACGCCTGAACGGGCAACACCGAAAATTCGCCTTCCCTGCCCGTCTGCGGTACGGTGCGCCAACCATGGCTCTCGGCGCAACAATGTACCGTTTTACCGTCAACCTTTCCGATGTCGATCGCGGCGTGTACGAAACGCTCGATTTGCGCCTCGCGCGACATCCATCGGAAAGCACGCGGTATCTCGTCACGAGAATGCTCGCTTATTGTTTGAGTTACGAAGAAGGCATTGCGTTCAGCAAAGGCGGCCTCAGTGCAGCCGAAGATCCTCCCCTGACGATTCACGATCCGACAGGATTGCTCCTGGCCTGGATCGATATCGGTTCTCCTTCCGCCGAACGCTTGCACAAGGCTTCCAAAGCGGCCGATCGCGTGGCGCTTTTTACGTACGCGCCGCTCGCCAACTTACGTCGGGAAGCAGCAACGCGACCGATTTACAAGGCCGAAGCCATTGAAGTTTGGCACATCGATCCGGCATTTCTCGACGCGCTCGAACCGAAACTCGACCGCAATACGACGATGGATGTGCTGCGAAATGATGGAATGATTTACGTCACCATCGAAGGCGCGGTCATCGAAGGCGCGCTCACCCGGCAATCGATTGTCGAAGCGTAAAGGTCGATGAACACACTCGCTCATGAGCCCGGACGCACGCAACATTCAATCTCACACAAAGTGAGGCGACCTCATGCCGGAAAAACCCCGCGAGGACATCGAAGTCATTCATGAGCCCATCTCCGACGATGAATTTTTTGATCGATTCGTGAAAAACGGCGGCAAACCCGTCCTCATGAAAGGATTCGCCAAGAACTGGCCGGCCTTCGAGTTGTGGACCCCCGAATACTTCAAGCAATCTCATGGCGACCGGAAAGTACGCGTCGGGCGACTCGTCGGCGAAACCTTGGCCCGCAAAAACTTGGAATTCAAAACCATCACGGTCGCCGAATACCTGCAGAATTTCGAAGCCGATGACGAACCGAACCCGTTCTATCTGCGCGACTGGTTTGTCCCGCAAATCTGCTATACGCATTTTTCAATGCCGCATTTTTCACGAAGTTGGCATCATCGGATTCCTTTCATCGGTCGATCGATGTTCAGTTGGATGTACATCGGCAAAAAAGGCACGTTCACGCCGTTGCATACCGATGTTTTCACCAGCCACGCCTACAACGTCGTCGTGTCCGGGCTCAAAGAATGGGTGTTCATTCCCAAGGCCGACAAGGACAAACTTTATGGCAACCTCGTTCACCCCTTCGAACCGGATCTCGAGAAGCACCCTCTTTTCAGCAGTGCCAGACGCATCCATTGCTTGCAGGAACCAGGTGACCTCGTCTTCACCCCCGGAGATTGGATCCACGCCGTACGCAATCTGAAAGCCGGCATCGCGATGACCGAAAATTTCTTCGTCACGCGCGAATGGCGACGCACTCTGAAATATGCCTTTCCTACGCTCGTGATGGCCATCGCGCTCACCATTGCCCGTCGAAAATGAGCGCCCCTGTTTGTGCTTGCTTCCCGGCGTTTGTCCGTGTTAGCGTCTGGTGGTCACTTTTCCGCTCACGGTAGGTCACGAACCCGACGATGCACGACAACGAGACGCTGGACAAACCCGCGCCACCCGCGAGGTTCTCGAACGAGTCCCCTCGGGCGGACGCGCCAAAGGCGGAGAAACAAGGGTTTGCTTCGCTGTCGTTCCTTGGCAAGTTTGTCCTGTTGCTCCTGTCCGTCGTGCTCGCGAGTTGTCCGGGAACCGACCCTCCGCCTCCCATCAAGACGCCCGAACCTCCTCCGAATCCGCTCGCGGTGGCCGATGACTTGCTCTCCAAGGGCAAACCGATCGAAGCGATTCACAAGCTGAACGAGGTTTCGTGGACGGTGCCGGAAGGCATGGCGGCTCGCAGGCTCATTTCCGATATTTGCACGCGAATCGAGCTGAACGGTCCGGATCGTCCGCGCATCGATCTCGTCGAGGTCATCGGTACCTTGCCGCATGATCCGACGTGTTTCACGGAAGGCTTGGAGGTCGACGGAGACACGTTGCTCGAGAGCTGCGGCCTCAATGGAGAATCGCGCATTCGCCGCGTGAACATGCAAACGGGTGCGGTCGTGAACGAACGCCAGCTCGGTGGGACGTACTTCGGGGAAGGCGTCACGCGTTTTGGTGACGCGACGTTTGTCCTGACGTGGATCGATGGAACCGGCTTCGTCTTCGATTCCAAATTGACGCAGGAGCTGCGCAGGTTTCCGATTCGAGGTCAAGGTTGGGGCCTGACCCACGATGCGACGCACTTGATCTACAGCAACGGCACGCACGAGCTCGGGTTTCTCGATCCAAACACGGGCGCCGTCCAAAAGTCACTCCAGGTTTTCAACGGCGATCTTCCGCTGATGAACATGAACGAATTGGAGTACGTCGACGGCGAGCTGTTGGCGGTCATTTTTCCCACCGAGCGAATTGCGCGGATCGATCCGAAGTCCGGCAAGGTGATCGGTTGGATCCTCGCCGAAGGATTGCTGTCGAACGCATTGCGGTACAAGGCCGACGTGCTGAATGGAATCGCCTACGATCCTGTTGGCAAGCGCTATTTTCTCGCCGGCAAACTTTGGCCGACCACGTTCATCGTGCGGTTCGTGCCGCTCACGCGTTGACGGCGCCCTGGAAGATCGATTGACCACGACGCATCAAGTGGTTTGCCTCGCACGCGCCCCGGATTTCTACGGCGGAATTCGTATCGGGCAGGTGCGTTTTTCTCTTCTCACCTGTAGCAGACTTGTATAGGGTGGCGCGGCGGTAGAGTCGAACATGTCACGCTTGGCGGCATGATCGGCGATGCCCTTTGAAACGTGATGGTTATGCCGGCAGAATCCGAAGTCAAAGCTGGGATCCACTTCGCTCCCGGGATGATGCTCCAGCAGTACGAGATCATCCGACTCATCGGCACGGGGGGAATGGGCGAAGTGCACTTGGCGCGCGACACGCGCCTTGGTCGATTGGTCGCGATCAAGTTTCTCCTCGAGCACAGTGGGCCTGCCGCCGGACGTTTTCTCGCCGAAGCTCGCACGACCGCGCAATGTCGCCACGACAATATCGTGGTCATTTACGACTTGGGTGAATTCAATGGGTTCCCGTACATGGTACTCGAATTCATCCAAGGGCAATCGTTGCGCGATGCGATGGAGGGCCTTGGTCGAGCGGTGGTGCCCATCATCCTCGACATCATTTTGCCGGTGGTCCGGGCGCTCGATCGAGCCCATGAAATGGGCATTGTTCATCGTGATTTGAAGCCGGAGAACAT
>CAYSYX010000486.1:0-7272 GCA_964435055.1 uncultured Polyangium sp. | reverse complement strand
GGCCACGACAAACCGGCGCAAGGTCATGATTCTGGGCGGTGGTCCAAATCGAATCGGGCAGGGCATCGAGTTCGACTACTGCTGTGTGCATGCGGCCTTTGCGCTGCGCGACATGGGTTTCGAGACCATCATGGTCAATTGCAATCCCGAGACGGTGTCCACCGACTACGACACCTCGAATCGTCTGTATTTCGAGCCGCTCACGTTCGAGGACGTGATGGCGATCGTCGACGAAGAGCGCAAAGACGGCGAGCTTGTGGGCGTGGTCGTGCAGTACGGAGGACAAACTCCGCTGAAGCTCGCGGTGCCGCTTTTTCGTGCGGGTGTGCCGCTGCTGGGGACGTCCGCGGACGCGATCGATCGGGCTGAAGATCGTCGGCGGTTCGAGGAGCTTCTGACGAAACTTGGTTTGCGCCGGCCGCGAGCCGCCACGGCGGAGACTGTCGCGGAAGCGATGGAGGCGGCGCGATCGATCGGCTTTCCGGTGCTCGTGCGTCCTTCGTACGTGCTCGGCGGGCGCGCGATGATGATTTGTCACGACGAACGCGAGCTCGAAGCGTACGTTCACGCGGCTGTCGAAGCGGCGCAAGAGGCCGGAACGCGCACGATCCTCGTCGATGAGTTCCTCAAGGATGCGATCGAAGTCGACGTCGATGCGATTGGCGATGGGCAGCAAGTCGTCATTGGCGGCGTGATGCAGCACATCGAGGAGGCGGGGATTCATTCCGGAGACTCGGCCTGCGTGCTTCCGCCGTATTCGCTTTCGCCGGACATCGTGGCTTCGATCGAAGAGCAAACGCGGCAGCTGGCGTTGGAGCTTGGCGTCGTCGGGTTGATGAATGTGCAGTTCGCCGTGAAGGGCGGCGTTGTTTACATCATCGAAGTGAATCCGCGTGCATCGCGAACGGTTCCGTTTGTGTCCAAAGCATCGGGAAGGCCTCTGGCAAAAATCGCGGCGCAAGTGATGGCAGGAAAAACCTTGGCCGAGCTTGGCGTGACAGACGTTTTGAGGTCCAAGCATGTGGCCGTGAAGGAATCCGTTTTCCCGTTTGCGAAGTTTCCGGGCGTGGACACGCAGCTCGGGCCCGAGATGCGATCGACGGGTGAGGTCATGGGCATCGCGCCATCGTTCGCGCATGCGTTCGGCAAGGCGCTTCGAGGTTCGGGGACGAAGCTTCCTTCGGCGGGAACGGCGTTCATCTCGGTGAAGAACGACGACAAACCCGCGGCGAGTGTGGTTGCTCGGCGCCTGCATGCTCTGGGTTTCACGATCCTGGCTACGGCCGGCACGGCGGACGCGTTCGAGCGGGCCCGTATTCCCACGACGCGTATTCGCAAGGTCGCGGAAGGATCACCGCACGTCGTTGATGCGATCAAAGCGGGTGAAGTGGCGCTCGTCGTCAACACGACGGTGGGGGCGCGATCGATTCGGGACAGTTACGCGATTCGGCGAAATGCTTTGCTTGCAAACGTTCCGTACTTCACGACGATCGCTGCGGCGATGGCCGTGACGGAAGTGCTCGAAGCGAACGTGAACGACGCACAGGCGGCGTATGCAGTGAAGAGTTTGCAGGAGTGGAGCGGTGCAAAGGTGTCGTCGTAGCGACGGAGTGGTTTGAAAAGAGAAACCATCCAACCGCTAGTTTCGATAGATGAACCAAACCGTCAGCGTGCCGTCGAATTGATCAAAGTTGAGATAGACGAGGTGCGGTCCAACTCGGAGTTTGGCTGCGGTGGGATGGTCTTTGATCCGTACGAGTTCGCCTTCTTGTTTTGAGGCAAGGTTCTGTACGGCGGCGTCGATTCGTGCCGCATCGCGCCACGGAATTGCTCGCAAAGCAGAGCTGGCAGCATGCGACCACTCAATGCGCCAGGGACTCATTTCTACTCTACTGGATTGGATCCCCGTCGCGTTCCGCTCGACGTGCAATCTCGGCGCTCATTGTGGCTCCGTCAATCCCGCCATTCACCTTCACTTGCTCCAGCAAGCGCAGCTCCTGGTCCGTAAGGGGAGTGGGATCAATTGGTGCTGCAAGGAATTTGCGCCAGAGGGGATCGTCGTTCGGAATTGCGGGGGCGAGCTTGCGAGCGGCGGTCATCAATCTTTGCGTATCAGTCGTAAGCGTGGTGGGCAACCGGGTCTTTGGAGACGAAGCGCCCGATGTCCCGCAGAACTATGTTGCGTCATCCGATGGTTTGTCATGAGAAGCTTCGGACTTCCCCCTCAGCGGCAACGCCGCAGCCAGCGCCACCGCGAGCGCCGACGCAATCACGCTCCCGTAAAACAAAATATCGATCGCACTTCCCGCGGACGAACAGTTTGCCCCCGGCCCGATTCGTACCGCCAGAACTCCATCGGGAAGCACCGGCGGCGCAACATCGAGACGTTCGTCTTTCGACGTCACTTGCCCACCACGATCCGTTGATTGAACCCACGATCGACCGCTTCGCAAAACGCGCGGAACTGACCGTATTCACTCGGCGTGACCCGCGGTTTCTTGAAAGACAAACTCGTTCGAACCGTAACTTTTCCGGCCGATTGCTCCACGTACATCTCGAAGTGTCCAAACGGGGAATCGATCTTCTGCGCCACGGGCACCTTCAACAACTTCGCTCCCGCAGGCACCTTCAGCACCCATTCTTCTTCGCGCGTCGTCAGCGCTCCGATCACCACATCGAGCGTACGCTTCGACGATGGCGCGAGCTCCGCAACGAGACGCGGGGCGATGTTCGCCGGGACGCTCCACGTGTCGTCTTCTTTGCGCGCAAAGTTTGTCGCTTTTCCCTTCACCTTCAAACGAACCGGTTGCTCGACATCTGCGAGATTGATCGTTTCGATCCCGGTTCGTCCGGGCGCAAGTTCGAGCGGACCAAAGTCGCCTGCGAAGTCGTGCGTCGCGCGTTCGCGTTGCGTTCCTTCCGCGAGATATCGGCGTCGCCAATCAGGTGCATACGCGCCCGTGACTTGTTGGTCCGCCGTGATCTGCGCCGAACCATCGAGCGCCAACGTCACATCCACATGTCGTTTCGAGATGGATTGTTCGGGTGGCGGATCGGGCAGCTTGACGTATTTGGGTTTGCCCTCGTTGACCAAGAGGCCGATGGCTCCGCGATCCATGACGGGCAATTCGTTCGAACCCGTATGTTCCGCCGTGCCGTCCAAGAACAAATCGAGCGACGGGACATACGCGATCGCGTGATCGAACGGCGCAAGGCTCGCGGGCTCCGGAGCGATGTCTCCGCGCATGCGCGTTCGTAGAAGCACGATCGTCGACGGAATGCCCACTTCCCGAAGCATCGTCACGATCAGCGTCGCCTTGTCTTTGCAGTCGCCCCACCCGCGCGCGAGCGTTTGCGCGGCACGTCGCGGGCGAATGCCTTCGATGCCGAACTCGAGCGCCACGTAACGCGTTTCCGTGGCGAACTTGTAGATGGCGCGCACTTTCGCCGCGTCGTCTTTCGCGTTCTTCGTGAGCTCACGTGCGCGTTGACGCACTTGATCATCCACGTCGAACTGCTCCCGCGCCAAACCCCAGTACCAAGACCCCACCGAGTTCCACGTGTCGAACGTCGAGACATGCACATACCCGAGCACTTCAGGCCACGGCGGCATGTTCGGTTCCGGCATCAACGGCGGAACATTGTCGGCACTGAAACGATAGATGCGTTTGTCCCCCTCAACCTTCTCTTCACGAACGATCGAGTCGAGCTTGTTCGTACGGATGTAAAAGGTTTTGTCCTTCGGTGTGACGAGGATGTACTCGCTGTTCGCGATGGGATTGTCTTCTTGGAGGTACTCGACTTCGCCGAAGTAATCCGCGATTTCATTGCGCGGCGAGACGTCGTCGATGCGGTAACGAAGCTCCACGACGTCACCTGCATTGAGGCGTGGGAAGAGCACGCCGTAGGTGCGTTGCGACGTGTACATCGAGATGGCCGGATTGTTTGCGGGCCCTTCGCCGCTCTCGGTGGCTTCATCGATCTTGCCGTCTTTTCGGTAGACCTTTGCCGCTCGCAGATCGACGGTTTGTCGCGCCGCTTCGTACATGAAGCTGTATTGCCGTCCCGATGCCGCCGATTCGTCCGTGAGCGGTTGAAACACGATCTGTCGAAAACGACTCGCGAGTCCGTTGGGAAAAACCGTCGTGACCGTGAGGTTTCGCATGTAGCGCATCGGGTATCCCTGCATGGGAGCCGCGCGCATCGGCAGAAACTTCTCGGGCGCCCACGCGTAGGCTTCATCCGCACGTGGAGCTTTGGGCTGCACGTGCTCGACGTACTCGCGAACATCTTTCGTTTGAGGTGCAATCGTCAGAATTTGACGCAGCAGATCGAGCTGTTTGTCCGAGTCGCCGTTTTCCCCGTGCAGATCACTCAGCGCCCGCAGCGTCTGGATGTCTTCGGGAGCCATCGCCAACGCTTGTTGGTACGTCGCGAGCGCGCGGTCTCGTTGTCCGAGAGCTCGATACGTTCGAGCAGCGATCGATCGAGCCCACGGTGATTCCGCTTCGATGCCCAAGAAGCGACCAAGCCATCGTTCGGCACCCGCGGCATCACGACGCGCCACCGCCAGATCGACTTTTTGGCTGAGGAAACTCGCGTCGTCGAAACGCAACGCCGCATAACGGGCTTCGACTTCATCCGCCTCGGCATCTCGGCCCAACGCGCGAAGTTGTTCGGCGAGGACCGACAACAACGACACCGATCGCGGATGTTTCTGCACCGCCTTTTCCAGCATCTCGAGCGCCGTGCGTTTCAACCCCGCCTCCATGTGCAGCTCGACGAGACCGAGTGTTGCGCCGAGGTTGTCAGGGTCGAGCGTCAAGATGCGTTCGTAGAGCGGCACGGCATCACGCCAGTTTGTCCCGGAACGAGCGAGGTGAGCTTCGGCCAGAAGCACGTCGCGTTTTTCTTTGTTTGTCTTGGCAATCGCCGACGCTCGCTCGACCCAGCCGCGACGTTGATTGCGATCTTCGGCGAGCTCACCGGCCAGCAAAAGACGCGGCACCGTAGGTTCGGCATCGGCAGCGCGGCTCGCCAGGTCACGAGCTTTGTGCTCGGCTTTCGGATCGCCGCCGGTCGTCGCCAAATAGCGCGCGTACTGTTCGAGGGTCTCCGGTTTGACGTTCTTGGCCGACGTTGCCTGTTCGAAGGCTTGTATCGGACCGAGCACGCGGTTTGTCTCGGCGGGGCTCGCCGATTTGCTTCGTGCGCGTTCTTTTTCCGCGGCTGCCGATTCGAGGCTCGTTTCGAGGTCGGCTCGAACGTCGACGTCGAGGTCCGGTTCACCCGTCGCATCGCCGAGTCGCAAGCTGACCTTCGGCGCGTCGGAGTCACCGCAGACCTTGACGGTGATGCGACTCCAAGTTGGTCGCAACGTAACGGTCGTGGCGAAGCGGTCGGTGTCAAGGTCGCGGTATTCGATGTCTTCGAGGACCTTTTTGCCTTCGTAAAACAGTTTGAATGCGCCGGATGCGCCGAGCCAGAGCGTCAGTGGTCGAGTGGGCGACTTGGAGCCGGGTTTGGAACGTACGAACGTCGTGGCGAAGCCGCAGACGTCTTCGGTGGGCCGAAAAATGTCGCCGAAGTCAAACCAGCCGTACGACGAACCCGTGGGTGGAACACGCCAACGAACGGCGCGTTCTTTTCCTTCGTAAGCGCGTCCGGCGGGAATGGGTTCGGACAGCTCGAGCTCGGGAGGAAATTCCTCTTTGATGCCTGTTTTGCCGTCGTTTGTGAACGGTCCGACGGTGATGTATCGAGAGACAAACCCAAGCTTTTCGACGCGCGCGTGGGCTCCTTCGAGGTCGCCTCGACGCCTGCGCGCGTACGCTTCGAGCAAGCCTGCGTAGGCGCGAACGGGAGCCGGATGAGCTTTGTTTTCGGCGACTGCGGCGATGGCTTCTTCGACGTGGGTCGGGTCTGCGCGGTCCCACGTTCGCCACAAATGACGCAATTCCGTGAAGATTTCCGGGCCTTTGGCCTTGGCGATCGCGTCGGCGTGTTCGAGTACGTCCGGGTGAATCGCCCCTTGTTGAGCGTTTGTCTCGGACACCAACGTGAACGAGCATGACGCTGCGGTAAGTCCCAGAACCCATCGCGCGGTGAGATGAGTTCGGCCCGAGAAAGCGCCGCGAGTACGAGGCATCGATGGCGTATCCCGTGCTCTCGTCGGCAGGTCAAGGCATCGGCGATCGCGGGCGGGGTTTTCCGCTTTGTTTTGTCGAATGTGGGAGTCGAGGAATGAAAAAATGGGTCGACCGGGGACGTCGTCGTGATCCAAGTCACCGATTTTGGCGGGAATCAGCGGAGGAAATTCGTGATTGGACAGGGGTCCTTGCTCGACTGTGCCTGCTTCGGATAGAACCGTCGCTGCGCGCGCCGAAGAAGTGTTCGTCGATTCGGTGCGAGTGATAGGGCGAGGTTGGATCTCTCGTTGGGATCAAGGGTTTTGATGCCGAAGTGGGTCGGTCGCTCCTCGAAGAAAACGAAGCTGTAACGAACAACGAGACGAAGACCCCACCGCGGAAGCGCTGGCGGAGGAACGATGGTCAATCCCCAGATGGTGATGTACGAGGAGGAGTTCAATCAGATCCAGAATGTCGTGGATCGCCTCGTAAAAGACGCCAATGCGAAGGTCGTTTTCATCGTTGATAAGAATGGCCAGCTCATTGCGGCCAGTAGTGACGTCGACAATCTCGACACCACCTCGCTCGCGTCATTGACGGCGGGCAATATTGCCGCCACCGGAGGCATGGCGAAGCTGCTCAAAGAAAATGAGTTTGCGACGCAGTTTCACGAGGGCGAGAAGGCGAACATCCACATCCAGCTCGTGGGCAATCGCGTCATCCTCGTGGTGATTTTCGATTCCAAGTCGAGTTTGGGTCTCGTTCGTTTGCGTGTTCGACGCGCGAGCGAAGAACTCAACCACATCTTCGAGGCTCTCTTGAAGAAGGTTGCCGATCCCCATGCGGATTCGCCGCTCGGTGAAATCACCGACGAAGACATCGACAACCTGTTCAACGACTAGGAGCGCGCGATGAGTTTCATCAACTACATGGCGCGCGAGATCAACTGCAAGATCGTCTACTACGGTCCCGGTCTCTGCGGAAAGACGACCAACCTCCAGTACATCTACGAGCGCACGAACCCCGAGGCGAAGGGCAAGATGATCAGCCTCGCCACGGAGACGGAGCGAACGCTCTTCTTCGACTTCCTCCCGCTGTCGCTCGGAGAGATTCGCGGATTCAAGACGCGCTTCCACCTCTACAC
>CAYSYX010000485.1:0-7279 GCA_964435055.1 uncultured Polyangium sp. | reverse complement strand
TGCGGATCTGGCCCTCGTCTACGACCAGCTCGGTCATGCACGCGAAGCGATGGCGTTGAGGGAACAAGCGTTTGCGATCGCGAGGGCGATGCGCCAAGCGTGACTTGCACGAAAGAATGTGTGCAATGGCGTCGACCCATCGCGGTGATGGTATCGCGACGTCTCGCAAAGCCGCCTCCGCTTGCGATGTGAGCCGCACACGTTGTTGTCAGGAGATTCTCGCAACGCACGCGAGCAACGTGTCGTCTCGCACGACCGTCGCTGCTTGCGGGAAGGTTGCGTGAGCGCTCGCGACGGGTTCCCCGCTTGCGGCAAGGCCGCGCGAGGGGCGGTTGACGAGCATTCCGCGCAGGGGTGATGCGTGCGCGAGCTTGTCGCATGAAGGTTGCCGGTGGATTGAGCGCGTCGACGCGAAGTTTTTGGCTGAACGCTAGCGAGATGGCCGTGTCGCGTGCTCTCCATGTTCTCTCGTGACGTTTTTTCCGCCGCCGAGAACGTGCTCGAGCGTCCCCACTGTTTGCGGCTCAGGATGCTCGATGTGTATGCTGTCCAGCATGACCAAGCGTAAAATCGAGACTGATGATCCTCGCGAGGACGTGCTGGACGAACATGTTCATTCGCTCACAACGACACGTGCAGATCCATTTGCGGCATCGCACGCCGGCAGATTTGAAGCATTGGTGACGGATTGGATCGAGGCGGATGCGCTTCGGATCAAACTGGTCATTGCGCTGGGCCAAGCCGAAGCCAACGCATTTCGAATCGATATGCAGCTCAACGGCATCGTGGACGGTGTGGTGAATGCATTGAAGCAAATTCCGGACAACGAATTGAAGGAGAATTTGCAGAGTTCGCTGTTGAAGGGTCGGCCGCCGTCGGCATTCAAGCGTCCGATATTGGCCGAGCAATTGACGATCATGAAGGTTTGGCCTTCCACACTCCAAGGTTCGTCGGTTCCGGCGCTGGAAGATATCGAGAAGACCTTGTCGCCACTTTTGCCATTGGCAATTCAAGCGGAGACGGATCTGTCGAAGGCGAAGCAAGATCTGATTGACTGGAAAACCATTGGTCGATGGAAACAACACGTGGATCGAAGCAATGCCGATCGGGCGGCGGTTTACGGCGATTTGCTCGAGGTACCGCATCAGAATCCGGCTGCGGGTTTGCCGTCGGATTACGCGGATCAATTTTTCCTTCACGATACGAGTCGGCGTGGTGCGAACAAGCCGAAGAGTTCCAAACAGATTGCCGAAGAGATCGAGGCATTGAAAGCGAAATTGTCGGGCTTGGAAAAGCAGTATGCGGAAGCGTTGGGTCGTGAAGCCGAGGAGGCCGAACATCGCGCGTCGACGGAGCAGAAGCAAAAGGAACTCGCGGCATTGAAGGAGCAGGAGAAAGAGGCCAGGGCGAAGCAAAAGCAGTTGGAAAAAGAATTGAAGAAGAAACGGTGAGGGTTGCGGTGTCGTGGCGGCGGGGGGAAACGCTTTACCAAAACAGCCTGGCGCACCGGCCCCGCCGATCGATAGCCATTTCCTGCATCGTTTCCGATACTCGTTCGGCCATGCCATTCATCGGGGACGTGTTCCTCTACCGTTCGCCCCTATGAATCGATTTTCGCTTGTGTAACCAGGCCATTCGGATCACGTCTCGCAATGGGTACGCCTTCGAACGAAGGACCCAATTTCCAGTTACGCCGCGTCGCCTGGCGGCGCCGATTCACGATTTGCTTCAGGCACGACACGGGCCGCGATAACACAAGCCAATGCGGCCGACACGTGCATGAGTACCTGGTGAATTCGGCTTCGATAGATGGCGGTTTCCAACGGTGTGGAATTTTCATGAATCATTTGTGCCATCCCGCCGAGCTGTACATGCCAATGCTCGAGGGTTTCCAGCAATTCGTCCCGCAAGTCCTTTGTCAACGTCCATTGCGGCAATTCTACGGATTCCATGGCCTCGAACTCTGGGGGAGCCAATTCAGGATATTCGGTTTGAATTGGCGCAATAATCTCCGTGAAGAGGTAGCCCATCATCTTTCCCGCATATTTTCGGTAACTCTTGAATGTCGCCTCATCACACTGCGCCATGACTTTCTGAACTGACGCATTGGTATCACGTGTACAACTTGTCGAAAGCGTGACGATCATTTCAGCCGTTTTCTTATCCATGGCTTCACCCAGTCGAATCTTGCGGTTGGTTTAATATCGCGTACCCGGCCTGTCGAATAATTTCCAGCAATTTTGTTTTTCCAAGCATCGTCGCAAGCATTCGTGATAGGGCATTCCATCGGGTTGTCCGGATGGCATGAAATCGTCAGTGCATTCATCGATGCAAACTTCTTTTACACGCTTGCACCTCTCGCGCTCTTGTTCAGCCAAATCCTCGATTTCTGCGACTACGACAACGCTAATGACAATCAAGATTCCAATGGCGCCAAAACGGACGAGAAAGGGTCCGAGGCGCGTGACAAACGCTTCGAGTTCCTGTGCTTCCGCAGGTCCAACGGCGACCGAATCCGCCACCAGTCCACGAGCAGCGTGTGCGGCATTTGGTCGATCATTTACAGCCAGCGCTTTCTCGATGACGAATCGGGGCACCTGCATGGCGCGAAGCGCTCCATTCATACACGCCTCTACAGGCGCAAACCCCAGCGTTGAACGCACGGCTTGAACGCCGCGCACATGACCTTTTCGAGTCATTTGTAGTTTGAACTCTAACTCGTATTGTTGCTCTTGAAGCAAATCGGCATCGCGTGCAATACAGTTTTCCAAATGCGCAGAGGTTGATTGGGGCAGAGGAGCTTCGGGACTGGGCTCGCGAAGCGGCGTGTACTTTTCGGTCGCTCCACAGCCCACGAAGAATAAACCACCGAGCCAACATAGGACTGAGCCGCCAATGTACTCTCTTAATGTGCACAAATATTTCACGCGTACCTCCGAGGAGTACAATGATGCGTGGGGCGAACGACATCAACGTTTGTCCGACTTGCGCTGGTGAATGAAGTGACGTCAGTTGGTATTGACGCCAAACGCTATACGCGACGGTTTGACGAGGGCGGGTTTGCTGGCGCGTGGACCTCCGAAACGCACGAGGGCGCCCTTCGGACGACTCTCGCTTCCATTTCCGAAGACCCGTTGGGCGTGACATTGCGCTCGCGTTTGCTGGTGGCAATGCATACGTGTGCTGACGGGTCAAGAAAATTGGATACGACTGAACGACGCTGACCACGGGCAAGCAAGAGCATGTTCCGGAGGTGCTGAGGATTCGAGACTTGGTCGATGACGCGGGCAATTTAGCGGTGGCAGCCGCGAGATTCCAAGGTCGCTTTTCCGGCGCGCCAGCCTTCTGCTTGGCGAACACACGTGTTGCAGCGCCAAACGAGAACTTGCGTCTTCGCCGGAATGAAATTATGACGCGCTGACGCAGGAGATATCGACGCCATGCCAGCGAAAAAAGCTAAATACCGTGCCTTCGTAAGCTACTCGCAGGAGGGCGATCCGCAGCGCGATAGGGTCACCTTATTTGTCGAGCATTTGCGTTCGAAAGGCATTGATGCGCACTTCGATCGGCATGTGAATGGCTCGCCACCGAGGGGCTGGCCCCATTGGATGGAAGAACAAATCGCCTTGGCCGACTATGTGTTCGTGATTTGCACAGAAACTTATCTCCGCCGATATAATCAAAAAGAAAAACCCAAGAAGGGCAAAGGAGCTATTTGGGAAGGGGCGATCATTCGGCAGGAGTTGTATGATAGTTCGGGCAAAAACGCGAAATTTGTGCCAATTCTATTCGATTCTAAAGATGTGGACTTCATACCGCAACCATTAAGACCTCATACGCATTATCTCATCCCCCAACGTCAAGAAGACCTGTTGCGCTGGTTGACAAACCAACCAGGGTATGTTCCCCAACCGCTTGGAAATATTCCGGATCTGCCCCCCGTGCCGTCACCTTCCGGTGCCAAGCCTGCCCCGGTGGATGCAGCCATCAAAAATGGCGCGAAAAAGTCGCTCAAAGCTTCGGCAAAATCGAAATCGACTCAAGCAAAGGCACCAAGAACTCAACAGACCCCCTCTGAATCCGCTCTGTCGCACGCTGTGAATAAAGTCCGAACGACTGATGGAGTCTTTAGGGCACAAAATCCTTCACGCCAATATCTCGAATCGTTGTTGTCGCCGTGGCAGATCAACCGGTGGGAGCGCAATGGCGTTGACGTCGACGCATTGGTAGAACTCACGCATCTAGCGTCGAATGCGGGGGATCAAGAGGGTACGGGGTGTCTGTTTTCCCTTCAAATCAAAGAGTCAGATTTTTTACTGGCGGCACCCCCGACGATTTCGATTTCAACACATAGCCTTCGATATTGGCTAAATCATTCACTCCCTGTCTTGCTCGTTTCGGTCCACCCTCCCTCCAAAACGGCATACATGCTGTGGATCGACGAGGCATTACAGACTGACCTTCAACGTCAAAATCCGGCGTTTTGGGCCCAGTCAACTGTCACCGTGTCTCTTCGTCCCGAGCCGTTGTCTATCAGCGATAAAGCAACCATTGAAACAACGGTGCGTCGTTTCCGCCGCAAGGAACTCGTCATTTCACCCGAACGCTTCTTCGAGCTTCGCGAGCGCGTACTCAATGCGGCAAAGGAACTGGAAACAATTGGGCACCAGAGTGGCGTGGAATCCGTGAGGCTTCTTGTCACGCAAGTTCGCGAATCACTTCGCGCGTCCGCTTATACCGTCACCATTGCGGGGCCGCAACGCGTTGGGAAAAGCACGCTCATCAACGCGCTCATGGGTGTCGACATGAGCCCCGTCGCTGACTATCCCACGACCGCAGTTCCGCTTCTTATTGGGTCGGGCGCCAAAGCCGAAGCGCGAGTCGTCCTAGCAGATGGGACCATGAAGACCGTGGAAGCCTCGGCCGAAGCATTGCGTCCATACGTGGCTCAGCAAGAAAATCAAGAACATGCGCAAAGTGTCAAGGCGGTCTGGGTCACCATGCCAAACGATACGCTCGCCCGTGGGATCTCATTGGTTGACACGCCAGGTCTCCACGACGCGAGCGTATTGGTCCGCGATGTAACTGCCGAAGCATTGAAGCAAGCAGATGCCGTCCTCTACGTGCTTGACGCTGCACTCGGATCGAAATTCAAACTGGGCCAGGCGGAAATCGAGGACTTGAAACACCTTCAGTCATCGAAAGAGCGCGTGATCGTCGTCCTCAACCAATCGGACGCACTCTCTGAAGAGGCGCGAAAGACGCTTTTGGCCTATGTCGAATCCCAATTTCTACGCTATGGGTTGTGGAATGGTCTACCTATTCCTCCGCTCTTCGTTTCGGGGAAAGACGCGTGGAATGCCCGTAGCGTTGGGAAACCTCCTCCCGAGGAGTTCGCGAAACTAGAGGACGAATTGTGGGGGCATTTGCTTCGGCATCGGGCAACTGGTTTTCATCGACTCATTGCAGCGGTAGAGCGTCTTCGTGAAGCCCAGGAACACGCGTCAGCGATGCTTTCGGAGCGCGCAGAAAACGGGGAGGAAGCAGGCAATCTCGAGCGGGCGCGCAAAGCATGCGAAGCGGCCAGACGTCGGGCTGCGAAGAGCCGAAACGACTGGACAGGTTCAATCAAAAACGAGATGGCCGATTTTCTTCGCGATCGGGTGAATGGGCGAATCGATTGGTTGAGCCAAACCCTGAACGCCATTCCGGCCGACAACGATTTGCCTGGCAAAGATACCATTAGTCAATGGTTGAGAAGCGCAATCAGCGAAGACTACAATGCCGTTCTGGCCGTGGTCCGTGCTCGGATCGCCTCATTGGCAAGCGCACATGATGAGATTCTCCGTAATGCATTGACGGAATCGCGCGCCGAATTGGGAATTCCCCTTGCAACATCGAGCATGCCAATTTCGATGCCGGATATTGCGGCAGTGGATTCGTTTCTCCCGGAAGCACACTTTGGCGCTCTTGCTGGCTTGCTGGGCTTCTTCGCTCATCCAGTGGTCGGTGCGATTACGACGGTTTTGGGATTGTTTTACGGCACCTTGATTGGAGCGACAAGACGACGCAAACGCGCGTACGAGAAGTACATGGAAGGTTATGAAGAGGGACTTCGCGAGGCGCACGGCCAAATAATCAAAAGCACGAATGAATGGTATACGCCCACAGTCGAATCGATACGGCTTCAGTTGGAGGGGCGACTTGACACATTCATTCAGGACGCTGAACGGCGAATAAAACGTCTCGGTACGCCACTCAAAACAGGTGAAGCTGATTTGATTCGCTCGACCGGCGAGCAACTTGCCGGTCATCGTCGGTCACTCGACGAAATGGCCATTGAACTGGCGCGTGTCGTGCAAACCTGAAGGAGATTACTTACCCGGATTGGCGCATAGCGCCATTCGCTTTGCTGCTTCAGCTTTCAATAATTCGGAAATACGACGCGTTCCATCGAAACTCGGGGTGCAAATCAGCATTGTCAGCGCCGTCCTTATGCAAATTGCGGTCTGAAAGCGTTAGTCGACACGGTGTCCTTCTTCGCGACCCTTCGCTCCACCTTCGTCACTCCTGATGATGCCCCCATCATGTTGAAGTGGTCGCTCAAATTTCGACATGCCCCTCAACATTTGTCTTGCCAACACGAACGCGTTGTGGAGCGACGAACGAGTGATGCTCTCCTGGACAACGCGAACCGTTCGAGCCGTGCACGCGATCCATTCAACCCGGGCGCATCTCCGTTTGCGTGCGGTGTGTCGATGACCTGTGCATCGCCGACAAGCGGGGCATCGACGCACGGTGCCCGTTGGACGAGCTCTCGTACGTGAGCGCCGGCGATGCTTACGGAGTCTGCACCGATCGTTTCACGACGAGCACATCACGATGGGTGCAGGTCATGTTCGACAAACCGAACCGTCGAGACAAACGATCGGCAAATCTACAAAACCGCGAAGATATCAGGGAATTTGTCACGGAAGAGATCGACAAACTCGATGTGGGAATCTACGGCAACATCGACGACAGGCACAACGAAGGAACGCCCGTTCGGCTCGACGCGCGTTGCGTTCAAACGTTGCGCAGCAGCTTCGATCCATTCGAGTACACGCGTGGTGAAAGCTTGGGCAACGCGTGCGCCAACAGGCGTGAACGACGTCGTGCGGTGTTGGATGAAGCCCTGGACAAACTCATCGATCGACTCCCGGAAACGAACTGGCGACGGGCCTGATGGGTGGTCCCGTATCGGAAATTCTGGCGGTTTTTCTTTCCGAAAACGCGAACG
>CAYSYX010000484.1:0-7299 GCA_964435055.1 uncultured Polyangium sp. | reverse complement strand
CAGCGTGAGCATTCTTCCGTTGCCCACACCTTCCATAAGCAGCAATGGCCCGGTCGAAAGCGTCCTTCGGATCGATTCGATGCTCCATGTCGTAGGAAATCTGGGCCCAGGCAGCATTTCCCTGGATGAAGTGGGCTAAAGGATTGTCCGCATTTGCCTGCACGGCTGCATTGGCATACGAAATGGCCTCTTTGATCAAAGGCAGGGGATCCTCATTACCTCCGGTTCGTCCCTGCGAAACGTTGAAAGCAAACGCAGAGTGAACGTGAGCCAATTGTAGGCGGGCTTCTTTTTCGGCCGAACTTGCCTTGATGGCTAAGGAGCAAGCGTCTCTAGCCCTTTGAAAGGCTGGATAGGGTGAACCTTTCTTGTACGCGGTGGCGTGCATGATTTGAAACCACAATTCGCATTCCGCTCGATGCACCTCGGGCGAGCTCCGGGCAATCTCCGCCGCCGATTGATATGCTTCCGCCGCAGGTCCAAAATATTGCATCATCTTGTCCCAATCGAAATCCGCATCGTGTCGATATCGACTCCCGAGCATGAATTGCGCGTCCGCTTCGAGCTTTTTGGCTTCGTAGGACCATGGAGCTTGCTCGAAAGCTTCCCGTGCCTTGACTAAAGCGTCGTCGTATTTGGCTTCATAATACGCAATGAGCCCTTCGGCATAAGCCGCAACTTCAATTTGTGACGGAAGAGCAGCCCGCAAGTGGACGAGGGCCGGATCGCGGTAGGTCACCTCGAGGCGCGTGATTTCGACTTTTCGTTCATCCTTGTTCTGAATGCGCTTTGCATTTTCCAGACCTTTTCGATACAGCTCGCCCAAAGCCCTCCCGAACGCATAATCGAGATCCGGCGATGCATATCCAGCCGCCCGCGCTGCTTCCAGATGCTCATACGCATGTTGGGGATCTTCGAGCGCCAAATAGCCGCGTCCGATGGCATAATCTCGAGGGCCTTGACCAACGTCGCTCTTCGCCCCGTTTTTCTGTTGAATCGCCAAGAGCCGCTTGCGAATGATGTTCCGCTCGCGCTCGACGTCGTGCAGCGGAATCGTGTAGGCATTCCGCAAAAACAATTCCATTTCGGTGACGTCTTTCCCCAGCTCCTGCGCCAGCCGAGCCTGTTCGGCAGCGTCGATTTTGCCTTTGCGCCAAATCCCGAAAAAGACGGCACTCAAACCAATCGCCAGCGTCAAAAACAGGGTGGCGAGTTTGTTCTTCTGAATTTTCTTCCAAACGACATACGACATTCCGGCGCGTTTGGCCAAGATAGGCTCGCCATCCAAGAATCGCTGTAAATCGTCGCCGAAGGCTCGCGCCGAATCATATCGCCGCCCCGGCTCCCGTTCGAGGCACTTCATCGTAATGACTTCGAGCTCGACCGGAATGTTCTTTTTGATTTTGGATAGTGCCGGTACGTCTTGGTACGCAACCATCAACAAAAGGTTCCAGGCGTGTTCCGCGACGAACGGTGGTTGTCCCGCGAGCACCTCGTAAAACGTCGCGCCCAAACTGTACACATCCGATCGCCGATCCAGCGACCGAACATCGCCGATCGCTTGCTCGGGCGGCATGTACGCAGGCGTTCCCAAGACGGCTCCCGTCGCGGTTTGTCCTTTGTCGGCAACTTCCCGTGCCAAACCAAAATCCATGACGTAGGCTTTGAGCGAGCCGTCGTCCCGGCGCTCGACGAGGATGTTTCCCGGCTTGATATCGCGATGAATGATGCCCAGTCGATGTGCTTCGTGCACGGCACCCGCCACGTCCCGCATCACGCCGACCTTTTGCTCGAGGGTCATCGCGTCTTTGGCACGACCAAGAGGTTCGCCGTCGATGTATTGCATGGCGATAAATGGTTCGCCGTCGGCTTCGCCGGTGTCGTAAACGCGACAAACATGTTCGTGCTGTATCCGAGCCTGCGCGCGAGCTTCTTGCAAAAAACGCGGCCAGAGGTCCGGATCGTCATGTTTCAGAAGTTTCAGCGCGACGCTGCGTCCGAGCCGCGGGTCGAAAGCTCGGAAAACCGTACCCATCCCGCCTTCGCCCAGAAAACGAATGTCCTCGTAACGCTCGCGCAAAGATTGAGGTACCGTACGCGTTTCGAGTCGCCGCGCTTTGGCGATTTCCGCCGCCCGTGCGGCCGCGATCGCCTCGCGCTTGTCACCTTTCGGTGGGATTTCAGGTGTCGGCGGCTCTGGATTGGGGGAAGGATCGGCGCGGTCGGCCATGACGGCGGCCATCATCTACGGACATGACGCGCGATGCAAGAGGTGGATCGCAGACGCACGTCCGCTCGTCAGGAACGGATGATTCAATCAGCAGAAGGATTCCAGGTGGATTGAATGTAGTTCGCCGGCGGATCGAATTCCATCGTGTAACAATCGGGAACTCCGGTCAAAAGCGGAGCGCGATAGTATCCATCGGGGTTTTTGCAGACCGCTTTGCCGGTGATGGCCGCATTGGTCACGTCCCATTTCCATTCCGCTTCGAAGACGCCCGGATCGGGATGAAACGGCAACGGCGCAATCGACTCTTGCGAACGAATATCAATCGTGTAGTGGCCATTGGTCGTGACGAGCGCCGACATGACCGCGACCAAAATACCTCGATAAGGCGCATTGGACCATCCGGTTCCCGTTACAATCGTTTGGGTCATCTGGTCCGATGACGAGCCATTACACGGCCGCGGTCCGCCGGCACCCGAGCAATCCGGATAAACCGTTCCATTGGGGCCCGAGGCTTGCCAAAAGTGGGGTTCATTTTGGCAAACGACATTGCCGTTGAAATCGATGACGCAGGGATCGGGCACGATCGTCGCTTTGACCGTCTGCGACGAACCAAGAAGGGTCGCGGTCCGAGTTGCCCGCCATTCTGCCGTCACACCCTTCGTGGTCGAGTCAATACGTCGGTAAACACCATTGAGCACGAGCGCGCGGCGGCAGCACTCTTTGCCCGTGGGCCCGGAGCCGGCAAACGGACACGCCGGATATCCTTGCATTTTCGGCTCGGCGCAAACATCGACCATATTGCGGCCGTCTTCGAATCGAGCTCGCGTGACATATCGTTCGGCGCAAATCTGCGCGGCCTTTTTCACGCACGCCGTATCCCAAGCCGTCGACCCGCAATGCGCGTCCGCCGCAATGACCGCTGCGGCGCACTCGTTGTCGGTCGAGGCGAGGGACGCGCCGGTTTCGGTCACGGGATGCGCCGACGGAACTTGCCAAACGTTATAAAATCCGCCCAACCCACCGCATGTTTCCGTGGAATCGGCGGAACACGGCGTATTGCAACTCGAAGCCGAAGCCGGGGTCGAACCGACCGTATTTTGACCGAAACATTGGCCGCCATTTTCCACATGCGCATAGACAAACCCATTCATTTGGGCTTGATATGCGCATTGTTCGATGGTCATGCCCGTGCCGATGTAGGTCGGCACTTCGGTCGTGGCGTTGCCCGCGAAGCATCCAACCTCGGTTCCTTTGAGTCCCGCCAAGGTCGTCGCCGCGCGCACGCAATCGCTGTCCCACTCAGTGCTGCAACAGCTTGCGCGGGTGTTGCAAACGCGGGTCACCATCGGATTGCAGCCATTGGCGAGCGCGCTGCCCGTTTGCGAAACCGGATGCGCGCAGCTTTGCTGATCGGCCCAGGCAAACGAGGCCATTCCCGAATAATTCCAGCCGTTCGTCCAAATAGTACCATAAGCGTTGGACCAGGCATTCGCATACCCCGTGGTCACGCCGTCGGTGGCGACTTGCGAATACGCATTGTCCCCAACGAGCCAGCCCTGTCGACCATTGTTCCAGCCGTCGCCACCATTGTTCCAGCCGTCGCCGCCATTGTTCCAGCCGTCGCCACCATTGTTCCAGCCATCTCCACCATTCCGCCAACCATCCTCCCAAACCGCTTGCTCCGCCGAAGCGATATCGCCTTCGCTGGACAGCTCATGATCCGTACCGATGGCTTCCGAGCCGCATCCCATCGTCGACGCCATCAATACAACTGCAATTCCTGTCCAGCTCTTCTTCATGATTGCCTCCACGTGATTCGTGTTTGACCCTAGTACAAGTAACGTGCCAACGCTCCCGACGCGTTATCCGCATGCGACCAACACCGCGGCGCCCGCGATTTTTCCCCGACCATCACGTCGCCCCGCGTTCATTTGTATCATCTCTCGCCGAATGACCCCGCGCTCGAGGAGCGCTCTTCCCACGCTTCGTACGCCGCCGCGTAACTGGGTTACGCAAGCTCAGGTTTCCTCATCGAGCAGCTCTTTGAAGGGAAATGCTCCGGTCTCTCCAAGAGCTTTGCACAGGACTTCTACTTTCTCGAGGTCCCGACGCAGCAGTTTATGATGATTGCGACTTTGGACTTGGTGCGCCTTTCCCAACAGACGAAACGCCGCGTCACGATTGCCTTGTCGTTGCACGGCGGTTCCGAGTACGACACCGCGAAAAGCGTCGGATTGATCCAAATCGAGACCCAGGCCGCGATCGGCGAGACGTTCCGCTTCTTCGACGAATGCCGTTGCCGCATTGCGCATGAGATCCACGACCGATTTTCGCGCATTGCCACGTTCGTAGGTCAATGCGCGCCCAACCTGAGCCTCCGTCAGCGTGATGTTCGTTTCCGTGGGCACGTGGGTCATGAGCGCGAGCGCATACGCGCGGCGCACGACGTTATCGAGTTGGCGCAAATTGCCTGGCCAGGCGTGATCACCGAGCAGTTTTTCCGCGGGCATCGTCATGCAAATGGTGCCTTCGGGAACGGATTCACGATGTCGGCGCAACGCCATGAATTGCGCCCATTTGCCAATTTCATCACGTCGTTCGTCGAGCGACGGAATTTGGACCGGCAATACATTGATTCGATAATAAAGATCTTCGCGAAAGCGACCTTTTTGCATCACGTCGTGTAAATCGACATTGCTGCCGATGATGAACCGCACATCCGCAATCTGTTCGCGTGACGAATCACCCAACGGCCGGTACGTTCGAGCTTCCAAGAGCTGGAGCAATCCCGCTTGGGCTTTGAGCGAGAGCTTGTCGATTTCGTCGATGAACAAGGTTCCCCGAACGGCGCGCGCAACACATCCGGTCGTATCTTTCACCGCGCCGGTGAATGCGCCTTTACGCCAGCCGCATAATTCGGCCATTTGCAATTCCTCGGGAACCGTGAGCAAATCCAAAACCTCGAACGGCCCGCGCCGACGACTCGATTGCGCATGACACCAACGCGCGAGACGCGATTTACCGGCTCCCGTAGGCCCGCCGATGAGCAGCGTTTCTTCCTGACGCGCAAAAACCCGGAGCATTTCGACAACGGGCGCCATGGCCGAACCAATGACTGGTAAAAGATCATCCGTGGGAACTTCTCCCGTAGGTCGTAATGGCAACATCGCGAGATGCGGCGCCGCGAGCTCGGCCAGAACTTGCAAGGGATCGGCAATGGCCGGCAAAAAGAATTCCAATTTCGTGGTGGCGGGACACGCGACTTCCACGGTCGCCATTCCTTCGGTCGTTCCACGCAACGAACGCAGCGGGAAAGCATACAGATGACTCACATCACGACCGGTCAAGCGATTCATGCTTTCGGTCCCGGAAAAACCTCCGTCGACGACGACTTTTGAAACGCCGTCCTGCAGAATGCTCACCCGCCCAATGGCGACATCGAGGCAAATGGGACTTTCGAATTTCGCCACCCAACGCCAGGCGCTCGCCGACGGAACGTGATTGATGGTCGGACCGGTGCGCTTGGATTCCGTTTCGAGGATGGAAAGACGGCGATATCCGTCGCCGGGGCGCAAATGAATCATTCCCCGTAAAATGCGAACCGACGCGGCTTTGGATTCTTGTTCGAGCGCGGTTTTGGCAATACCCAACATTTCGCGCAACAAGATTCGCGCGGCATCTTCGAAATACGGCGCCTGCCGAAGTTCACCGACCATGGAAAGGATCTTTTTTTGATTCACGTCCTGCATCATGGTCCCGCCCCCGGGGTCATCCAGCGCCACAATATCGCGACGGCAACGAAAACAATGATTCCTGCGACGATCAGAATCAGTATCGGCACGTGGCTTTTGGCCATGGGAATAGCGATGGATTCGAGCGATTCTCGCGGTTCATTCTCCTGTCGCTCCGGCGGCGATTCGAGCTTGGTTTCCGGAGCAATAGGGGGGATTTCGGCCTTGTCTGCCGCAACGAGCATATCCTCGCGTAATTCTGTTCCTCCCGACAAACATGACGAAATAGCTTTGTGAAATTCCCCGATATCGGCGAACCGTTCATCAGGAGAGATTCGCGTCGCACGAAACACGACGTTGGCGACATTCGGAGGCACCCACGGCGCGACATCACCGATGGCCGGCGGTGGTTCCGTGAGGACCTGCTGAAGCTGTTTGACCAAGGACCTCGTGAGCTGATGTGGAGGCGCGCCGGTCAACATCGTGTAGAGCGTTTTGCCCAGGGAAAACACGTCCGTCCGGGCATCGATGGATTTGCTGGTATCCACTTGCTCCGGCGCCATGTACAAAGGCGAGCCGAGAATCTGCCCCGTCGCCGTCAAGGAGACTTGCGGCGCAGTGAGTCCCGCTCGCGCGCTCGAGTCCGGAGGCAAACGCCTGATTTTTGCTATGCCGAAATCGAGGATCTTGACAATCACGCCGCCATCCGCTTGCCGAGCGAGAAAGAGGTTGCCCGGTTTTATGTCGCGATGAACGACATCCGCTCCGTGAGCTGCTTTGAGCCCCAAACATACCTGCGCGGCGATGCGAAGCGCGGTATCGACACGCAAAGCCCCGAGCCGACTGATCAACGAATCCAGGTCTTCGCCTTCGAGCTGCTCCATGATCAACAGAGGAGCATTGGTCTCCGGGTCGATCTCGACGCCGAGTGCGCTGTTGATGTGTGGCGACTCGAGTGCACTCGCAATACGCGCTTCCTGTGCAAAACGCAGCAGATCCGGATCGTCCGGTTCGATGGCCCCACGCACGTGAAGTGACTTGATTGCGACGCGCCGACCCGTGTGGATGTTTTTCGCGGCGTACACGGTACCCATGCCGCCCTGCCCCAGCACGTCGAGAATTTCGTGATTGTTGCCGATGAGATTTGTGCTCAACGGGTGCATACTACAAGAAGCCGAAACGTTACGGCGGGCTTTTTCGCTGTTGCCCGCGTCCTCCGTTTTGCAGTGCCTCGTCCACACAATGTGGCAATTCCGCGCTTACAAAGTTGTTACTGCTGTGCGTGTTCCTGGCGCATGTACATCGGCGCACATGCCGATGCCGGGCGTCTTCGTTGGT
>CAYSYX010000483.1:0-7345 GCA_964435055.1 uncultured Polyangium sp. | reverse complement strand
GTCCAGCGCTCGCTGGTCCGGGTCCAGGGGCGGATAGCCCCTGGTCGGGTCTGGGCGGATAGCCCAGCGAAACGCGGTTCGCCGGTACTTGCTGCCGACGGACGAATTCTCGTTCCAAAGCGCCCGGTATTGGATAATCTGGCGATGCGCATGGCTTTTTCGTTTCGACTTGCCCTCGTCTCCAGCGCGATTGTCATTGTCGCCTGGTCGACGTACGCGGCGCCCGTGACCCCTGTCGTTCCGCGTATTGCGCCGCAACATCGCCCTGCCGATTACGACGCTGCCGCGGAAAACCAACGTTGCGAGGCATGTCATACGGAGATTGCCGCGGAATGGCGCGCCTCGCTCCACCATCAATCGTGGGATGATCCCGTTTTTTTGAAAGCCTACGCCATCGAACCGCAAGCGTTTTGCCGGGCATGTCACGTTCCGGAAGCGGATCCGACGACAACGCCCGTCGAATCGGCGCGAAGACTTGGCGTGGGATGTGTCACCTGCCATGCCCCCGCCGGAGAAATTGTCTCGACGAACGGTCACGTAGCCGATGCGTCCCGACATGCCACACGCGCCGATACTCAGTTTCGAACGGCGGCGGTCTGCAATGGATGTCATCAATTCGACTTTCCCGAGCCGCAAAAAGCGCCTATGCAAGGAACTCGCGACGAACACCGGACCTCGCGTTTTGCTTCGTCGAGTTGTCAAACGTGCCACATGCCATTATCGGTTTCGGCCGACGGATCGAAACATCACAAGCATGATTTTCGCGTCGTGGGTAATGCGGCAATGCTGCAATCGGCGCTTTCGGTGGACGCGTATCGGGGGACGAACGAGAGTCTTCACGTGGTCTTATCGGCTGCAAACGTGGGTCATGCCGTGCCGACCGGAGATATGTTTCGCCGGCTCGAGGTGCGGGCGCATGTTTTGAAGGAAGAACTCGCGGCGCGACCGGTCGTCTTGGCGCGGCGTTTTGCCATGATTCCGCAGGGAAATGGTCTTTCGGGAGCGCGACGTATTCAGGTCGGCGATGATCGCGTTCCTTCCAATGGCGATGCGCGTGAAGTGGACCTCGTATTTCCCGAGTCCATTCGAGGAAAAGACATTGCGTGGGAAGTCGCATATCAGCGAATGCCTGCGGCCATGGCGGCTGTATGGGGCGTCGATGCCAAGGCCGACGAAATCATTGTTGCCCGTGGAATTTTGCCTGCTCAAAAAGAGAACCCCGAAAAAGAGTCGATAAAGCCATGAGATCCGTCCTGTTTGCTCCCTTGATGATGGCCACCCTTTGCTGCGCGGCGTGTTCCGGTTCGTCGCCGCAAAAAACCACGACCGTCGATACGAAATCCAATGCGGGCTCGAATGCCGCGTCGCCCGTGGAGCCCGGTAGTTTCAGCTTGGCGGTGATCGATGCGCCGCAAGCGTATGCAATCGACGGCAATATTTCGGAATGGGGTTCCTTGTTGCCCACCGTGGAGCCATCCAAGCCGGTAAAAAAGGAAAAAAGTGCGCAAGCCGAAGGGGAAAAGAAAGAGGCCGTGCCGGCCAAGGCTTTTTCGCCTCGTGATGCGGAATCGCACCTCGCCGTGTCGTTCACGTCCAAAGAATTCGTCCTTGTGGGCGAATTGGGCGAAGCTGCGGTTCAGACGGGGGTCATTTTCGGCGTCGAATTCGACGCGCCGGACATAGCAGGAGTGGGAGAATGGGGACGCGGAGCTGCGGTCTGGTCCTTCGAATGCGAATTTGAACACAAGGGGATAAGCGATGGATTCTGGATCGACGGGGAACGTAATCCGCCTGAAGTGATTGCAGCGTGTGAACAGCTCAAGGTGGACCACGAAATCTTCGTTAAGAAGAACCTCGCTCGTTTCCGTCGATTTTTTCAAATCAATCGTCAAGGCGTCGCCATGATGGTGGACGGAAAGCCGCAGCCGGTCGAAGGCGCCAAAGCGGTATTTTCGCCGAAAGGCAAGAATGCGACCATGGAAGTATCTCTTCCGTTCAAAGCCTTGCCGCGCACGGCTGTTTTACCGCTCGCGTCCGTCATGCTTGCCGCTCGATTGGCCGATGCCGACGGCGGGACCGAAGCCGACGCGGAACTGGGCCAGGCTATTTTCGCATTGCCAAAACCGGCGGCATTTGGCGTCGACGAAGCCTTGCTCACCGCCGCTTTGCAGGCCGAGATTCTCGAACCGACGCGACCACCGGGATTGTCTTTCCAGCCGGGGGATCCATTGCAATTCGAAGCGATGGGGTATGAAGGCGATCCAACCACGGTAAAACCGATCCAGAAGACGTTATTTCACAAGCTCGCGACACTTGGGGACGTCGAAGTCGGGCATGTCCCGGACGATGGTTTTTCCTTAGCCACTAGAAAAGCGGGAAAGTTTGTCGCTCTATCGCCGGCGCCGACGGATTACAACCGGCCTGTGCCGATGACGTCGGGGGGCGTGGTGGAACGGGATGGCGAGCTGCATATTTTCGTTTTTAACGAAGCGTATTATTCGGCTGGGCAGGGGCCCATGCAACCCGGTTGGTTCGTGACGGCCGTCGCGCGTGATGGAACCTTACGTCAAGCTGTCGAATGCGATTTGCCTTATGGCAATTGGCACGAGGCGTATTCCATGATGAAAGAGGACAAACAGAGTTTTGCGTTTCGCGGGGAGGTGTGGCGATTCGCGTACGATCCGGAGCCGTCCCCCGATGCGCTCGTGGAATTCACGTATCGTTGGGATTCCCAAAAGAAAATGTATACCTGCACGGAAACGCGGCTCAAGACGTTGAAACCGTATCCGGTGAAGGGTACCAAGGAGGTCGATACGGGGGCGAGCCGTCCGCTCGACAATATCGTAGGGCTGATGAGACGACCGATGAAATGGGAGGGAGTGCGTGAAATCTCGGTTGCCGGCTCGTCGGCACTGAAATGCGTGACGCAAACGATGGGACCAAACTATGGCGCGTGGTTTCGCGCGTATTGCTCGGGCGATGCAGTCACGGAAGTGACGCCGATTTCGGGGCATCGAAAGACGCAAACAGCGATCAATGTGGCGGGAGGCAAAGCGGAAATATTCACGCCCATTGCGGAGGGGACCGAAGTTTCCTTCAACATGAAGTTTGAAAAAGCGGGCGCACGAAAAATGACCATTCGCTGGAAGAAGGGCCTTCCCGTGCCTTCGGGGGTCATTGAGAAATAACGCGGACACGACGGAATCGTTTTGCGTCACCGCGGTTGTCTGGGTTTCACCCAGGCCCACCCGGGGCTCCGCGCCCCGGGACCCGCGCAAGGGTCCAGACCCTTGACCCTTGTATTGGTTTGTCCACGATGTGGACAAACCAACCAGGTTTCAGGTGTTATGGCGAAAGGGCATTACGCGCTCCGCGGCGTTGGTCCACCACGTCGCCGGCGTCGAGCGCCGATGCCGGCCAATGCCGCCAAGACCCAGACGTTTGTCCCGGATTCGGATTGGCTCGCCAAACGACAACTGCACCCGCCGTCGTTTGTCGTTTGACCGCCGCCCGAGCCGCCCGCGGACGAACCTCCTTCGCCCCCGGCGCCTCCGTCACCGCCCGTGCCTGAACTGGAGCTCGAGCTGGAGGTCGCTGGTGTGCATACGCCGCTTTGGCACGAGCCTTTCGAGCAGGGTGTGCCGTCGGGTTTTGGAGGAGCTGCCACACACGCGCCCGTTGCCGGTTCACAAGCGCCATTGTTTTCGCATTCGTCTTTGGCCGAGCAATCGATCGGCGTGCCTGCGGCGCATTGCCCCATTTTGCATGAATCAACGACGGAGCACGGATTGCCGTCGTCGCACAAGGTCCCGTCGGGTCCGAACAAATCGGCGGGGCACGAAGTCATTGATCCCGTGCAGGTTTCGGCCACGTCGCAAGCGTCGGCGGCGGCGCGACAAACCGTACCCGGAGGCAGCAATGCGTCGGTCGGACAACCCATTGTCGTGCCGTCACACGTTTCTTCCGCATCACAAGGACCGGCGGCGGCGCGACAAGACGTGCCGGCGGGGGCGAGCGAATCACCAGGACAAACGGTGGTTGCTCCATCGCACGCTTCGGCGACGTCACAAGCGGCCGCTGCGGGCCGACATATCGTGCCGGTTGTCGCAACGTTGTCGGCCGGGCACATCGCCGCCATGCCCGTGCACGATTCGGCCACGTCGCACAATCCGTTGGCTTGACGGCAAATCGTGCCGGCAGCAGCGAAATCGTCCATCGGGCAATTCGCGGTCGCTCCTGAACATGCTTCGGGCACGTCACACGGTCCGGCCGCCGGACGACACGTCGTGCCTGTTGCGACAAACCCATCCGGTGGGCAAACCGAGCTTCCGCCTGTGCAGGCTTCCGCCACGTCGCAGGCACCCATTGCGGGCCGGCAAGGAGTTCCCATCGGCAACAAATCGTCATTGGGGCATGCCGCAGCTGCCCCGGTACATGTTTCCGGAGCATCACAAAGATCGGTTGCCATCCGACAAACGGTTCCGGTTGCGACAAACCCGTCTGCGGGACACGCCGCGCCCATGCCGGTGCAGCTTTCGGCCACGTCGCAGGATCCCGCTGCCGCACGACACGGCGTTCCCGTCGCGACAAACCCGTCTGCGGGACACGCCGCATTCACGCCGTCACAAACTTCCGCGACATCACAAGCGCCCGCAGCGCCGCGACAAACCGTTGCGGCGGCCGCAAGAACGCACGTCCCCAAGGATCCCGGCGCATTGCATTGTTGGCAGTCGTTTGGCCCGCCACACGCCGAATTGCAGCACACGCCATCGACGCAAAATCCACTGAGACAATCCGTCGCGGTTGCGCAAGCATCTCCCGGCGCGTTCATGCTGAAGACTTCGGCCGAGGCCGTGAGCATCAGACCGCTCATGCGCCCGCCGGCCAGCAATACCTTGCCATTCGTGAGCAACGCGCCTCCGGCCGATTCGCGACTTACGGCCATGGCGGGTATGCTGCTCATCCACGTGTTTGTCGCGGGATTGAAAACCTCGGCAATGGTGGTAGCCCCGTTGGGACCGGTGCCGGCAATTCCTCCGGTTACGAGCACCGAGCCGGAGTTCAGGCGTACGGCGACATGGCCGGCATGCGCGGACGTCATGAAGGGAAGGATCGTCCAGGTGTTTGTCGGGGGCGAATAGATTTCGGCGGTCGATATCGGGTCGCTGTTGTTGGGCGTTCCACCGGCGACCAGGACGCGGCCGTCGAGGAGCAGCGTCATGGTGTGTCTCGACCGACCCCAGTTCATCGGCCCGACGCTCGACCATGTATTCGTTGCGGGGTCGTAGATTTCGGCAGTGGTTTCCGCGCCAATACCGCCCGAGGCCAGGATGCGGCCATCATTGAGCGTGACGAGGGCGTGGTTTGTCCGGCCCGTGCTCATCGGGGCGATTGTGGACCAAGTGTTCGTCGCCGGATTGTAAAGCTCGGCCGTGGAAATCGCCGTGCCATTAAACGTATTTCCACCGGTCACCAAGACGCGTCCGTCCGCCAAAAGCGTCGCGCGCGGATTGCAGCGAGCGACGGCCATGGCTGCGGCACTGGCCCATGTATTGGAGTTTGGGTCGTAAATCATCGCTGCTGTCAAACACAATGACCCATTGTAGCCACCGGCCGCGAGAACACGTCCGTTGTTGAGCAATACCGCTTGATGACCGGCGCTCGCATACGCAGTCCCTGCGGACGACCACATATTCGTGACCGGATTGTAGACTTCCGACGCCGAGATCCACGTATTCGAATATCCGGCAACGACGAGCGCTTTTCCATTGGGCAAACCAACCAATGGAGCGAAGTAGCGGATTGTGGACATCGGGGCGACGGTTGTCCACAAAGGATCCACCAAGACCTCTTCGTGGTCGGTGTCCACATACAATGACAAACGATTTCCTTCCGCCTCGAAAGATGTTTTCAGCGATTCACCGGCCGCTGTCAACGCCGTCTGCGCGGTAATCCAAATCCGGGCGACCCCATGATCATCGATGACGGCCGCTCGTTCGCCGTCCTCCATGACTTTCAACGTTCCCCCTTCGATTTCCCACAGGGCCAATGGTGCGTCACTTCGAACCTCTTCGGCGGGCAGATGCAACCATTCCTCGGCGCCTGCCGGCGTTGCCGTCCAATAGGACGTTCCGGATGCTCGCGGATAGGCGACGGTCCGAGCCACCGAACGAGCTTGTCCTTCGGTTCCCCATTCGCGCACGCGTATTTCAAACCCATCGGCGCGCAGCAACCGAATGGCATCCGTTCCGTTTTTCGGGAGAAACACATCCAATGCGCCGAACGTGCCCACCGTGGGAGAATCCGTGTGGTCATTTTGCGGCGCTCCCCAGCGATGCCAATATCCCGACGGGTGCGGCGCAAAATTCGCTCCGTTATCGAGCACGGCCCAAGCGTGGTCTGGAAACGCGCTCCGCAGCGACGTCTCCAGGCCGTCATCGGGCATCGTGTTTGTCCCTGCGGACGACAACGTTTCGTCTTGATCCGCCGGGAGATTCGGCTCGGTTGATGTGGCATTACACCCGGGCATGGTCGAGCCGTACGCGGCTGCGGACAGGGTGAAAAGCAGTCCGGACAATCCTAGGTTTCGTGTGCGCAGAATGGATTTCATTCCGTCATCATATCGCCACGCTCAAACAAGGGTGCCATTTTGCGATTCGCTTTTGTGCTGTTCCCGGACTGGTGCATTCGCATGCATTGGGGGACATGGCGCATGACCAGGTTTTTACCTGAGCTCTTGGGGGTACGGGTGGCGCAGTCGTTCGAATGCGTGCAATTCAAGGGACCAGCCGGCAATTCCCTCTGGGGCGCAGTCGTCGGCGATTCAGCGCACCGGCATATACCGCACCTCCAACACCGGAGACGCCGTTGCCTTCTGCCAATTGTAGCCGCCCGACCATCCACAACCATTGTTCACGGCAATGCCGTAATTCGGCCGCCCTCCGGCCCATGCCTGCACAATCGCGGTCACATCGATGTCGACCGCACCGCTGCCTGTGGCCGATTGCGCGCGACCTTCGCTCGCGAATGTCCCGCCAAGCGTCGTCCAGGGATTCGCCCCGTCTCGCACGAGCCACGTCGCACCGCTGCTCGTCCAATCCTCCGTGAGCCGATTGATCACGCGGCAGCCACCATTGATGCCCCAGCCATCGACCCCGTAGAGGTGCAGCACGGCCGAGCTTACATCACTACCCAGGAAATCATCGGCACTGGCAAAAGAAAACTTGACCAGCGTCGTCGCCGTCGAAACATCGCCCCAATAAGATGGCGCGTAACCGCTGATCACTATCGCGTCCGCCCCGTGATTGACGCTGTCGCGCCAATTCACGCCCGGATACCCGTGCAT
>CAYSYX010000482.1:0-7361 GCA_964435055.1 uncultured Polyangium sp. | reverse complement strand
CTCGCTGTTCCGCTCCAACGCTTGCAGTGGTGTCCACATTGAGGACAAACGCTGCACGGGGTCTTCGTCGTCGCCATGGTTTTTCCTCCCCATACTCGAATTTCGTGCGCATTCATCACCGAAGCTCGATGCCGGTAGATCCACCCGGGCCCATCGCCTTGCGTATCTCATGGGATTTGCAATGCTTGTGGGGAACAGAGGATTCCACGGGCCACGGTGGAATTGTCAACAAAACGGTGGAACGTGAGAAGTCGTTTCCTTGTGTTTCGTCTGCGTTGTTGATACGTGTTCCTCATGGAAGAGGTCGGCTCGAGCAGGGTATTCGGCGACGATTGCAGGAGGAAATATCCCGAGGCAACGACGTGTGCCTGCATTGCGGATGGCAGCGTTGTTTCGGCACAATCGCTGAGTGTGCGATCAATGAATTTCGGGCAGCATTGGCGTACCCTTGGTATTCGCGAAGTGCCGTATTCCGTCGAGCTTCCGCACCGATTCTGGCGCGATGTCCTCGCTCGCGAATTGCCGGAAATCGTTGAGGATGCAAAAAAATTCCCCGAGGATGATGGCGAGCTCGAGGCTGCCCTGCGCGTCCGTGGACTGCCTGCCGTCATGGACGAGAAAACCGCTCTCGATCTGGCGCCACTTTTCGTGCGCAATTTTGCCCATGACCTGCTTCTCGAATGGCTTGGCGACGGACCTCCCAATGCAAAACCAGGCTGGGTCATCAATACGATCGATGCGGTCGTTGTCGATGTCGATCGCGTTCGAATTTCCGGCACCGCTCGGCTCGACGATGTGCCTGTGCGATATCAGGATGTTTGACGAGAAGTTTCGAGAAGAAGGCTTCTTCATGGAATGACTTCGATGCAGCAGATGTTCGTAGCGCCGAGCGTTTGTCTTCGACCACCTGAAGGCGTTTGTCGCGGTCTTTGAACGTTTACCTCGGCGAGCGCCCCCGCCGGCGTTACGTCGCAGCCGCCAGCGCATCATCCACGAGCTTCACCCACGTCTTTTTTCCGTCGAAAACAATCACGTATTCGTGCACCGGCGCCGCCCCCGCCGCGAGCAATTCCGCCGCATACCGGCGAGCGCGCACTTGCTTCGCTGCATCCTTCAGCACCGCATCGACCACTTCGTCTTCATCGAGCGTTTTGAATTCAATGACGACCCCCGGTTGTCCGGGCGTCTTCGGACGCATCAGCATATCGGCGCGCCCAAACCCGGATTCACGATTCGATCGGACCTCGTACGTTTTTTCCAAATGCACGAGCAACCCCAAAATGAATCCGTGGTACAGCTTCTCCGGCTCGTCTCCCCCCGCGTCGTAATACGACATGGCCGTGAGCAAGATATGCCGCAGCGTCTTTTGCACCGTCGAGGCATCCCCGCAAAACAATGCTTTCACCAACGCCCGCGTGTAATCCGACTCGGGATCGGCCCTGAGGAGCCAATTGCGAAACATGCTCTCGTAAACGATCTGCACTTCCAGGTTCGGAATCGCGAGTTTCGCGAAGTAGCGGCCCATGACGAGCTGAATGTCGACGGTCTTCAAATACCCCGAAAACAACAAGAAGTTCCAAAACGCATCGGGATTCTTGTCGATGTCGCGCAGCACGATGTCCGAATCGATCGCGATGTCGATCGTTCCACCCGTCAAAAGTGCCTCCGACTTCTGTGACAATCCGAGGCCCCGCTTCAGCGCCAACGTTTCAATGAGGTCGCTCGACCCCGAGTTCACCCAATACGGTTTGAGCAATCCTTCGCGGATGTAATGCAAAATCGACCACGGATTGTAGATGACCCGCCCGCCAAAAAGGTATCCATTGTACCACGACCGGACTTCATCCAATCGTTCGGGTTCGATAATGGCCGCCACTTCTTCGTCGGTAAACCCGAAGGCGGTATTGTAGGGTTTGTCGATGATCGAATGAACCATGATATGGTTCAACCCCGAAAACATATTCTCTTTCGAGACCCGCAAAACCCCGGTCATCACGCCTTTGAACAAGGCTTTGTTGTCCTTCAACGCGGCGGAGAAAAAGTTCCGGAAAAAACCGACCACTTCGTCGAAAAACCCCCCCGTGTAACCCGATTGCACCGGCGTGTCGTATTCGTCGATCAGAATCACCACGCGCTGCCCGTAATGCTTGTAGAGGGCCTTTGATAACCACTGGAACGAATATTGAAGTTCGTCATCGGACGCTTGGCCCGACAAGATACGCTGGAATTGACTCGCGCTGGTGGGATCGAGCTCGCCTCCGTCGAGCAGGTGACGGTACTCGTCAAATGCCGCGATCACTTGCTCCCGTATGCCCGTCATCGCTGCCGCGAACGAGTTTGCTTTAACGTCCTTGAAGGTCACGAAGACGACCGGGTACTTCTGGAAATGCGCCATCGCCTGCGGATTACGCGTAACCTCGAGGCCCTCGAACAAAGGCGACAGGTCTTCGTCGGTCCGGCGCAAAAAGTACGCGAGCATCGACAGGTTGAATGTCTTGCCAAACCGCCGGGGACGCGGAAAAAGCAGAATCTTGCTGGAATCCTCGAGCAGGTCGCCGACGAGTTTCGTCTTGTCCACGTAGCCGTATCCCGCTTCGCGAAACTGACGAAAGTCGGACTCACCAATGCCGGGAATGAACTTCTTCACGCGTACCTCGAGTGCACGACGGCGACTTTTACGCGAACCAACCACAATGTCAAGCTTGCGGCACAACATGGGATGGCCGTCAACTCCACCTCGCCACACCATTCGATTCCATCGCCCATCGTATCATTGCGACCAACCGTCGGCGTAAACCGTTCGTCGAACTGGTACGACGTTCCGGCAAAACCCCGCGCAATTTTCTTTACCCGCGTTGCGAGCGGAGGTAGACAGCTCGGCGTTTTGATGTGCACTTGGAACGTGCAACGCGATCACGCCGCCACTCCGATGCGCCACACGAACCCAAGCCCCTGCGCAGCCTATCGCGCGACGCTCATTCCACGGCGAAGTCGTTTGGGAGATGAACGCGCTATTTGCGCGAGGCCGACCTGGTCGCCGCGGGATTTGAAGGGCGCATGCAATGACGTAGCGCGTCGCGAAGCGTGGACAGCGTAATGATGCTCGACAGATCGATCCCGATATTGACCATCGTTTGCGCCACCGCAGGCCGGATGCCCGTAATGATGCATTGCGCTCCAATCAGCGCCGCCGCTTTGGCCAGTTTTCCAATGTGATCCGCCGTTGACGTATCGACGACTTCCACGCCGGTCAAATCGATAATCGCATGCGTCGCGGACTTTTCGGTGACTGCATGCAGAAGTCGTTGCATCGTTTCGGCTGCTCGTTGGCTATCGAGTACGCCAAACAGCGGTAACGTGAGCACGCCTTCCCATACTTCGATAATGGGCGTCGACAAAGCCCGAATCGCTTCGTCTTGCCGCGCAATCAATTCGAGTTTTTCACGTAACTCGAGCTCCGTCTTCGACCGCTCGTCCATTTCACGACGTACAGCCTCGAGCGCTCGCGCCAAGTCCATCTTGGTGGCATTGTCCGTCGTAAAGAGCTCGCCGAGCCGCTGCTCGAGACTGGTCGTCGAGGGACGAATGACGAATTCGTCGCAGGGATCATCTTTGGTTGTATGGGCGACTTGTTCCGCCCAACAATTGGAAACCTCGCTACAAAATTGCTGCCCCAAGAAACGCCCAATGCACGTTGAGCGATTGCTTCCCAGTTGTTGTAAATCCTTACGCGCGCTTCGAGCGCCGCCTTGTCCACCGAAACGAGTTCCCATCGGCCCCAACCCGCAGCCGCGGCAATGTTTGACAATGCGACAAACCCTTCCTCGAACGTGGGCGCCGCCGAAATGACCGCCCAATCACCATCGATGCTGTCCCGTCCGCCTTGTTGCATCCCCAACATGAACCGCTCGGTTCCCACCATCCGCTCGATGGTGGCCAAAAACCCCGCCATCGTGCTCTCGATCCACGCCGTCATGACCGGTGCGCCCGCCCACAGGCAGAGCCCCTCGTTCTTGCGCCACTCAATGTCGATGCCTTCAATCTCGTACTTCTGGTTCATCTCCGCCTCAGGTGGAAAGCTATACGTTACAGACATACAGCCGGTGCGGTGTCTCTGGCAAGTGAGAAGTTAGGTCTCACGCGTCATTCTCTTGTCACAAATTCCCGTTACAAATGTTACGAATCGTAACATTTGTGGCCGGCGTTTCGACAAGTTAGGGAAGTGAACGACGCTGGGATCCACAAGGCAAACGAACGGCGCATAGCGTGCACACGCTTCGTGTCGGGTATCCCGCATCCAAGGTCGGGCCGAGGTAACCATTGCGGGAAAATCGGCCCGAAGCTCCACCGTCACCCGCCCCCGATTGCCGCATGGTTTTTCCTTACCATACTCGAATTGAGTTTGGCATGGTCAGCCGATGAGCCCCGTTCCCGTCGAACGTGCCGCCTTCGCGTGCATTTCGAGGCTACCGCGAACGTCGGCGCAGTGCCAAGGCCAAGCTGAGGCCCAGCAAACCGAGCGGGGCAAACGCATCGTTGGTCGAGGTTGAGCTGGGCATGCGGCATCTGCAGTCAAAACGATCTCCGAAAAAACCATCGCCGAAATGATCATAATATGGTTCGCACGTTCCGGCATAACATTCGCCACACCCAGTACCATCGGGAGAAACCACTCCGGGACATATCCCTTCGGGGGTGCCGCAAAGCGTATTGTCGGGGACGAATTCATCGACCGGACAATCTCTCGATACGCCGTCGCACCTTTCCGGGATGTCGCACACGCCGGGCGCCGGACGGCACTCCGTACCCGCGGTGAAAATCACATCTTCGGGGCATATCGTGGTCACCCCATCGCAAACTTCGGGCGCATCACAGAGACCCACGGGGCTTCGACAAACCGTACTTGCGCTGAGCACCGCGCAGATTCCGTCCTCGGCAGCGCCTCGAGCGACCGAACACGCCTCACAGTCATCCGGGCTTCCATTGCCGCACGCCGAATTGCAGCAAACTCCGTCGGCACAGAAACCGCTTCTGCATTCAACGTCGCCTGTGCACGCAGTTCCATTGGGGTTTCCGCAAATGCCGGCCGTGCAAATTCTCGATGCGCATTCGGTCGGCAAATCGCACGGATCACCGTTGGCCTGTCCCAGCATTCCGACATAGGCTGCGTCTTCTTGTGGCGCTCCAACGAGCGCCGCGTCCGCCGACAACGACACCGACGCGCCGAAAAACGACTGTCCCCCGCCACCCATGGGCACGACCTTCGATTCCGCCGTCCACGTGCTACCATTACGCGCGAAAAGGTACGCCGCGCCGTCCATCGGAGAGCTCAACGCGGCGCCCGGAGCCCCCACAATGATTCGATCGCCGTTCAAAGCCACCGCAGAGCCAAGCTGAGCGTCCGCAGTCCCGTCACTGGCCTGGAGCTTGGCTTGCTGCGTCCACGTGCCGCCCGCGCGAGTGAAGACATAAGCTGATCCCGCGTTGTTATCGTCATAGCGGGCTCCCACGACCGCCGTCGTACCCGAAATCGCCACCGCGGAACCAAAATTGTCAATGGGAGCGCCATCGCCCGCGAGGAGTTTCGCTTCTTCGAACCACGTGGTTCCATTACGCGCGAAAACATACGCCGCGCCCGATTGTTTGCCATTCACGTTGTCCCAGAAGTCGGCCACGATCGCCCGGTCGCCATCGATGGCCACCGGCCAGCCAAACCAGCCCTCTTCGAGCAAAATACTCGGCTGGAGCTTCGCTTGCTCGGTCCACGTCGTTCCATTGCGCACGTAAACGTAAGCCGCTCCCACGGCATAGAAGTCGGCATCGCCGAGCGCTCCCACGAGCGCGGTCTCTCCCGAGAGCGCTACCGAAAATCCAAAACGACCGGTGATGAGTCCGACCTTCGGAAGCAGTTTCGCTTGTTGTGTCCACGTGGTTCCATTACGCACGAAAATATAGGCCGAGCCCGAGTCTTCTCCCAGGTCGTCATCGGCATACGCCCCGATGAGTGCCGTATCTCCCGATAACGCCACGGCATTGCCAAAGAAATCAGCCGGCGCCGAGTCATCGGCCACGAGGAGCGCTTGCTGCTCCCACTTGGCGCCACTCCACACGAAAACGTATGCGCCGTCCGAAGTCCCGATGAGCGCCGTATTTCCCGATAATGAAACCGATACACCGAAACCATGGGCGAACGAGTCGCCGACGAGTCTTGCCTGCTGTGCCCAAGCCAGCGCATCGGCGGACGACGGAGATTTCACCGACGCACCATCGACGACTCGAGGCATACTCGCACCATACGCCTGCAAGGCATCACGCTCGACAGTCGCCGCGTATGCCGGCGGCAATTCCTTCGGCATTGCGGAGGGCGTCTTGCTTGCGGGTTGTCGTGGTGTTTCCACGGCAAGAGAATCGTGTTCGACGTTTTCGTCCATCGCCCCACAACCGGCAGCGGTCAACATAAGCGCTGTCGCGAGCGCGAGACGAATACCCATGCCCCCATGGCGAGTTTGTAGATGTTTCATCGCCATGCGCGAATGCAACATGCGCGCCGTCGGTAAATGCAGGCTTTGCAGCACGATCGGCCTCGAATCCGGCGCACGCTTTGCGTGTCACGAGCAACGGGTGCATTCGCCTCTGGTGCGCGTAGAAAGAATCCGATCCGGTCGGTGCCGCTTGGGAGCATGAGGCTCAATTCGATTGACGGGACAGCGGAGGACTTTTTATCGTGTAGCGCAGGGCCGCGGATGTCAGTTCAATGGGTTTGATTTGGCGCTCATGGCCCCAAGTCCCCCGGCAGATGCTGCCGCCCGACAAACCTTGGACCGCTCGCGCAAATCTTTGTTTCTTTCGACGCAGAGTTTGCGTAAGCTCCCGGCCATGCGACAAACCCCGCGCAGGTTCGTTTCATCGGTCGGTTTCTTCTCGGCGACGGCCCTGGTGTGCGCTTGTTCCGCGCCCCCCGCCAAACCAACGCCAACCCCAAGACCTCGCGAGTCGGCACCACCGCCCATGTCGAGTGTTTGCGTGCAAGCATCGACGCTTCGAGGTTACGTTCCCGATTTGGTTCGGCAAGGCAAACTTCGGCGCACGCTGCGCACGATCAACGCGGCCAATCAGCTATGTCCCGAGACAGCGCCGCAATCGTGGGTCGATGAGCTGGGGGCTCTCACCGAACTCGGGTATGAAACCAAAGTTCGCGAACTCGCGGAACGAATTCAAGCGACGCGCGAGGCCGGCGATTCGGCCAAACAGGCGGCGAAAGCTGCGCTGGAAACAATGGTCACTCTTGACAAACCCGCCGCAACCCCCGCCGAGGTGAATCGATTGCTGGACGAAGCGGAGGCCCTGGCCCGGAAGAAGGA
>CAYSYX010000481.1:0-7362 GCA_964435055.1 uncultured Polyangium sp. | reverse complement strand
TCCGAACTTTCAGCATAACGCTGCTCCTTCTTGATCTGCGTGCAGCGCGCCACGATCGCGTCCAAGTCCGCCGGCACATCGCGCACTTTGCTCGACGGCGCAGGCACCGGAACGAGCGCAATCTGCACCATCACGTTTTGCACCGTTCCGGTGAACGGACGCATGCCCGTGACCATTTCATACAGCATCACGCCGAGCGCCCAGATGTCAGCGCGATAATCGATGCCGCCCTTCGCCGCCACTTGCTCGGGACTCATGTACGCGGGTGAACCCACGGCAACACCCAATTTGGTCCGCGCCGTATCCATCGATTCAGGATCCAAACACACCCCGAAGTCGAGGATCTTCGTGACAAACTCGTCCTCGGACATGCCTGGTTCGCGATGCAAAAAGATATTTGCCGGCTTCAAGTCCCGATGCACGACCTTCGCCGCATGCGCCTCGGCCAAACCACTCGCAATGTCCGCCGCTATGCGCGCCGCAAGTTTCGGCTCCAGCCTTCTTCTCTGCTTGAGCAAATCACCCAACGGCTGCCCTTCGAGCAACTCGAGGACGAGGTACGGATCGCCATCGTCTGTCCGACCGACGTCGTAGACTTGAATGATGTTGGGGTGCGCGAGTTTTGAACACGCGCCGGCCTCCCGCCAAAGGCGCTGCCGCATTTCCCACGTTTGCGCCTCTTCGTTTTGAGGAAGGACGACTTTGATCGCGACACGACGACCGTCGTGCAAATCATCGGCGGCCCAGACTTCCCCCATGCCTCCTTTGCCGATCAGTTGCTCGAGTTTGTAACGGCCACCCAGCATGTCGCCCAATTTCATGATGGCCAAAGGTTTGCACACGCCCCGACGTCATCGCAAGCGCATTGTTTGTCCGCAGAGTTTCCCCTGGATTCCATGGACAAACGTTCTTCACGTGCGCGATTTTGTTTGTCCGTTGCGCGGTTTTATTTGTCGAACCCTCTTGCGCACCTCCCCAAACCCATGATACGCGCGCTTCAAGGCTCCCGCGCATGGATCGAGTTTTCCCATGGGTCAAACACAAAGTTGCTTCGACGAACTCATTGCGCGATTTTGCGCGAGTCACGCAGATTCGTCAAGACAACCTTCGATGCGTGCGCGAATCACGCAATCGTCTGTGCGGCGTGCCGAAGTCGTGGGCGGGTGAGGAAAACGGGAGACGATTTCGAGGAATGACTTCGAAAAATGCGGGCGCGGGCTGCGCAACGCAAGGACGCGAAGAACGTTTCAATCGTCGTCGTCGATCCTTCGCACATTCTTTACGGGCTCTTTCGGCATTTCGTTCAATTGCCGCCCGCGCATCCAACGCATGACTTGTTGATCCAATCCCGGCGACTGATCGACGTCGCCGAGATCCCATTGCTTCGTGAGCTCCTGCTCGACTTTCGTGGCTTTGTCGCCGCAAGCCGCCGCCCAGGAACGCGGCAGATACTCGAATGGAGTGTAATCGGGTGTCGATGTGAACATGTCATAAGGCAAGGCGGCGTTTTCCACTTGCACGTTTGGATAAGGCAAACCCAATACGTGCGCCACGATTTTGTGCATGGTCGAAACGTCGCTGTTCGTATGACTGACATAACCTCGACGAACCCACGGTGAAATAACGACAAACACCGTTCGATGAGCGTCGACGTGATCGCCGCCTTGCGCCGGATCGTCTTCCGTGATCATAATGAGCGATCGTTTCCAAAGCGGACTCTTGGAAATGGCCGAGACCACGAGCCCCGTGGCTTCATCATTGACGGCGCACATCGTTTCGGGATCGGGATTCGACGGCGACAAACCAATCGTGTGATCGTTGGGCAGCGTCAAATACGTCACTTGACCCAAATCACAACGAACTCGTACGCGCGACGCCGCATAACAACCTTTTTCGATATCCGGATACGTGATGTTCTGAATGAACCCGCCGGGATATCTCAAATCATTCGGCGGATGCCCATCCACGTACACCGTCGGAGCGCCGACGCCTTCCCCAAGAATATCATACAAAATGCCGGCTTTCCCCAGCCAATCGAACATCGACCCTTCCTCGGGACGGCCGACGTCCACCACACCGCCATTTTGAACGTCGCCCGGACGCGCACTGCGCCCATACGAAGCCATGGCCCACGTGCGTTCATTGTATTCATTGCTGCGACCGTACGTCGTCCACACGTGCCCAAGGCTCGATATTTCCGCCGCCGTGTGGAAATTGTCCGAATACGTGAATGTTCGCGCCAGCGTCCGCAGGTTTTGCCACACGCTGTCCATATCCGCGGTCTTTGCTTTCAGCGTCAATTCGGGTTTGCCCTTCACGTTGGCCATATCCCCGAAAACCGCGTCGAAGGACTTGTTTTCCCTGACAATCACGAAAATGTGATCGATGACCGGCGACGGACCATTCGTATTCGTCGGAGGAACGGGAAAGTCCATCACGCCCGCCGGACAATCGACCTTCGGCGCTCCCGGCAATTCCCCGACAGCATTGCTCATCCGCACATCTTGAGCGCCCGCCGCAAGCTCCGCCATGGCCGGCTTTGAAAACACCTGAATGCCGCCGTGCGTGCCGATATAGGCGTCGCCATCCGATCCTGTTTCGATCGAATAAGGCGTATCCAATGCTCCACGACCTTCGCCCCGCAAGCTGGATACCGCAACGGTTCCATCCGGTAAAACAGCAACGCCGCTCGGCCACCATTGCGTAGGCAAACTCCCTTCCAAGGTAAACGACGGCGGCGATTTCGTCGTATCCACGGCATAAGCGGAAATCGCCCCCATCGCCGCCAATGTCACGTACAGCCGTTTCGATGCAGCGTCGTACGCCAACATCGAAGGCTCATGCCCGTGAGCCGCCCCCTCGGTCGCAATGGGCATCGTCGTCACCGTCCCCGACATGCGATCCACGACGGACAAACTATCGCCCAAATCATCCGCCACGACCATCCAACGCGCATCCAGGAACGCAATGCCCTCGGGATCCTTGCCCGTCGTGAATTTACGCGCTTTCTTCGGCGCGGTGGGATCCGTCAAATCAATTTCTGCGACAAACCCATCCGCCCATTGAGACACATACGCGCGCTGGCCCGTGACGTCCGCCGGATCGATGTACACGCCAAACGTTTCATTTTCCCCAAGCGACACTTGCCCGAGCTTCGTCCCATAATTGGCGCTCGCCGGATCGATATCGTATACGAGCAACGATTTTTCCCACACCGGAGCGACCACGAGGCGTTTTCCATCGGGAGATACCGCCACGCCCGACGTATACCAACCGACGGGTTTTCCTTGCGAATTGGTACTCGGCGGCAAATTCACCGCCAACGTATCGGTTTGCGTCAGCGTCCCCGCCACCGTATCGACCGTCACCGCAAGGACTTGGCCATCAGCCGTGGGGACATACAACCGGTTTGGCGATGCAAACACCATCCCCCAATTCAACGTTTTCGGATTGGGATACTTGAGGAGCGAAACGACCGGATTGCCCTGACCCATTTTTGCCGTATCGACAAGGCGCAAAGCGTGATCGCCGTACCCCGTGTCGACCGTGACGACAAACGACGTTCCGGGAATCGCAATCAAATTGGACGTCATTCCGGCATAAAGATCCGGCTCGCGAAACGCCCAAGATTTTCCAAATGGCTTCTGTCGACGTCCGCCGGGCATGATCTTGACGAGCGGATCATCAGGATCCGTTCCGGCATATTTCGCCGCTTCCCCGGTCGGATCCGTCACGGTGCATTTACCCGCCGCCGCCGCCGGATATTTCTCATCCCACGCTTCGCACGTGTCTTCATGACCAATCGCATTCCAACCGCCCATCGAAGGACACGCGTAATTGGACGTCAATTCGGCACACGCCGCTTCATGAGGACATTCGTAAACACACGACCTCGGCACGACGATGTATTCGGATGGATCAATGAATCCCCCCGAGCTCGAACTGCCGGCAGGAGGTTTTTCCGGACCGCTGCAAGCAATCGGAAGTGCGGCCAATGAAGCGCCAACGACAAAGAATGAGACAATTTTTGAGGAACGCATGGTTCCAACGTATCACGCCCCGGCCCCGGATGATAACTTTTTCCTTTGTTCGTGGGCCTTCCGTCACGTCATGTCCGGCGCGCGGACAACGTCAAAAAATGGCCGTCAAAACGCAGCCGAAGATCGTCACCGCGGCGAAAATCAGAACGGATGTCGGCTTTTCAAGGGTCGGTTCCCGCCGCCCGGCGAGCCCGTGCACGAGCGCGGAAATCGCGAATGGCAACGCCGTCAACACCAACCCGGCCCAGGCAGTGAGCCGCGCGGATGCATGCCATTCGGCGCCATATTGAGCCCGCACCTGGTCGACCGGACCATATCCCCCGGTATCGATCCAATAATCGACCAGTGTGTGCAGTTTTATCGTGATGAGTGCGGCCAATGCACATACCGCCGACGATAACAAGACGGCGAGATTGGCCGCAACGACCGCGCTTTTCGGCCGTTTCCACGATAAGATCAAAGCAACGAGCGCCGCTACACCGCCGGGAATCGACGCCATGAACAACACCATCAAACTCGCAAACCCGGACTCGTGGATGGGATTCATCGTCGCCCCCTTTTGATTTGAAATCAGCGCCCGCTCACGCCATCAGGACTTCAACACTTTTTCGACGAAATGCAGGCGATCGTTGCCCCAGAAAAGTTCATCCCCGACAACCATGGCGGGAGCCCCGAATGCGCCTTTGGCAATCGCCGCATCCGTATATGCACGAAGTCGGTCTTTCACCGCTTGCGTTTCGATCGCCGCCAATGCCGCTTGCGGATCGAGCCCCGCTTTTTCCGCAATATCTCCGAGCACCACGGCATCATTCAAATCCCGATCCTCCGCCCACATCGCGCGAAATAGCCCCAGGGTTACCGCTTCGGCAACGCCGTGCGCTTCAGCGACGATCACGATCCGCATGGCTTTGATGGTATTTGCCGGAAAGTGACTCGAAAATTTGAAACGCACGCCATACTCTTCCGCCCAACGTTCCAAGTCTTTGGCCATGTATTGCGCTTTGGCCGGAACTTTGGCGGGCATATCATTCGTCGTCGCTTTGAATACCGCTGCCAAGACAAACGGACGATATTCGATTTTCGCGCCCGTGCGCCGAGCCAGCTCCGGCAACTGCGTCGCCGCAAGGTAGCTGTAGGGGGACGAGAAATCGAAATAGAATTCAACGACTTTGCTCATGGTGGACGCACGTTACCGAACACGTGCCCCAAAATCAAGCCGAATCGTATCCAAGTTGCAACACGGCCGCGCGCATGCACTTCGCCGACGCCCAATCAACGAGCGCCGGCAAAGCCCCATGCATCACGATTCTACCATTTCAAGGCGCGCAAAACGCCGGAGGCGGGAGCGGCGGAGCCGGATATGCATCGGTCGCGGCTTTCGCGAATTGGCATTGCAGATCATCGGCCTGACAATCCGCTTGGCTGATGCAATTGCCCTGCATATCCATTCCTTGACATAAACACGCGGTATCTCCCGTCGGACATATTTCGACGAGCTCCATCATGCCCATGTCTTCATGGTTCAGCTTGTGGCAATGTAAAACGAATTTTCCCGTGAATTTGCTGTATTGCGTGAGCAATTGACGCGGGCCGTCTTCGATTTGCGTCCAGAAGGTATCACGCCAATGGGCGAAATTGGGTTCCTTGTTCGAGTTGTTCGGACAAACCAAAAACGGATTCGTGTGGATGTGAAATGGATGTCCGTCAAACGCGCGAATTTCCCATTTTTCGGTCGTTCCCACCTCCATCACCCGATCACTGCGGTAATTTCGCCATCGGCGATCCTCGAACGAACGGCAGCTGATATTCGGCGCCGGGCAAATACACACCGGATCATTGGGCCCCGGAGGAGTCATGAAGTCCGCGGGATTGCAGGATCCAAGGCTGTCGTGGCTTCCGGGCATGGGTTCTTCCCCCGGCGTCGGCACGAGCAAAACAGCCTTTTGGTGGATCTTCGTCACGGATTCGCAGCTCGCCTGCTGCATTTGTCCGTCGACCAATCCCATCCAGGTCGTGGGTTTCGCCGTCGCCGCGACCGCGGATTCCTCGGGCATATTCGTCTCCGTCGCCGCGCCATTGGCCGGATCGACATCGAAAATCGCAAATACCGACCCCGCGGGATCCTTGACGCGTCGCCCGACGAGGCACAAAGTCTGCTTTTCCGCAGGCATTTTCACGACGGATTCGATACGATATCCGGGAGAAATCCACATCGTGTCGCTCTTGTAAAACTGCGGCAACGTCAAACCATCCCGCGCGATTTGGGTAACTTCGATCGGCGTCAAATCGAATTCGTTGCAATCAGCGTCTTTGCCGACATGGAGCTTCATGCCTATTTCATCCGGCGTCCCCGCATAAATCAAACGCAAACGCTCGATTTGATTGGGAGACGTCTTGATGTGCGGGTGAAACTTCCCATTGACCAACGTCGGTTTTGCCTCTTCTTCCGAGATCTCGAAATCATTGACCGTCAACGTGCTCTCATTACACGATTCCCCGTCGGCCAAGGGTTGAACTTTCTCCGAGAAAAACGGAACCTGGCTCAAAATCATGATGCGCTCTTTGGCCTTGGCAATGCCCGGCACCTGATCGATATCGCCTTCGATGACCAGCGCCCCGGCGGCGCCGTTGGTCACTTGAATGGCCGTAGAACCGTGAATATGCGGGTGATACCATTGCAATCCCGCGTGATGCGGACCGTCTTCGTCGAAATCCCATCGATATCGCGCCGATTCACCGACTGCGACATCATGCGTCACGTCATCCGCGTAATAACGAGAATCGGCCGCGCAGCCGTCGCCCATGCACGGATCCGCTGCATCCGCGGACGCAAGATTCGGTTGCACGTGCGCGCCGTGGGCATGAAGGTTTGTCAAGTTGAAATCATGACATGACAACTTCGACGTATTGAACGCCCCGCCGACCAGCCGAAAATCCGATTTCATGAATTTGTTGTGCAAGTCCACGTGCACTTTGCGATCCTTGCCCGCCGGTACACGAATGGTTGGTCCGGGCAAAGAACCATTGTATACGCGCAAGCAATAACGTTTTCCCTCAAATTGCACTTCGCTCGGAGCAAAGTTCAGCTCGTAAACACCATTGGCATTCGGAGCAAGCTCCTGCGGGTTCTCGAAAATGACGGGTTCAACGACCGAAGGCGTCGTTTCTTTGGTACAACCCAATGCTGCAACGCCCATCACGCACGCACTTACCGACAAAGTCGAACCAAGACCCGTCGCGCTCCACCGCCATTTCCGCATTTTTCTCATGTCATCTCTCCTACGCTCCGTGATGTCCGTTTTTGGCTTCCATCAAGCCTGGC
>CAYSYX010000480.1:0-7384 GCA_964435055.1 uncultured Polyangium sp. | reverse complement strand
GGCGTCATCGCTGGGACAGTTGGAGGGCTGACTTGCTGCTGGGCTCGCGGCTTGGGCTGCACACCGTATAGTCAGCGAGAACGGCAAAACCCAAAAGCAAATCGTGATGGTCTCAAAATAGGTAGGATACTTCGGCACACGTCCGAGCGATGTGCTGGGCTGCCATGTGTCAAAGCCGTTGCGAGCTGCCGCTGATCTTCGGAGAGTGAAGCTGCATGCGCCGACGACACCTGAAAATATTCGGTCTTGTGCTGCCAATCGCAGAGAGACGATCTTCTGCCGGGTTGGCAGTTCAGCGTTTATCGGGCAAATTGACGTGCATAGCGGGCTTGGCTTCGGAGGTATTCATGCGTGTGCGAGGAATTTTGGTATTGGCGCTCGTGGGGGTCGTGGTCGCGGTGCATGCGGGATGTGAAGCGCCGACGTGTCCGGCTGGAGAGCACGGACCGTACGATAATCGTGATCGCACGATGTTTCCGACGAGGGACCAGGATTGGATATGCATACCGGAGCCGAAGCCCCTGCCTATCCCTGAACTTGGCGGCGACAAACCAATTGACCTACCCGGGACCAAAAACCTGGAGGCGGTGGCAAAGGCAGCGATTTTCGTCGAAACGTGCTTGCGCAATACTCCTTATGACTCGTCAAATATCAATGAGCGGATCGACCGCCTCTACAGAACCATCTATGCGCGCTCGAATCAGCGAGCGATTGCTGATCGCGTAAATTGCTTCAAAGGCAAGACCAACGGCTGTGATGCGGTCCTGGAATGCCTCGGAATCATGGTCGTACCTGATGACCCTCGATATGCGGAAGGCTGCTACGGGGACATCGCAATGGCGCGAACGGATTTCCCCCCTTTCGATATTCGTAACGTTTGGACCAACTGCTCCGGTTTGGGACTCGATTGTCGGGACGGAGTATGTGTCATCCCGCGTGAAGCATGCAATCATGATACTGAAATGCCTTTCTGCACGGACGATGGTGCACCACGCAATTGTGATTATGATGGGCCGCAAGACGCATTCTTTCGAGCGCTGGTTCCCAGTTGCTCGACGTACGGCCTAGCGTGCTCGGCTGAAGCTTCTTTTGCCACTTGCGTAGGTGCAGGACCCAAGTGCAAACCGGCAGAATACTTCTCTGATGACCTGGCGGAATTTCATAATGGCATCGAATGCGTCGATTCCACAGTGCTCCGTGCATGCGTCAATGGTCAGGAGCACATGGTCAATTGCGCTACCCTTGGAGAAGGATTCAAGTGCATTGGAGGTTCACGGCCACAATGCGCCGCCGATTTTCAATGCGATTACAATGGGTGGACGTTATCGACGAGCTGCGTCGACAACTTTATCGAAGTCTGTAACGCAGGTGTAATCATGACATTCGACTGCACCGCTCTGGGATTTGACTCTTGTTATGGCCCCCTTGGCGCGTGCGTAACCAAATCAGTCGAAGTCATGAAATAGCGAAGCGCTCGACCAAACGTCGCGAAACGCTTTCGAATCTCCGTCAGACTCAGAATTACATGGACTGCGACTTAGCGTGCGGCATGCAGCACCATGTCGTGACGGTGTCCACTATTTTGCCGTTTTCGTCGATTTTCGACTTGATCGGCACGACATCGCCGATCGGTTCGCCACCTTTGGGCTCGCATGCTCCCGGCATATACGTCACGTCGGTAAGTTCTTTGCTTCCAAACGAATCACCGGTTGGCGCAAGGTTGAGGCAGTTTGTCATGTTCGAACCAACGGGGTACGACACGATTTCGTTTGTGCTGCAAGCATCGTCCGCGTACGTGCGCAACGTCCCGTAACAATTTCCACCCGATGCGCCACACTCACACGCAGTGCATGCGCGCGTGTCGATGAATCCGTCATAAGCAACGTATTGGTGGACAAACGTTGCGCCGTTGCCTTGTGGGCACTCGTGGATCCCTGCTTGTCGCACGCAATAACGCCACTCGGGTTCGCCGGGTGGTAACGAAGGAAGACACGCTTCCGAGGCGGCATTATCGCATGCACCATTCAACGCGTTTGAAACGCAAGGCATCACGGTGTTTGTCCACCAGGGTTTGTCGCTCGTCAATTTCGGAACCGGCAATGGGATCGGTTCGCATGCTTCGACGGGCGGGGCGAGCGTTGCTGCATCGATCGACTGCGCACACGCAACGCCGCTACCCGGGGGACACTGCGCACCTGCGGGCATCGCGTTGAAGTTCGTGCATGAACCGTCCCAGCCACTCGGCCCCGAGAAGTCGAACGTATCGCTCGCTTGCGCACCACAAACGGTTGGCCGCAGCGTGACTTTTTCCGGCGGCGAACACGTCCCTTTGATCGAACCGCAGACGCACGTGGGACACCCCGGCGACGGTACGTGCAGATCGTGGTACTGGTTCGGCGCAGCGAATGCGCCTACTTCAGGGGGACAACCGAAGAGGTACTTTGCCTTCGGCGGGCCGATGTACACAGGCTGTGGAGCGCTGAAACCAATCGGGGCGTTGTTGACACACGTTCCGGTGCAGCGCGCGGACGAACCTCCGTCCTCCGACGAACCCGCGTCGGGGCAATTGTCTTCCGGGAGCCCTGCATCGACCGAGCACCGCCAATCCACGCAGCGTTTTGAGTGGTAGTCGCTGTACGTTATATCGTCACAAGCATACGAAGGCACGTGCGGACCCCACTCATAGTCCACACCGCAAGCAGTGAACGTCAAGAACGCGAGACTCGCGCCGCTAATACCGATCAGAGCCTTCGTCGCTGACAAACCTTTGGCGTGCATACGATTCCCTTACGGCTTGAAAAGAGCGCGCAGGCTCAGTGCTCCGCTGATCAATGAACCAGTCCGAGAGATCGCTAGATTCGGTAGCTCCCAACGGAACCCGTCCTCATGCACAACTACGTCGCCGAAAATCTGAAGCGACATCGACGGAAGCGTTTCAAACTCCAGACCGGCGCGTATACCAGCTCCTGGGAGAAGTCCACCTTTTGTGGTGCCTATTCTTTGAACTCCGTCAAGTTCGAGAAGCCCACAGCCCAAGAGCCGGCGCTTCCACCATCGCCCACACGGCACAAGCATCGCGGACCACGTGACAAACTGCGTGGTCGGCGAGAGTTCGTCCTTCACGAACGTCCACGCAACCCGTCCTTCGACGCCCACTTCCCACCACGAGCGCGAACGCCACGCAATGAACGCATTTGGACCTATCGCCGGCGTCGGCGTTGCCTCGAAGACGAAACCCAAACCGAGCCCCAAGACAAACGAACCGTTCTTCCGTGATGGGTTCGTCGGGGTCGTATGGTTGCGTTCGACGAACTTGGCGGCGGGTTCATCCGCACCTCGTCGCGTGTCGTCTCCCTTGGGTTGGGTGTCGGAATCCAGCTCTTTTGCAGGCTCTTCCTTGGGTTTGACCGGGCGCAACTCGATCCTGATCGATAACTGGCCGCCCTTGGGCGCATCGATCTCGACGGTTTCATCCTCGAAACCATCGAGGCTCGCCCGCAGCTTGTGCTTCCCGCTGAGGACAAACGCCCAAAACTCTCGACGCCCGGAAAACTGTTCTTCGCCGTCGAGTTCGAGCTTCACCCCGTTCTGCGCAACGATCACGTCGAGACGACACGTTTGGTTTTTCGCCACGAGAAACGCTTGGAAAAACCTTGTTCGTTCAGCGTCGTTCGCACCAGCTCCGCGCTCGATGGCGTGAAACAGTCTTGACGCCGCGGCTTCGTATTCGTGAAACTCCAGGAACACGAGTCCAATGCGTCCCGCGACAAGCGGATCGTCGCGTAGCTCGAGGGCTCCCGCGTACGCACGGAGCGCATCCGACCACTTTCGCGCGGTCCGAGCTTGGTCGCCTTGTTTGACGAGTGCAGCGAAGTCTTTCGGAGGCAATTCGTCGGCAACGACAGGCGCCGCGATGAGCAGCGCAGCGACAAGGGTAGTCGCTTGCACTTTGAATGCGGTCCGGGTCGGCACTGGGTCCTGTTAGTTCGTCCGGTCCAGATCACGCAAGCACAATCCGTTCATGGTGGCGCGACAAACCTTCGGCATTCGATTTGATCAGCCAAACGTTGCAGCCTGCTGCGGGTGGGGTATGCCTCGCCCGTCAGCCGCTAGGTTCGCGCACGAAATGGCGATTTATTCATTGCCGTCCCAATGCGTTACAAGGCGCCCTTTATGTGAGCAACCAGAATATCCAATTGCTCTGAGACCCGCTTTGGATCACCGGATGTTGAAATGGTCAATGGTGACCTAACACGAAACGTGCAATGCAAGTTCGCTGGAGATCCCGCCAGCAAAGCTACGTTTACTGTCGTTGGTAGTTTTCGGATATCGAAGGTGTACAGCGCCGTAAATTGGCTGCCACGTTCAAATGACCATCGCTGAGGCGTATCGGTATTACACACGAACCCCGCGGAAGCCGCCCATTTTTTCAAGCGGATGCCGATTTCATTGGGCGGCAGATCGATTTCAAATTGTCGTTCCTGCGTAATATCCATACTCGTTCCTAACCGCTCGATTGGGCATGGCGCTCCCAACATCCACACATGCACCCTAGCCGCAACGTGAGAGCCACTGCAACAAATATGCGCCGCGCATGGGCATTCTGACACGAGACAACGAGCCCCAATACGGTGGATGTGCTGCCAGGCAGTTATGTCCCGGTGGCCGAACACGAACGCGCTGGAAATTTCGGTTGGCCGTGACCAACTTCCCCTTTCCCCCAGAGTTCATCCTGGTCTATCGTGCGCCGCTGCTCACATGGCTGTTGCTTCGTTCATCAAGAAATGACACGAGACCGGTTCGTCCGAACGCGCGAACATGCACCCGTTTGTACACGAGTATGTTCATCTAAGCGGAACTTCGCGCTCTTGCTCGCGTTATGCGGATTCGTTGGATTGGATGTCGCATGCGAGCCAGATGCAAAGCCGCTGCGAGATCCGTTGTGCGCAAAGCACCCGCCGCCCCGCGATCCGTGGGCGATAAGCCTTGGACTTCTCGGACCATACTTCTTTGATGCTACATCTGGGCGGTGCGTGGAGTACAACAACCCTGCGCCTGCTGATCTCAAGGCAGCGGGTTACGAGAGCTGGGACGAATTCTACAAGAGCTACGTACCATTCAAGAGTGTTGAAGAATGCGTGGCCCGTTGTTACGAACCAGAGTCGTGCGACGCTGAGACCCCATGCCAGCTATTCGAATTGCCTTGCGCAATGCCTCCATGCATCACATTCGCTCAAACTTGCGTGTGGGTCTCATCCGAGGGACGTGGTTATTGCGCCCCGCAGTGCCAACCGCAAGGCATCGATACCCCGCATGAGCATTTGGGTTGGTTGTCCGGCGCAATATGCCCAGATGGTCTCGTTTGCAGCTCTGTTGCTCCCGGCAACTGCTATCCCTGTCAGGAATACGCAGAAGCATGCGTCGTGCCGGAGTAGTTCAGCCATCCAAGGGCGTTCATGATGAGTCTATCACCCCACCCCAAAATGATGCGCCTTCAACCACTTGGGCAACCCCTCCTTGTAATGCCGCGCCGTCACGCGTATCCTACCGCCACACCCGCACGCGCAGGTGTGCCCCTTCGTATCTTCCGCCGCTGCCCACGCCTTCGCTTCCCCACGGCGTGCACCTGATCCCTTCGCAAACACGACCGTTCCTTCGATGTGCACCTTTGTCCCCAAGGTAAGGGGATCCGATGCCAAACTCTTCAACAATGCGACCATGGTCGTCATGATGCGCGAGGGCACCAAGACGGTGCTTTCGATGCAGAACAATTATCAGGGGCCGCCGGAAGACTTCGCGATGATCGTGCCCGTGCCCGTCGTGTTGCAAAAAGAAAACGTCAAGACGCTTCCGCCGGCCATTTTCGACAAAGTGGACAAACTCGCGGCACCGCGATTGGTCGAATATTGGGAGCAGGATCCGTGCGAGCAAGCCAAGATTGCCCACGCGGCCTCGGGACATAGTCGTCTTGCGAGCTCCATGCGGTCCGAACCTGAGCGTTCCACTGCCGTGCCGACCGGGGTGAAGGTCGAGGCTCAATTTCGTGTGGGTGAATATGACATCGTGATTTTGAGCGCGCGAGATTCCTTGGGATTGGACAGATGGTTGAGGCAAGAAAAGTACAAGATGCCGACCGGCGTCGAGCCTTTGCTTCGTCCCTATGTCCAAAGTGGAGCCAAGTTTTTTGTGGCGAAAGTCGATTCGTCGAAGGTTAAATTCGAGAATGGGCAAGCGCAGCTTTCGCCTCTGCGTTTTCATTACGACAGTGAAACATTTGCCTTGCCCGTACGGTTGGGTCTGGTCAATTCGGCGGGCACGCAGGATTTGATCGTGCATATCCTGGCACGCGCGAAGCGCTATGAAGCGGCCAACTATCCCAACGTCGCCATTCCGACGAATTTGGACGTGAAGGACAAAGTCCGTAATGACTTTGGGGCGTTTTACGCGGCGCTTTTCGATCGAACGGTGGCGCGACATCCGAAAGCGGTGATCACCGAATATGCGTGGGATGCGGGAAAGTGCGATCCTTGTACCAGTCCGACGCTTGTTTTGGACGACCTGGCGACATTGGGCTGGGACGTTTTGAGCGCACCACCACCCCAAGCTGCGGGGTCGGCAAAGCCCGCTGCGCGACCTCCGCGCGTGGGCCCGTTTGTCTTGACGCGGCTGCATCTGCGTTACGGCAAAGATGTTCTGGGTGAAGACTTGGTGTTTCGTGAAGCATCGGGCATCGAAGGAGGACGCGAGTTGAAGGGGGAAGATGGCAAACTCGAAAGCGGTGCGGCGCAAAGCTTCAGGAATAACTTCCAAGCTCGTTATGCGATTCGTCACGCCTGGACCGGCCCGATGGCTTGCGCCAAGCCGCTGCGGGGCGTTTGGGGAGGTCCCCCCGCCGGCGTCGTGGCGAAAGAGACGGAAGCGGCACAAAAACTCGCTTTTGCGAAACGCGGTGGATTGAATCTCGCAGCCCTGGTTGCGCGAGATAACAAGGAAACGAAAATCGACAGCGGTCCGCTGATCGCCGCTCCGACGATCTTTCAAGTCGCCGCCGTTCCGGAAGGAACTGGTTCGTCAAGCGAAACCAATTCATCGTCATCGTCGTCATCGTCGTCATCGTCGTCGTCATCGTCGTCGTCGTCATCGTCGTCATCGTCGTCGTCATCGTCGTCATCGTCGTCGGGGGCCGCGCAGGCGAGTCCGCCGGCGACACCTCCCAGCAGTGGTGGATGCGCTGGGTGCCGCGTTGGTGACGCAGGCGAGACCTCGGTTCCATTCGGAGCAACCATTGCGGCGGGAGTCGGATGGATCCTTTCGCGGCTGTTGCGCCGGAAAAACCACCCTCGCGGATAACGCCGAGAGGGCCATTGCAATACTCGGTGCGGTT
>CAYSYX010000479.1:6423-7402 GCA_964435055.1 uncultured Polyangium sp. | reverse complement strand
TCCCGCTTGCTCACAATCCAACGGACCGCGGCCTCAAATCCCGCTTGCTCACAATCCAACGGACCGCGGCCTCAAATCCCGCTTGCTCACAATTCACGGATCGCGGCCTCAAGCTCACTCGTCTTCCGGCTCATCCTCGACACGCTGCGCACGCAGCGACTTCCAGATCAGCGTCTCGCCCGGACGCGTAAGCGGCCTTCCGCCCGAACGTTCCTCGAGCCATTTGGTTCCGCGGGTGCTTACGCCTTCACGTAGTTCCGTAAAACCATGGTGCGCGTAAAACGCTGTGGCCCACGTAGCTTTGTCGAACTTCCGGGCGATCAAATCCGTCAATTTTGCGTCGAGCGCTTTTTCTTCGATCCGTTGGAGCAACTTCGACCCAACGCCAAACCGCTGAAAATCGGGATGCACGGACAGCTCTTCGATGTACGCGACCCCCGGCGACTCATCGCGCCACGCCGCGTAACCCGCGGTGACGTGATCCGCTTCGGCAACGTAAACGTCGTGGTGCCGCGGCAGATGCGCAAGATCAGCCAACGTGCGTGGGGGGACCTCCGCCGCATCGAACCCAATGTCGTGGTACATGGCCGAACAGACGCGCTCGACTTCAACCAATGGTTGGAGGTGGTCTTCCTGCAAGCCGGTGATTCGAATTCTCATTGGGCGTGTGCGTTCGTCGGTCATAACTAGTTCCTCCATCCGAAAAGGCGTTCAGAGACCAAACAGCTTCGCGAGCGCAGCGGCTTCCGCATCCGACGTCGGCACGAGCAACGCGGTTACCGTTCCTGCAGGGGCTGACGAGTTCGGCGCAAGCGCCAAAACGCGCATATCCCCTTCCCGTCCGAAGATCGCCACGCGAATGGCCGAAACTGTCGCGACTCGCGCTGCGGCGGGCGCAGCTGCCGGCGGGTGAACCGCAGGCTGCGAAGCAACCGGTTGCGGCGTGTGCACCTGCGAAGGCGCAGGCGTATGTGCGGGC
>CAYSYX010000479.1:0-6413 GCA_964435055.1 uncultured Polyangium sp. | reverse complement strand
CGCGTGAGCTTGCGGTGCAGGCGCGTGAGCTTGCGGTGCGGGCGCGTGAGCTTGCGGTGCGGGCGCGGCGGGCGCGTGATGCGATATGCCAACCGGGAGTGCGGCAGGACGAACACTTGCAGGTCCAACCTTGTTGCGGCTCATCTGGGGCTGAACCGAAGCCGGCGCGGGTGTATGCGTGGGCTGAGCCGCCGGAGGATGAGCGACCGCGGGCGCAGGCGCGGGAGCATGCGGGGTCGCCGAAGGCGCGGGAGCATGTTGCGCAGCAGAAGGCGCCGGCATTCCGGTGATCGTCACGGGCGAAGGCACAGGCGTTTGTTGCGATCCCGGAGCCGCATTGCGTACGGCAGCCACCTGCCGCGCAATGTCGCGACCGGTGAAAATGTTCGTCACGCCTTCGAGGTCATCGATCGGCATGTCCATCAACGCCGCGCGATTTCGTGCCGCAGTGATCTCTTCATCCGGCGGCGGAGGCACAACGGGCAGCGGCGCCGGCGTTGGGGTGAAGTCGCCCCAGCCTTGATCGATGATCGTCGTTTTCGGTCGTTTCCCCGAACCACCGGCCGCTTTGGTCGCCCCACCTTGCGGAGCCCCGGCCGGCGCGACGGGGTTTTTCCCGGTACGCGCGAGCGGATCGCCCGCAACGCTCTTCCGCGCACCTGTTCGTGATGGCAAACGCTTGCGCGTCGGCATCGAAACCGGCGGAGGTGCAGGCGTAGCCGGCGTCGTGGCTCGCGCCGAAGCCGCAGCCGGCGGCGCACCCGGCATCGACGGCACGCGCGGAGGCGGCGCAACCGACGCAGGTGGTGGAGTTTGTCCGGGCGGAGGCGCCGCCGGTCGCACGCTCGCTCGTGGCGCAGGCGGAGGCGCGCTGCGCATCGGCGCAGCAGATGCTGGTGCAGGCGTCAACGCGGGTGATGCTTGCGTTGCCGGCGGCAACGAAGGTTGGGGAGGACGAACCCCGGGCGGTGGCGGACGGTTTGTCGGCAACGGCGGCGGCGGCATGCGACTCGGCGCAGCCGCAGGCGCGTGCGCAGGCGGCGCGACCGAAGGAGCCGGTGCAGGCACAGCCGGCTGAGCTGCCGCGCCGGCCGCAACCAACGGCTGAAGATCCGCAGCGGCTTTGAACAGCTCGAGCGATCGAATGTCCTTGTCCGCATCCGAAGCTTGCTCCGCGGCTCGTTTCAGCCACTTCAGCGCTTCGGCACGCTCGCCACGCCCCCACAACGTGACCGCTGTGGAAAGCGCCCAGTGGACATCTTCATCATCATCGTCTCGAGGAGACGGAATCGCATTTTCAGCCATGGTTTTCGTGCCTGGGCGTCCTACCTTCGCCACATAACACGACTCGCATCCCGTCGTCTCCGACGATCGTCGCGATCTTGGCGCACGAAAAACTGCAACTTCGACAGCTGGATCGCTGCCGTTACGTTGAGGTCATCGACTCTTGGGATTGGAAAACGGCTTCAGTAGTTGCCGCGTTGCTGGGGCAAACAAATGCCCATCGCGCAGAGCAACAGATCGATGTCCGCACCCGCGCAACTCACCTGCTTCATGCAGTAGTCGTCGTATCCGCACAACCGATGACACGACTGATCGCTGCCGAGTGAGCGGACGTTCATCAAACACGCCCAGCCACTCGTCAACCACGTCGCTTCGGGCTTCGACGTGTCGAAGAGACAAACCTGCTTGCGTTCCTTCGCGTCGTAGACTTCCGCCGAACAAGCATCGTGTTCGATCTTCTCTCGCGCCTTGCTCATCGTGTTGAGCAAGTAGCTGAAGTCGCAGCTCCCGCCGCCCGTCGAATCACGCGAAACGCGATCGCGAAGGTTTGGAAGGTCCACCGCGCGCTGACGAACTCCACGCACGACCGACAACATCGAGCTGTTGCCGCCTTCTTCTTTTTGCCCGTCCTTCAGACCGTTCAAGATCGTCTCGATCTGCTTGTCCGCCTCGGGATCATCCTTCTCCGAATAACCAAGCCGAATGTGCTCGGGCGGAGTTCGCGGCGTGCACACCCGCGTGTTCTCCCAAAGCGCTTCGCTCACCACGGGTGGACGCTTCATGTCCGGCCGTTTGCAAACACCAATCGCTCCCGAAGGAACCGTGTTGCCCGTTGGTTTCGCCGACTCGCCCGGTGGCTCCGCGTGATACTCCGTCGACGCGCAACTCGCCGTCCCTACGGATCCACCCAACGCCACGAACGCAAGCGCCGCAGCCCGAAGCAATTTTCTCCTCTTCGTCTCCACACGTGCACCGTAACAGACCGAGCCCCCCGAACTGAAATCCTCCGCGCGAGGCATGTTTCGAGAGGCATCGGTCGCAAGCATCAAGGTCCTGGAATCGTTCATCTTTTTGCCGTTTCGTAACCCGGACCCAAAACCGTCCTACGCGCCGCGCATCGTCTCCGAAATCAGGTGATCCACGACCGCCTGATAACTCTGCGTCTTCTCGTAGATCTGGAGCTGTTTGTCCGCGCTCGTTCCTTCCACGAGGATCTTGCGCACGCGATCGAGTTCGTCCTGGGACTTGAAGATGTCCGCAGCTTCCGACACGAAGTCCAAAAGCTCGCTGATCAAACCGCGCAACGGCACCTGCGCCTGTTTGCCAAAGTCGATCAATTGGCCGTCGATGCCGTACCGCACCGCGCGCCACTTGTTCTCTTCGACAAGCTCACGCGCGTACTCGCGGAAGCCCAGATTTCGTTGGTACAGCAAATAAAGTTTGCCCATGATCGCTTGGATCAACGCCGCGAGCGCGACGGTGTCATCGATGCGCGTCGACATGTCGCAGATGCGCACCTCCACCGTGTCGAAGAATGGATGCGCTCGGACGTCCCACCAAATCTTCTTTGCGTTGTCGATGCAGCCCGTCTTCACGAGCAGGTCCACGTACGACTGGAACTGATGGTACGAGTCGAAATGACCCGGGATGCCCGTACGCGGGAAGCGCTTGAAGATCTCGCTGCGAATGCTCTTCAAACCCGTCTTGCGACCCAGCCAAAACGGACTCGACGTCGACAACGCCAAGACGTGCGGCAAGAAGTAACGAACCTGATTCGCGAGCGCGATCGCGACTTCCTTGTCCTTGATGCCGACGTGCACATGCAGGCCGAAGATCAAGTTCGCTCGAGCGACGTCCTGCAAGTCTTCGACGATGACTTTGTAGCGTTCGCCGTCGGTGATCTCCTGGCTCTTCCAGTCGCTGAACGGATGCGTTCCCGCCGCGACGATGCGCAAGCCGTGCTTGCTCGCCAAGCCGTTCAACTCGCCGCGTAGCTCGCAAATCTCCGCGCGGGCTTGTCGTATGTCCCGACAAATCCCCGTCCCCGTTTCGACAACCGACTGATGCATCTCCGGACGAACTCGCTCGCGAAGCAAGGACTGTTGCCCTCCTTCTTCGAGCAGCTTGCTCACGTACGAACGCAGCTCGCGCGTTTCCGGATGAACAATTTGAAACTCTTCTTCGATGCCGAGTGTGAATTGACCGTCCAGAAGTCCAGAAACCGTCGTGCTCATGCGTGTCATTCCCTTTCGACAAACTCAACGCGAATCAAACGATAGCGCCGCTTCCTCAAGCGGACGAAAAACCTTGCTCGATGATGAACGTCGGCACAGTGCCCGCGCCGGTGTGCACGTTGCATAGATTCGTCGCGGACAAACGCCCGAGCAATCCACCCAGCTCGCCCCGAAACAATATCGGATCGAACTCAATGTACCGCCGCGAGAAGTACAACTCGCCCGCAGCTCCAACCTCGGGAAACATCGCCGTCGGTAGTTGCACACGCAACTGAAGCACCGACGGATCAACGAGCGCCAACCGCAACGCTCGTTCCCACACCGCATTCTCGACGCTCGCGCCGATCACCACACCTCGACCACCGAGTTCATCATTTGGTTTGAGCACCAATCGATGTCGGTTGTCACGCGCCCACGGGATCAGATCGATCTCGTCGCCGTCGGGACCTTCGGTCTTCGTTTCCACCACGCGACGCGTCCACGGAATGCAGCGTTTGACGCTCTCCAATTCTTCCGCGGTGAACGATGCCGTCACGCGAGGATCGAAGAGGAGCGCGAACAAAACTTTCTTGTCGAGCAGCTTGGCGCGGAAGCTGTTCACGACGCACACGACGCGCGCTTTGTACGCCTCGATGAGCGCCTTCACTTCGTCTTCGCGTCCAAGGATCTCGCTCGTCAGCACACGCCGATACACGAGGTCGATCACTTCGCCTCGAGTCGACAGCTGTCCATCTTTGAACTCGAGCTCGCGGGGATCGACAAACCGTGCGGGGATGCCGTGACGACGAAAGCGTTCGCAGATCATGTCGAACTCGGTTCGTGTCGCGACCTCTTGCCAATCGACGATCGCCACTTTCGGAACGTGCGTCCCTCCAAACTCGTGCCACGCATCGAGGATCGCACCGACGAGCGAGTTACCGCTGTACACGGGCGACGCGGGTGATCCGCGAATGAACTCGCGCATCGGTTGGAAGCCTTCGAAGAGTTCCGTGAGGCGATCGGCGTAGCTTGGACCGAACGCACCTTCGGCGTTCAGTTCGACAAACGAGATGTCGGCGCCTGAAAGAACCGAATCGAGACGCGTGACGACACCGACGGATTCGAACGCGGGGTTGTACGAGTACAAGCGTCGTTCGCCGTCGGTGAGGGCGAGCAAATCGAGCAGCTCGGGTTCGCGCAGAACGATCTCTTTCGTCTTGATGACGGCGCTGCGGAAGTGTTCGACGGCGCGCCTGAGCTGTATGTATTGCGGGCGAAGGATGAAGTTTGGCCGGAGAAACGTACACAAAGGACGTCCGGCAAAGACGGCTCCGCGCGCCACCATGCGCTCGACGAGCGCGAGATGATCTTCACCACCTCGCGCAACGTACGCAGTGAGCACGTCATGGTAGCGATCGACAGCTTCGTCGATCGCCACCGTGAAAGGGTGCTTCGGAGCCTTCTCGTGCGTCATCCCTTGCGATCCCAACGAACCGGTTCGACCTCGCCCGCCATGTTGTGCCACGACGTGTAGCGATCACGGATCGTGCGTCCATCCTTCGCAGCGCGGACGCTGAAGTCGACCATCCAGTCCGTCACGGTGTTGAAGAAGCGTTCGCCGAGGTGCTCGATGGCCATGTCCGGCGCGGGGTTTGTAAAGTCAATCGCGTACGGAATTCCATCGCGCATCGCGAACTCGACGGAGTTCATGTCGTAGCCGAGCGCGTGGTTGAGTTTGAGCACATCGCTGACGACGCGTTCGTGTTGATCTTTGGGGAGCCAACGTTCTTCGTCGCGGAAGATGTAGCGACCGCGCAGACCCGTCGGACCGATTTGTTTGGGGTCGTATTGAATTGTCAACACGCGTTCGCGACCAATGCAGATGCAGCGCACGTAGTCATCGAAATCGATGAACTCTTGCAGCGTCATGACGTTCTGATTCGAAGCGTCGTACGCGCGCAAAAGTTCGCCTGGTGTGCGCACGACCGTCACGTCACGCCAACCGCCACCGTCGGCCGGTTTGAGGATCGCGGGGAACTTCACGTAGTCGACGATCGCTTCCCAATTGAGGGGGAACTCGAGGTTTCGGAGGCTGCGATTTTTGTCGATCGCGGGGATGTAATCTTTTTGCGGGAGCATCACGGTGCGCGGCGTGGCGACGCCGATGCGCGACGCGAGCGAGTAACCGAAGAACTTGTCGTCGGCGCTCCACCAGAACGGATCGTTGATCACGTACGAACCGCCGAGAGCGGCCGCTTTCAAGTAGAAGCGGTAGTGTTTTACTTCTTGGCTGATGCGATCGATGAGCACGCGGTAGGGCGAAACGAAGCGCTCCGGCGTTCCTCCGATTTTTGCGAACTCCGCCGAGACGCCGGGGATTTTGTTGCACCTGTCGATGAACGCCTGGGGGAAGGACTTTTCCCACCCCGCCAGAATGCCGATCCGCTCCGTCATTTGTGTATCTCCGTTTTTCCGCGACGCGGTTTTACCTGTGTACGGGGCGGGACTTTAGTCTGATTTCGCGCTGGAAGTGCAGATCTGGTTGGTCTGGGCGTGGAAAGGGCGTGGTTCCCTGCCCTTACGTGCGACTTGCGGGCAAATGCAGGCCGATGAAATTTTTTGAAAAAAGTTCTTGACCTGGGCTGAGCGTCCTGTAGAGTCCGCGGCCTCTCCGACAGGGCGGGTAGCTCAGCGGTAGAGCGTCGGCCTTACAAGCCGATGGCCGCAGGTTCGAACCCTGTCCCGCCCACAAGAAAAAAAATCTTGACGAGCGGTAAAGGGTCGAAGTAGAAGGCAGTCGCAAGAGCCAATGACGGAACGCCGCAAGGCAGGAAATCAGAGGCAGCCCAAGCGAAGTAAACTTGGGGTGGTAGTTAAGTCGGTTATAACGCCGGCCTGTCACGCCGGAGGCCGCGG
>CAYSYX010000478.1:0-7417 GCA_964435055.1 uncultured Polyangium sp. | reverse complement strand
TCTTGGCGCAGGTCCATTCGCGCACCTTTTTTTCAAGCCGGCATTCTTCACGCCATCCGACATTCCACGCTGCTCTTGACCGTCTCGCAAGCCAGCGCCGATGCCTTGGTTCGGTATGACAAATCGCTGCAAAATCGGGTCTTCGTCACGCGCAACGCCGCTGATCCCTGGTTCCGTCCGACGAACGATCCGGGTTTGGCGCGGACCAACGCCGCGAGAATCATCGGCTCGAATGCGCCGTTTTTCCTCTTGGTCGGGCAAAATTCGCCCTACAAAGGACACGCGCTCGCCATTTCCGCATTTGCGCAGGCAGCAGGGCCCGACGATCGGTTGGTCCTGGTGCAACGATTGTTCTCCGGCGGGGAACTCGAAACGCTCGCCCAAAAGCTCGGCGTTCGCGATCGAATCATCGTCCTTCCCGGCGTGAGTCGCGAAGATCTGGTGACGCTCTTGCATGCCACGCGAGCGCTTTTGCAGCCGTCATTGGCCGAAGGGTTTGGCATGCCCGCCCTGGAAGCCATGGCCTCGGGATGCCCGGTCATTACGAGCGATATTCCGCCGCTCGTCGAAGTCCTTGGAGGTGCCGGATTGCATTTTGCGTCGGGTTTCGCACGAGACCTTGCTCACGCGATCCGGCAGCTCAACGATTCGCCGACGCTCGCCGACGAATTGCGTCACCGTGGACTGGAGCGAGCCAAAGCGTTTTCGTGGGACAACACGGCCAAGATCACGGTCGACGTCTATCGCGAAGCCGCAAAACTCGGCCCACGGCGACCTGGTTGAACAATTGGGTTGCGCCGGCAGCCGTTGCCCCAAGACAAACCTCGTCAAAACATCGCCGCCCCGGACCTTTTGGACTAGCATGCCGCCCATGGATGTCGCCGAGCTGCTCGCCCAGTTGATTCGTCAACGCACGCATAACCCCGGTGGGGACGAACCCGCCATCTGCCGCTTCTTGGAACAAGCTCTCCGGGATCGCGGTGCGGACGAAGTACAGTTTGTCGAAGTACCTCGCGACGAACCCGACGGGGGCAAAGGCGCGTATGTGTTGGCGCGATGGGGCGAACCGCGAACGATCATCAACGCGCACGTCGATACGGTCCCGGCAAACAGCGGATGGACGGTCGATCCGTGGGAAGGCATCGTGACGAGCGATCGCGTCATCGGTCTGGGATCGGCCGATACGAAAGGCGCCATCGCCGCAACGCTGACGGCCCTCGACTCGGTCAAACCGCACAACGTGGGCGTGCTCTTTTCGGGCGATGAAGAACGATCCGGCACGTGTATTCGGCACTTTTTGACCACGGAATGGGCCAAGGTGATTCAACAGGCGATCGTTTGTGAACCAACGGGTCGGTCTGTCGGGGTGAAACACCGCGGGTGCGTCGCGTACGTCGCGGAAGTGCAGGGGAAGGGAGGACATTCGTCCGGAGCCGATTTCATGCCGCGTCCCATCGTAACGATGGCGAAGCTGGCTGTTTCACTGGACGAACTTGCCCATCGTCGGCTCGACCTGGGGCCGCCGGACATGAAAGGTTTGTGCTTGAACGTGGCTTCAATCGAGGGCGGCGTGGCGTTCAACGTGGTGCCGAATCAAGCCGCGCTGACGTTCTCGATCCGCCCGGCACCGGGTTTCGATGCCGAGTCGTTCGAGGCCGAGGTGCTGGATCACGCGCGACGCACGGGGCAAAACGTTCAGCTGCGAGCGGTCCTGAACTTGGTGCCGTTTGGCAATCGAAACCCCGAGCCGTTCCGCAAGCTCCTGGGACATTTGCCCGAGCGCGAAATCACCGTGCCTTTTTGGACGGAAGCGGCGATGTTCTCCCAGGCCGGCATCGATGCTGTGGTGATTGGTCCGGGCGAAATCGTACAAGCGCACGCGCCGGATGAATTTGTAACGCGAAGTGACTTGGAATGGGCGGTCGGGGTGTACAAGCACGCCATTGAGACGGCGCGAAGTCATTAGCCGCTTGTTGACAGTCTGCTTCAGTTTATCGCGCGTAGACGCACGCCCGGGCGCATGCGCACGCTGCTATCGGGGGCGGCTTCTTCGGCCACTTCATTCGCCGGCAGCGGCGAAGCCTTCAAAAGCGCCGTCATTGGTTGGAGGACAAACTCGGCGGCCTTGATTCGCTGCGACAACCAGGCCCAAACGACGAGCCCCGCCAGGATCGAAGCACCAAGGACACTCAACATCACGACATCTGAATTCGGAAAGCTCATGGAAAAAACCTCCCGTCGCATCGGCAAATGACGCCGGCGCGTCAAAACAACACGTCGCCCCAGCCTCGATGCGGAAGTTCATCGAGGTCATACAAGTGGGAGCCTCGACTATACGGGCGAGCGTCCCGGAACGCTACACATTTTTACAAGCTTGAGACAATTTCTGACAGACCCCTTGTTTTGAAGGGGATTTGAGTACGCCCCGACCGGGGGTTGGTCGAGACGGTCCGGTGACAATCGCGCCGCGACACACCGTGCTCCAGCGCAAAACGTCACGCACACGTGTCCGCAAACTCACGCGCACGCCCGTGAGGCCGACTCGCAACGATGGTTTGTCGGACTTCGTTACGTGATTACGGCTTGGTTTGTCCCAGCGCACGATCGACCGCGTCGAGCAACGGTTTGGCCGTGATCGGTTGTCCCGTCGCGTTCTTCATCCACAGGTCTGGCAAGACGCACCCCATCTTGGCCATACGCTCGAATTCCGGTCCGAGTTTTCCGCTCTTGCGCACGTGTTCTTCAATCTGAAACGCAATCAAATGCCCAATCGGGTAATCGGGCAAATACAGCGGAACGCCGATGGTATGCGAATAGATCCCGAGCAACGCGGAGTCCTGCGCGCCCAAGACCGGCGCATAAAATTGATTCCAGTATTTCTTGGCGATCTGCACCGCCGCCTCGCGAAGCTCCTTCGCCGACGCTCGAGGATGTTCGTACAACCAATGCCAAACGTCTGTCTCGACAAGCGCCACCCCGGCGATTTCCCAAGTGGACCAAAACGTTTCGAGCGCATGCATGCGTTCCTGGTCCGCGCTGGGTTTACCGAGCTTCAACAGCTCCATGTCGTTGCCTTGAAACGTAAATGCCAAAGCTTCGGTGAAGGCGTTGTTCGGCACGCCGGCCAAGAGGGTATGGTCGACGTCGTATAGCGAAAATACCTGCTCGACGTTATGACCCAGCTCGTGAACGGCGATGTTGTACCCCTTGTAATTCATGCCGTCTTTCTCGATCCGAGTGCGCAATCGCGCCTTGTTTCCGCGCCGATGCGGCTCCATGGCATGCCCCGCGCCGCGCGAAGGATCGACCGTGATGTATTCGGCGACATGCGCCGCGCGATCCTTGGGAAAACCCAGGTCCTGCAGAATGCGTGGAATGTCCGCGCCAAACGCTTTTGCATCGGGATACTTCTTGCGCGTGATCTTGTCGAGGTCCGATTCTTTTTGCCCCGCCCGAGACTTGAACCCCGCATACCAAAGATCCTGCGGACCCAATTTTCGCCCGAGCTTCTTTTCGATTTCGGCCGCGACCTTCGGCACCGCTTTGGATTGCAATATCTCCAATAACAACCCCCGAACACGCTCCTCGGACAATTCCCGCGTCACCTCGAAGCGCCGCTTGATGGCCGTTTCGACCCCGGGCGAATAAGGATCCGCCTTCAACGACGCCCGGAAAGACGCCAGCAGTTTTTCATACCGAACATCCGGCTCGGGTGAGGTATTGATGGGTTTCATCGGACGCGTGGGCGCATTGGCTTCGATCTCCGCCTGCGGACACGCTTTCACTTCATTCGTGAACGGATTCCAATCGACGCGCGGATCGTCGATCACCACGGCGGGGATCGATTGCGTGACGATGCGCTCCATGACTTGCACGATCATACGCTGCTTTTCCAAGCCTCGCGGATCGTCGTAATCGCCTTTGAGTTCGTCGCGTAAATTCCAATGGCTGATGAGTCGCAACCCCGACGGGAACAATCGCTCGCCTTTTTCATTGACGAGGTGATGCATCCAAATGTTGTATTCGGCGATGTACAAATCGCCCTCGGCTTGGGTTTTCGCGATCTCTTGTTGAATCGCGGCGGGAATACGCAAAGCAAATCGCCCCGTCAGGCGCTCCTCCGCCCAGCGGCGACGGCTCCAGTTCGCGCCTTCGGCGTTTTTCGTGGCCAAATCCGAGAGCGGAAAATTCAACAAGGCGACGAAGGCGATTTTGTTGCGAAACAAATCATCATACAAATTCGCCGCCGGCTCGTACGCGGCAAGCAATGGATCCACCTTCAGCAATGGACCGCTGTCGATATCGGTTTCCCACCGCAGCTCCATGCCCATTTCATGCAAATGCCCCTCGAGCTGCTCGAGGATTCGTTCCAATCGGGCAAACGTTTTGTCCACCGCTTCGGGCTCGGAGAGGAAATGTTCCTTGACGAACTCGGCCATGTCGCCGTCGTCGGCGCGCCAGCGAGCCGCCACTTGGGACAAACCCTGCTTGATACGCGCCCGTTGCGCTTCGCCGTGCTTCGCGACGAGCTCGGTCTCCATCGTTTTGACGTCCAACATTTTTTGCGGTTCGCTTGGCATCGGCGTGGAATCCGAAGGTACGGGCCTGGTCCTGTCGGCGGTGGTCTCGACAGCCGGGGGACAAGGTTTGTCCGGCAAGGTCGACGTACACGCGGCGGCGAGGAAGGAAAGAACAACAGGCCCGAGGAGTTTTTGCAGACGCACGGGTCTTTCAAAACCCACACGCCCGCGCGCGTCAAGGCTCAACGCGATACGCGCGATGCCCGTTGGGTCACAAGCTCCAAACGTCGCGACATTTCGCCTTCGGAATATCCAAGTAACGCCGAAAAACGTAAATCTTCCAGCGCTTCGACTCCGGTAAAGAAGGACGAAAAGGCCCTCAACCGCTCGTGCGCCCGGAGCGCCGCGGCAAACACCAAACCTTCCACCGGCCCCGCCGGACGCACGGCATCGAACGTCGCATCGGGCATCAAGAAGGGTTCGTCCAAGAGGTTTGGCGTACCTGAACGCAGAAGTTGAAGCGCATCCCGCACCGTACGTACCGCCAAACCTCGCATGCCGGTTTCCGCGGCCAAACGAGTTGCCGTGAGCAGGCGGGGCACGGTCGCCCGTTCGTTCACTCGGTCGAGCGCCAACGTCAACGCTTTCTCCAACGCCGCCCAACGATCGGCCGCCGCATGCTGCTCTTCGTGCGCGAACGCGTGCAGCGCGAGGAGCATCCAGAGGTGTTTGTCCGCGGACGCCGATCCGCTCCACGCCGAAGCCAGATGCCGCGCGTAAGGTAGCCGCGCCAAACGCTGCGTTCCCAGTTCCAACGTCAACGTCAACGATTGACCAAGTTTTTCCGCCAAAACACCATGTCGTGCAAGTTTGTCCGCCCGCGATGCGCTCACCCCGAACAGGTTCAACTGGTACGGATCGACGAACCCCGTCAAGACAAACGGCACGAGAATGTCCAGCCCGGGAAGATGTCGATAGGGCGCATATCCCATTTCGGCCAAGATGTTGGCCACGCGCAAGTCGACGCTCGTGCCCACTTTGATTTCGTGCAAAATGACCGGATCGCTCGCGCGAAGGAATTCACCCGCTCCACGCAAAATCGATTCTTCCGCGCCCTCCGCATCCAATTTGATCAAACTCGTCGCCGATAAATCCATTTCGGCATGCACGGCGTCGAGCGTCGTCAGTGGCACGCGAATACTTTTCGTCGTGCCGCTCGTGGATTTCGACAACGATGCCAGCTCGGTTTGCGCATCGAAAAACAGATCCGCTTCGCCAATGTGATCGGCAAGTGCTTCCCGACGAATCACCAGCCCAGTGAATCCATTTCGTTCTTTCGCCGCTTCGAGCAGCGAGCGCGCTTGCGGCGTCGGTTCGAATGCGACGACGCGACCACTCGAGCCCACAACATGAGCCGCAATCATCGAATACACACCAAGGTTTGCCCCGACGTCGACAAACGTCGCCCCGGGTTCCAAGAGCTTCGGCAAGAGGGTGATTTCCGATTCGAACCAGCGACCTTGTTCGTAAAGCACCCATCCGGTGAGATGGTCGGTGGTAGTGGGAACCGCCATCTCGCAGCCCGGCCAAACTCGTAAGAAGAGCGGAGACGAAGTCATTGATCACCTCGAGGTCCGAACGAAACAGCCTCCGGTTCGGCGGTCACTCGGCGGCAAAACGCCTGCCACATCGATCGGTACGCCGCCTCGACTTCCCGGGCAAACCCGATCTTGTTACACAACGACGAACCCGCCATTCGCGAACGTAATCCGGCACGAAGTTCGGTCAAACGTTTCTTGTTCTTGGCCAGATCCAGCGCGATCTGTTGGTACTGCTTGGGGGTTGTCGCGACCAACGATTCGAGACCTACGCGGTGGAGCAACGAGGACGAAACGCGCGCGGCGTGGCGATCGCCTTGCAACGCAATGACCGGAACTCCCATCCACAAGGCTTCGCATGTCGTGGTGGTGCCGCTGTAAGGGAAGGGATCGAGCGCAATATCGACTTCGCCATAACGACTCAAATGGGCCGCTTGACCGCTCGTCCGACCTTCCAATACGAGCTTTGAGAGATCGAAATCGTGTTTGGCAAATTGTTGTTGCACGTATTCGCACGCGCTCGGATCCGAAAAGGGAGCTCCTTTGAGGAGCAATCGGGCATTGCCTGCTTTGCGTACGATCCGCGCCCAAAGCTCGACGACTTTGGGGGTCATTTTGGCCGGCGTGTTGAACGATCCGAACGTAATGACCGACGAAGATGCGGAAGGTAACGGGGCGACTTCGGGTGCATCGGGCGGCGGGTCATAACAGAGAAAACCCGACGGAAGACGCACGAGCGATTCGACGTAATGGCGATCGATTTCGGGTTCGGGATCGACGAGCGCGTCCGTGAGACGATATTGAACCGCTTCGAGGCCCGTCGTTTGCGGATATCCGCACCATGCCACCTGTACGGGTGCCGGTCGGCGATCCATGACCATCAATCGACTGTCGCCGGTATGCCCTCCCAATTCGACGAGAACATCGACTTTCGCCGCGCGAACGGCCAATGCGGCGTCGTCATCGGACAAACTATGCACCGGAATCCATTCATCGCATACCGCACGCAATCTTTCGGTCACGGCATCGGGACGTTTGACCGAAGGAAAACCAATGACAGTGACGGCATTTCGGTCATGCGCTTCGAGGAGCGGCCGAAGAAAATGCGCCACCGAGTGATTGCGCATATCGGCCGAGAGATAACCGATTCGTAGTTTTCGATCCGGATTGGGATCGTGGGTATGTCCGACCCATCGAAACAAAGGATTGGAGAATTCAGCACCGAACGCGCGATGTTCTTTGGCCAAGTCCGCCGAGGAATAACCAGGCAAAAAGTTGAGCTGATACAGAATGTTGGAG
>CAYSYX010000477.1:0-7423 GCA_964435055.1 uncultured Polyangium sp. | reverse complement strand
GCCAAAAACTCCTCGAGGTGCACCGATGCGTCCTCCATGAACCCCGACGTTAACTCACCATCCCTATGAGCGTCGATCTTCAAATTCTCAGCCTTCACCAACGCCCGCCCCGATGAATCCTCCACGAAAAACGATGCCCCCTGGACCTCCCGCGCAATCACACTCCACGAATCATTGTCGTTCGATTCCTCGACAATCGCTTCGTAATACACACAGCGACGTTTGGTAAATGGCGACGTGAACTCCCGATCGTCGACCCTCACGTTCCCCAAAATCCGCACATCCTGCCCGGCTGCCGCGTCCTGAATCAGCACGTGCGGCGTATTGTTGAATCGCCGAATCATCTTCTGCTCGGCGGAAAAATGATGCACGGCATAACTGGCGATACCACCCACCGTGAAAACAATCGCTATCGCTACGAGACTCATCACCCGACTCCAATTCGTATCTACGCTATTGCGGCATCGAAAAACTGCGCACCAGCTTCCCCGTCGACGTATCCCACACAAACGCCTCCTTCGAATTCGCCCCCAATAGATACCGCCGATCCCACGAAACGTCGAACGATGTCGCCCCCTTCAAGTCAATCGTCAAGACGACCTTCTTATCGACCGCGCTCACCAATTCTCCCTTGTCCTTACGCCCCAATAGCAACCGCTCGCCGTCCTCGAACATGATCATGAAATTCAGCTCGTCCGCTTGCGGTACCGTATACGAAGCAATCGTTTTCTTCGAATCCATGCGAAAAGATCGAAACCACTTGAAAGAACCGGAAGCGAGCAGGATCTCGCCGTCACGGGAAAAGTGCAATGGCCCGACGTGATCGGTGCATCCGTCACTCTTCGCCAATCGTTCGATCTCTTGAAACACCTTGGTTTCATACAAATACAATCCGTGACCATCTTCCGCCGCCGCCGCCGCATACTTGCCATCGGGGCTCATCCACGAACCAAACGTGCCTCCCGTCGCTGCCGATCCCGATGCTTTCTGCTCGCACGTGGTCGCATCCCAACGCGCGTGATTACCCACGCCGGTCGTCACGAGCGACAATTGATCGCGCGTGAATGCAATTTGATGCATGATCGTTTCGGCCGTAGCACAACGTTTCTTTTTCTTGTCGATGTCCCAAATCACCGCAAACGAAGACGCCGCCGAAATCAATTTGCCATCATCGGAAAAGACGACGTCGTTGATTTCACCCGGAGGTACGTCGGGTAAATCGGCAATGACTTTGCCCGAATTGCTGTCCCATACACGCACGTCGTTGGTCGCGTCGTTCGATGCAAATCGATCGCCCTTGATCGAGAAGACCAACGTATTGATGTTTCCCGGGAAATCATCGAAGGTTCGAGGTTTGGAACCATCGACGGGAATCAAAGCCAATTTCTTGCCGATGCCCGCAAGAAAAGCTCTACCATTGGGCCGCCACGCAAGCACCGGATCGACCGATTCATTGACCACAGGCGCGACGTTCGGCGAAGACTCGGGCGGCGCAACGACGCTCGCCACCGTGTGCGGCGAAGCGCTCGAACTCGCGACCGGTGCCGCAACGGAAGATGATGCGGTGACAACACGGCTCGATGCAGACGTCGCCGGTGCCGACGTCTCGGAAGCGGGAGGAGATTGCTTTTGCGAATCGCCGCAAGCCCCGACGCCCAGTGCAATGCCAGGCAAAAGCGCAGTGATGACCATAGCTTGGAGGGACGAAGGAATCCGGCGTGCCGAGTGCATCCGCGGACGGTACCACATCGCGTCGCCGTTTCGCGAGTCCAAAAATGCGCACGAGGTTCTACGTTTTTTCAGCCCCGAGTTCAGTCGTTGGGCGTAGGATGCCCCGTCGTCGATTTCAGTTGGAGGTACAAAATGCGTGCGCCTTTTCTTTTGGTGAGCTTCATCGTGCTTGGACTCGCTTCGTGTGGAGATGCCGCGAAACCCGCGGGTTCGGGAGGTTCGGCCGGGTCGGGAGGCACAGAGACCGGCGGGGCCGGCGGCACTGCGGGCAATGGAGGGAGCGGTACGGCCGGCAATGGAGGGAGCGGTACAGCCGGCAATGGCGGCAATGGCACCGGAGGCTCGGGCGGGAGCGGCATGGCGAATGCCGAATTATGCGCCGCGTATTGCGCCAATCCGGCCACGGCGGCGGCTTGCAGCGGTCCGGGTTATTCGTGCGAAGCGTATTGCATGACGTTTGCAGCCGGCGCGTGTCCGGCATGGCATACCGCATTCGAATGCCTCGTCGCGAATGGCGAATCGTTTTGCCCCGGCGGCCCGGGTCCGAATCAATGCGGCATGGAGCTCAATGCGGCGGCGATGTGCGAGCCGAGCGTCTTCAACGTGTGCGCAGCTTATTGCGACAAAGCCACGAACGTGCCCGGTTGCGTCGCGGATACGTGTTATCAAACCTGCGTGACGAATACGGCGCAAAGCGCGATGTGCAGCGGTGCTTATGCAGCCTATTACAATTGCCTGACCCAAGCCGGAACGACGCCCACGTGCACGGGAATCGAAGTCCCCCCGGCATGCGCACCGGCGGAAACCAATCTGAATACCTGCACGGGTATGGGAGGTTCGGGCGGCGCCGGCGGAATGGGCGGGGGCGGAATGGGCGGAATGGGCGGAGCCGGTGGATCGGGCGGAATGGGCGGGTGTCCAATGCCTGCCGAGCCAACGGTGCTCGGGTGCTCGGTGCCGGATGGGAATATCAAGGTTTCGGGCTCGACGACGATGGTCGCGGTGACGTTTGGAGCGGCGATGGCGCCGGCGTCATGCACTGCGGCAAACTCAAAACTGTACCCTGTGCAGAATGGGCAGGTGAACATTGGGGTCCCGTTTCAACAGGGGTGTTTGTTGCATCGCGTGTGCAACTGGGATCCGGCGTGTTCGACGGATTATTCCGTAGGTAAGGTGGTGTCGCGCTGTTTCAATGGGATGTCGATCACGTGCACACTGCCGTGATGGCGTTCGGCGCAAAACGGCCCGGCCATTCACGGGACGTATTCGTCCGCGCCAATATCAAAACTCATCTCCTGCGGACGAGCATCTCCATCGAAGTCCACCACGGGATTGCTCACCGTCGTTCCCGCATTACGACACGGCGACCCCGGTAGCAAATGGTACGTCGCATCGAGCAACGGATCGGCCGCGATGTTTCCACCGGCGCCCGGCAAGGCATTGATCGCCGCGAGCAACAACGACGTGGAACCATTATCCAGATACGACGTGCCGCCCCCCGGCATCCATAACGCGTTGTGTTCAAACGCAAGCAAACTGTTCGTCGCGTCCGTTTCGTACACGCCAAACGCATTGGCAAAGTCCGACGATCCCGCATTGACAAAAATATTGTTACGCACCAGCGCTCCCGATGCGGAAGCCGCCAAGAATAGCCCGCGCCTGACACCACAGCCCGTGCACGTCGAAAATTGAACCGTATTGTTGTGCATCGTGATCGCCGCTCCTGCTCCGAGTCGCACCATATCGACCACGGCATTGGGGCACGGTTGGTCGTGGAATACGTTGTTCGTCAGGACGGATGTGGAATTCGAGAAACGTGCCGCATAGATGCCGTCGATGGGTTTCGCGTTGTTGGGACATCCCACGCTCGAGATGTCATTGTCGCGGAACTCTGGATTCGCATTGTCGACATCAATGCCGAAAGCGTTGGCTGTCGATACAATCAACGCCGTGTCGATGAGTCCGGCCGCAATGGTATTGCCGGAAAACGTGCCACAACCGCCATTACGACAGGATATCGCCGTGGGTTTGGGCAGCGACAGCGCGGCGTTCATTCCGGTGATCTGCGAATCCCGCACATTGCAGGCTGCGCCGTCGCTGCATGCGACACCGATACAAGATTGACCGCTGCCGCCGGGGCAACCCAGGATCGTGCCTCCGATGAACGTCGGAGAACATTGCGCGCCGCGGGCGATCAGCCCAGTGGAAGTGCCGGAGCTGTTTCCGCCATGCACCGAGACATTGGTCATCGACGGTGAGCCGATGCAATTGTAAAACGACACGCCCGTGGTGGATGTGGAGGACCCGAACGTTGCCGTGCCGCCATCGATCGTGGTATTCGAAATGGAAAGGCCGTTCGCATTGCCCCGGATGCTCAACCCCAACGTCGCACCATTCGCCGCACCATTGTAACCGGCGCCAATCGAGCCGCCGGTGAAGGTCGATGCGCCGGCATTGTTAAAACTGATCCCCCTGCTTATCGTGACATCGGTAAAGGTGGCCGTCATGTTGTAGATGGCCGCTCCATCCCCATAACCGCCACGGATTGCGGTCAGGTGTTGAATCGAGCCATTGTTCACCATGGCTCGAAGTCCTCCGGAATAATCCGCGCTTCCGCCGCTTGCGCCGACGTCTTGCAGCACGAACGATGCATTCGTGGCGGCGATACCTATCGACGTGAGTGGCCATTGCGAAGGAGGCGCATTGGGCCCATACACGACGACGCCATCGAGCGCGGTATCGCTCGTGATGCCATTGTTGAACACGACCGTCGCTTTTTCCGAGCCCCCTATTGTCCAAGGGCTCTGGAGGTAGGTGGTGTATACGTTCAAATCGCGCGACCAATCGGCACAATTGTATCCGCCATAGAGGCTCATTCCTTCAATCATCGTCACCTGTTCCCGATAGAAGGTGGGCGTTGTTGGCGAGCCCGTTCCGCAAATGCAGATATCCACGCCATTGCCCAGCGCCGTGGCGATCGCTTGGGCTTCCGCAATGGTCGACACCGGTTGCGCTTGTGTCCCGGGATTGCCCGGCGCGCCGATACCGACAGGTGCGACGAAGGCGCCGGCGCAAACCAATGCGCCATTTTTGCACGTCGTGTATTCGCCGCATCCGCCCATTTGAGCGCCGCAGGCAACGCCGCCGCCGGGATTGCCCTCGTCGATTTGCCCATCGCAATCGTTATCGATTCCGTCGCAGATTTCGGTGGTCGATTGGGTGACTTGCCGACAGGTCGTCGCCCCGGCCGAACACTCGGTCGCTCCAAGCGCGCAAGCTCCCGGCAATCCTGTCGAACAGGGCAAACCCGCGCCGGGATTGCCCTCGTCGAGCAAGCCATTGCAATCGTTATCGAGGTTGTCGCAAATTTCGCCAATGGGAAGGACTTCGCCGGAACATGGCGACCAGGTTCCATTGAGACATGTTTCGACGCCGGCTTTGCATAGGCCGACGTTCTCCGTGCCTGCGGGGCCCGAATAACACGGTTGCGTTTGGCCATCCATGCATCCGCCCGAACCGCCGGCTCCGCCCGAACCACCGGCTCCGCCCGAACCACCGGAGCCGCCCGAACCACCGGAGCCGCCCGAACCACCGGAGCCGCCCGAACCACCGGATCCACCAGCCCCACCATTGCCGGAACTGCTGCTCGATGAGCTGGATGAACTGCTCGAAGTGCTCGACGAAGTGCTGCTGGCCGAACTGCTGGAACTGCCGGAGGAAGTGCTGCTGGCCGAACTGCTGGAGCTGCCGGAGGAAGAGCTGCTTGCCGAACTGCTCGAGCTACCGGATGAAGAGCTGCTTGCCGAACTACTCGCGCTGCTGCTGGAACTGCTCGAGCTGCCGGATGAGCTGCTTGCCGAAGTGCTCGAGCTGCCGGATGAACTGCTGCTGGCCGAACTACTCGCGCTGCTGCTGGAACTGCCGGAGGAAGAGCTGCTTGCCGAACTGCTTGAACTGCCACTGCTCGAGCTGCTTGCGCTGCTGCTTGAACTACCGGACGAACTGCTGCTGCTCGAACCGCCGCCATTACCACCACTTCCGCCGATGCCGCCGGATCCGCCGGATCCCGCGTCACCGCCATTTCCCGCGTCGCCACCTTGGCCGGCTTGACCGCCTTGTCCTGCGGGGGGTCCGAACACAATCGTCGGGTCACAAGCCACTCCGGCCATCGCCAACACCATGTACGAGAGGATCCGAACCCGTCCCTGCAGCTTATTCGACTTCATGCGCAACCTCCGGCTCCGCCGTCACAAGCGCCTTCGTTGCCAGTCGTGGTTCCTACATTCACGACGAAGTGGACGAGCGTCGAAAAAGAGCCCGGGATCTTCGATGGTGCTCCCAACGCCGGCGTAAATCGGGCTTTTTACCGAGGGATTTTCATTTACGCCGACAAAAAAACCCACCTGACCGAGACGTCGAGTGGAGTTCCTGTCCGGAAAATCGATCCGACATCGAGGACAATGGCTTCGACCGTGGTGGGATCCCGAGCTGACGGAGATGTCGATTGACGTTTCCGAGGGGCCGAGGTGACTTGTTGGGGATGACAATCGCGGTTTGCGGTAGGCGCGCGTCATTTGGCGGAGACGACGATCGCGATTTGCGAAGTGCCGATGTGATTTGACGGAAAGAAAATCGCCTGGAGGTGACCGGGTTGGTGACTTGACCGAGGCGTCGGGTGAGGTTTGCGGTGGGCCGAGGTGACTTGACGTCGACGACGAGTGGGTTTGCCGGACAGGAGGGCGCGTCGACCGAGGTGTCAGGTGGGGAATTCGAATGGGCGTGGAGTTCTCACGTCCCTTTGGGCGGTTTTTTGGCGACGGGGCGATCGGGAATGATGGTATGAATCTCGGTTTCGCTCATTCCATCGATTTTGTACATGCGCTTCAGGTTGGCGAGTTCGAATTGGGCGACGCGACCGAGGGCCGTGCGGACGCGTTCGAGGAGCGCGACATTGGCCGCGGGACCGACGACGGCGTCGACATCGGCTTGCAAGTCGGCTGCGGCGGATCGAATTCGTTGGGCATAAGCTTTCGAGGCATCTTCGCTCAATTTGGGATGCAATACGCGTTCGTAGAGTTTGGCCAGAAGCTCCATTCGGACGGGTTGGCTTGCGGTATCGCCGTCGGTGTAATAGCCGGCGCCACCTGGGTACATCAGGGCGAGGTACCGATCTTGAGCGGGGCGTCCGACGTCGTTCCAGGTTTCATCGTAGATGCGGTTCAAGAGCGCATCGGCGCGGTCATTTTCGATGGTCAAGGCAGCTTGTAGTGGAGCGTGAGTCGCTCGAGCCGCCAGCAATTCCTGCTCGATGGCGTCCACCATGGATACGACGGGTCCGAGGCTGACTTCGGCGCGGTCTTGCACGGTGGCACCTCGGGCGCGAGCATGCTGTAAGGCATGTCGGGCGTCGTGAAAGATGTCGTCTACCGCTGCACCTGCTCGAATTACGTCTCCCATATCGATCGACCTCCTGGGCGGGGAGGTTATGTCAGGCACGGAGCGAGGGACAAGTTATGGGCACGAAAATGGCACGTTGCGCGCGAGCGGGATTGATGCCGCGGGGTGGGAATTGCGCGCAAGGGAATTGAAAACGCACGCGGTGATTTCCACGGTCGCTACGCACGCTCACGCGTGCTTCGCGACGAGCCGGTTTACGATGGGGGGGCTCCGCCGGCGGCTTCACAATCTCTTG
>CAYSYX010000476.1:0-7455 GCA_964435055.1 uncultured Polyangium sp. | reverse complement strand
GAGAATGTCCGCTAGAGATCCTTGGCGCGTGTACAAAGCGAGAAACGCGACCAGACGATCGATCGAAGGCAGAAGGACGACGCCTTTGCCGCCGAGCGCGACGCCTCGCGCATCGAGTCCAAGACCTGGCGTGCGAAGCCGAGTTTGATGGACGGCGACACGCTCGAGCATCCTAATCTCTCCTCATCGGTCGCGTTGCATTCACGCTTGGCTTCGTGCTCGCGTGTTCAGATGTCGCGAGGTCGATTCGACCGCACCGAGTTTTGCCGGCTGCACATCGAGACGATGATGCCGAGGACGAACGCTGACGTCGTTGCACCGGGAGGGCGAGGCTAGGATTTCGCAGTCATCACGTCAAGCGACCGCACTGCTCCCCGATCAGCGATCTTCTTGCGTGAGGCGAGATTGTGTACGCTGTGGGCCTTCGCAACAGCGAACAAGCATGGCACGCACCCAGCAACTCATCGCCGGGCGGTTTCAAGTCGAACGCGAAGTTGGACGCGGCGCCGTCGGCATTGTGTTTCGCGCGTTCGACACCGTTTCTCAGCGGCGTGTCGCGCTGAAGATCATTGCCGCTGCGGACAATGCGGAACACTCCGAACGCGAACGATTGCTGCAAGAGGGCAAGCTGCTCTCCGAGCTTGATCATCCGGGCATCGTGCAAGTCGTCGCGTATGGAGCGCTCGACTCGACGTACACCGCCGCGCTCGGTAGGAAGTTCGATGAAGGCGCGCCGTTCATTGCGATGGAATGGCTGCAAGGCGAAGACCTTCTGACGCGCCAGATCCGGGCTCCTTTGACGATGCGCCAAGCGCTCGAAATCGCGCGTCAAGTCGCGTTCGCGCTCGCTGCCGCGCACGATGCGGGCATCGTTCATCGCGACATCAAACCGTCGAACATCTTCGTTCTTTCGAATCGCTTTCCAGACGCGGAAGCACCACCGCAATCGACACGTACACCGCGCAAGCAACGCGAAGGTGATACGGGCGAGCAACTGCGCGCGAAGCTCGTTGATTTCGGTGTCGCAACGCCGAGTGACATGGCGTTGGCAGGCAATGATGTTTTCGTCGGAACGCCTGCGTATATGGCGCCCGAACAAGCTCGCGGAGATGCCATCGTCGATGCGCGCAGCGACTTGTATTCGCTTGGAGCAACCCTCTTCGAATTGCTCACGGGACGCCCGCCCCACATCGGGTCGACATCGATCGCAACGATCGCGCGTTTGGCGACGACTGCGGCTCCGCGTTTGAGCGAGCTGTTGGTCGAAGTGCCTGAACGCCTCGAGGAATTGGTTGCGCGTCTGTTGATGTCGGAGCCCGATCATCGACCGGTTTCCGCGCGCGAAGTGGCCCTCGAATTCGATGCGTTATGCCGCGACGACTCCGTCCCGGAGCAGGCAAAACCCCTCGCCCTCGCAGCCCCTTCCGAAGCTCCGCAGATCGTCGCGTCGCGACTCGCCACGACGATTGTCGCCTTGCAAGTCGGCACGAAGGATCAACGTCGACAACTCGTGGATCGTTTACGCGCTCATGGCGCAGATGCGTTGCCACTCGGTGCAGACTCGATCGTCGCGCATTTGGGCATGAAACAAGCTCACGGCGACGAAGCCATGCGTGCGCTCGATCTGGGTCGATGGCTCGGCGATCTCGGCGCGTGCATCGGCATCGCGACGGGTCGCATGCGTGTCGACAAAGTGCGTTCAGCCGGCGATGTCGTCGATCGCGCAAGCGCACTCGCAAGGAAAGCCGGCGAAGGCAACGTGCTCGCGGATGGCACGACGAAAGAGCTGGCCCGAGGGCGATTCCACTTCGAAGCCCTCGGCAACGGCGACGTCAAAGTCGGCGCTCCCGTCAAAGCTCCGGCGAAAACGGTGCAGTTTGTCGGACGTGAAGCGGAACTGCTGAATGCTTTGGCCGCGTACGAACGATGTGCCGAAGACACGACACCGATCATCGTGACGATCTCGGGTCCTCCAGGCATCGGCAAGAGCCGCCTGGCGCGCGAGTTCGTCACGCGGGTGATGGGACGAGACGAACCACCGTTGCTCGTGCGTGTGCGCTGCGAATCCTTCGGACGAGCGCAGGCCCTTGGTGTTGCAACGGATGCCCTGCGCACGCTTCTGAGTTTGCCCAAGGGGGCAAACCACGAACAGGTCGAGCACGCGTTGCGTTCGCGCAAGGTGAAGAACGTCGAAGATTCGCCGCTGTCTCGCTTGCTCGCGAATCTGCCTTTCGATGATGGTCTCGATCCTCGCGGGGCGCGCGACTCGCTCTATTTGTCGATGGCCGAACTTGCGATTGGTGCGGCGACAGCGGGTGCTTGCGTGTTGCTGTTCGAAGACGCGCAGTGGTCCGATCCGGAGAGTATTTCCTGGATAGAACACCTGCTCGGACGAGCGACGAACCTTCCGCTGTTCGTGATGATGGTGATGCGACCGCTGTTCTGGCGTGACCAAGGTCAGCGGTTTGTCGGACGTGACCATGTGCGGATCGAACTGCGTCCGATGCCCAAACGCGCCACCAAAGAAATCGCCCGTGCGGTCATTGGCGAAGCCGCCGATGAAGCCACGCTCGATCGCGTTGCGCAACAGGCCGCAGGTTCTCCGCTGTTTGCCGAGGAGCTCGCACGGGTCATTGCTGCGGGCAAAGACGTGGCCACTGCTGCGACGATCGAAGCGGCCATTCAAGTCAGCCTCGATTCACTCGACGATGCGACACGCGAAGCCGTCGTGCGCATGAGCGTATTCGGGTTGAGCGTGTGGGAAGCGGGAATCGCTGCGGTGGGAGTTCCGGATCCGGATCTGACGCTGAAGAAGTTGATCGCCGCCGAGTTACTGGTCGAAACAGGAGCGAGCCGTTTTTCCGGGACACGCGAATTCTTGTTCAAGCACGCGCTCGTACGCGACGTCGCGTACGCGTCCGCCAGCGAAGAGTTACGAAAACAGATGCACGCGGCCGCCGGCGAATGGCTGTCGACGATGGGCGAAGACGCCGCAACGGTGGCGCAACACTTCGAGCTCGGTGAGCTGCGGGAGAAAGCCGCGGATCACTGGGAGATTGCGGCCAAACGAGCGCTCGCGACAAACTCACTGCAAGACGCTGTGAAAATGGCCGACAAGGCGCTGGTGTTCGCGACGGACAAACCCATCGCGTTTGCCCGTGCGGTTTTACTGGACGAAGCCCACAGCCGCCTCGATGCCCGGTCGTATCAACGAAATGAAGCCATCCAAGCGATGGCCGAGAACGTGTACGACGAAGAGAGTGAGATCCGTTCTCTCGGAGCGCGTGTGCGTTACGACTACGCACTTGGAACGGGAATCCACATCGAAGAGCGCCTGATCGAGATTCGGGATCGCGCGAGCAGTATCGGGCTCATCGAAGAAATGGCCCGCTGCTCGGCCGCCCTGGCAAACCTCTACGCTTATGCCGGACAACTCGTGTTTGCCGAACGCGAAACGCGGGTGCTGCTGGATCTGACGGACAAGGGCGAGATCGATTGGGCTGCGGTTGATGCATGGCAAGCGTTGGCGGTCGTGAGACAAACCCAAGGTCAACTTGGAGCCGCCCTCGATGCACGACGCAACGCCGCTCGCTCGGCCAAACTCGCCGGGTTGCAAGAGCGTGAAGCGATGCTCGTGACCAACCTCGGGTTTGCACTGACAACCATCGGCGCACGCAATGAAGCGCTGTCGCAATTGGAAGCGGGTTTGACCAAAGCATCCGCGATCGGCAGTCCCGGGACCGTCCGCAATGCGCAGATGAATTTGCTGGGCTGGACCGCGACCTTCGGTGCCGATGCGCGCCTCGACACGCTACTCGCCGAGACTCGAACGAGCGCCGACGAAGCCGCATCGGGGAGCTGGGTCGTGCGTGATCGCGTGACGCTCGGAACCTTGTTTTACCGCGGATGCGAACTGCTTCGCGTCAGTGGAACGGGCAACATCCCACGCGCGCGTGCGCTGCTGAAACTCACCACCGAAGCCTATCGTTCCACGGAAAACCGCGATGTTTTGCCCGTCGCGTTGGGCTTCTGGGCCGAAGCTGAACGCCGAATCGGCAATCCCGAGCAGGCCATCGAGCTGGTGAAGGAAGCGTGTCGCCTCGTCGAATCAGGTGCTCCAAGTCTCCTCAATGAAGCGTCCATCTTCCTCACGTTGCATGACGCGTATGTCGACATCGGGGCGTTGAAGAACGCGCGGGAAGCGGTGGAACGAGCGATTCCGCTCCTCGAACGGCGCCTCAAGGGCCTCGAGGGTACGCCGTACGCGCGAGCGTTTTTGTCGAACTTGCCGCACAACGCGAGTCTGCTGACGGCCGCGGAAGCGTACGGCTATCTGACGCCGGTGCTCGAGCATGTGCTGAGTTTGCCGCTCGGCGACTTGTAAGAATCAGCTTTCTTCACGCGGCAATCGAGCGTGTAGGGGTGGATTTTGTTTGTCGTCGGATGAAGCGACAAACAATTCTTGGAGCACAAAAGAAAAACGCCGGGGAACCTGAGTTCACCCGGCGTTCTTCATTTCCTACGCGGTCGTATCATTCGGTACCGATGGCGATACCGAGCGATTGACGCAGCGCAAAGTATTGCTCCGACACCGAGAACAAGAGCAGCTCCTTGAGCTTCTCTTGCGGGGGCAGATCACCGGGCTGTTGCGGCTCGGACGCGATGATCTTCTTGGCAATTTCGAGGTCACCGCAGAGCAGGAAGCCGGCTCGTGTCGCGGTGATGTCGACGCATTGCGACCAGCGCTTGAGGTTTGCCTTGGCACCATCCGCGACAAACTTCTTCACGACCATTTTCAAGCCTTCGAGCTGCACAGGCTGCATGAACTGCTTGATGGTCTGCGCCGTCGCCATGACTTGCTTCTCGATGTCCGGCGGCGATGGCGTATCCGATTGCACGAGTTTCATCGCGGCAAACAGAAGCACCGTGAGTTCCGTGACCGTCGGGAAGAGCGTCTTGATGTAGTGCTCGCCGCGGTACATCGCGAGGTGCTTGCCGATGATGAACGTCAGTTCTTGCGGTTGGAAACCGGTGAGAACCGTTTGACCTGCAATCGATGACGGAGGTTCGGCAGGAACGGCCACGAGCGCACCCGGCACGTCGCTGCGCACGTACAGAGCCGGGCACGAGATGCCAAGCACCTGTGACGCCCAGCCAAACGTACGGGCAAACGTGACGGTCGATGTCGCGGGATCCTGACGGAATCGCGGATCGAGCACCGGTCGTTCCTTCTTCGCCTCGAGCGTCATGATCTTCGCCTTGAGCGCCGCAGAAGCGATCATCTCGAAGATCTTGCCGATGTAGAGGTTCTCTTCTTCGTGGAAGAGGTTGCGGAGCCACGCCTCGTTGTCGAGACGGCTCTTCACCTGCAGCATGCCTTGCGGCCGGTAGTCCTCGAAGAACTTCTGCTCGTCTTCCTCCGCGTTACGGAGCAATGCCAACGCCGATGCGGTGCACCACGCCGGATCGTACGCCTTCTGCTCGACGTACAGACGATACAACTCGTGATACGCATCCGAGTTTGTCGCGTCGATACGCACGAGGGATTGGTACTCGCCGATCGCTTCGTCGTTCTGGCCCAAGCTCGTGTAGAGCTGCGCGAGAATCTGGTGCTCCTGCTGGTCGTCCGGCTTAATCCGCGACGAGATCTTGAACGTCTCGACGGCCTTTGCGTGGTCTTCGAGGCGATCGCGGTAGATGAGACCGAGGGCGTGCCAGAGGGCGAACTCGAGGTCCGGATTCCCCTTGCCTGCAACGCGGTGGATCATCTTGCGGTACGCGCGTTCGAGCAGCTTCCACTCTTTCTGCGCCGTGAGGATCTTGTTGATGCGTTCGAAGGCATCCAAGAAGCTCGGGTCGAGATCGAGGGCGTCGTTGAACAGATCGACCGCGCGATTCATGTCCTCGAGTTTGTCGCGGTACAACTGCGCCATCGTGTAGAAGTAACGCGACTTGCGCTTCGGTTGCGGTTCGAGATCCGCGATGCGCTGCAAGCAGTCGACCATCTTCTCCCACTGACCGAGCTTTTGATAAAGCTCGAGCATTTTGTGGAGGAGCTTGTGGTTCTGCGGCTCGAGATCGAGCGCTTCTTCCAAAGCTTCGACGGCCTTCGCCAGGTTCTGATCCTTCTCCCAAACCTCGGCGATCTCTTGAAGGACTTTGAAGCGTTCGCCGCCGTCGATGATGTTGTCGAGGATCTGGCGTTTGTAGTGAGCAACCTGCTTCCAGTCCTTCAGGTTGTCGTACACGCCGACCATCGCATCGAGCGTCGGGCGGTGCGCAGGCTCGACTCCGAGGGCTTTCTCGAAGTTGTTGATCGCCTGTTTGGCTTGGCCTTGGCCCTGCTTGATGAGACCGAGCTTGTAATAAACGTTCGCACGCTCTTCGGTCTCTTCTTCGCCGAGCGCCGTGAGCACCTTCTGGTAGTTTGTCAGGGCACCGGCCCAGTCACTCAACCGGAAGCACACGTCCGCCAAACCGCGAATCGTCTCTTGGCTCGTGAGATCGAGCTGATACGCCGCTTGGTACGCCTTGAGCGCCTGCTCGTTCTTGCCGAGCGCCACGAGCACTTTGCCGAACGTGTTCTGGAGACGATGTTGCTCGGACTTCTCACGCTTGCCGCTCTTCTTGACGAGCATTTCGGCCAGCGGTTCCGCCTTCGCCCACTTCTCCGTGTTCACGTATTCGGTCAACAGCGGCATGGCCGCGTCTTCATTGTCCGCGTCGCTTTGCAACGCGAGCTCGTAGGCCTGCACGGCAAGGTCGTGCTCGCCGAGCATGTCGTCCCGAAGTTTGCCCAACTCGACGAGGAGTTTGGCGCGGGGACGCGGAAGCTCGGTGTTCTGCTGCTCTTGATCCAAGTAACGCGCAGCGAGCACCCAGTCGGCCGAATCGATCGCGATGACGCGCAATGCAGCGAGCGACGGGATGTGTGTCGGATCGAGATCCAACGCCATCTCGAAGCGCTCTTGCGCTTGCACGCGATCGCCGAGTTTGTCCTCGAGCTGTTTGCCGATGCGGTAGTACATGTCGACGCGCTGCTTGCCGTCAGGCGTCAGATCCGCAACGCGCATCATGTATTCGATCGCGCGATTCGACTCATCCTGCTTCTCGTAGAGCTTGGCGAGCGCTTCGAGAGCAACGATGTGTTTGTCGTCCAGATCGGTGATGTTCAGCCAGCAATCGATCGCCTTGCTGAAGTCCTGCAACTCCTCGGCGTAAACCTTCGCCGTCGCCATCCAAAGCTCGATCTTCTTCTGCCGATCGATCGTCGCGTTGATGTGGCGATCGTAGGTGTTGATGAGATCGTGCCATTGGCGCAATCGCCGGTAGCAACGCTCGAGTGACTCCAGGGCAAACTCGTGTTGCGGATCGATATCGACGACCTGCTCGAGTCGAACCGCCGCGAGATCCGGCTTGAGGAACTGCTCCTCTTGGTTCTTGGCGATCTTGAGC
>CAYSYX010000475.1:0-7457 GCA_964435055.1 uncultured Polyangium sp. | reverse complement strand
GCACATCCGCCCGCGTGCGCAGGCGTCGCCGGCGGAGGCGTCGTTGCGGGCGTTTCCCCCGCATTCGTCACCGCGGGCGCAGGCGTATCGGGCGCGGCCGCATACATCGCGGGCGCTGCGATCAGCGGCCCGCTGTCGATTTTCGTTTCATTGTCGTCCCGCGCCACCATCGCCGTCAGATTCAAGGCTCCACGTTTGGCAAATGCCAGATTCCGCGCCGCTTCAATGCCTTTGCTCGCCACGCCTCCGGGAGGACCGCCCCAAATACCTCGACGCGGATTCGCACACGCCACAGCACCCGTCCACGGATGCCGAATCGCATATCGTCCCTGAAAATTGTTGATCGTGCTCGATACCGCCCCCGTTTCGAGCTGCTTGCCGTCCGTCAAGAATTCTCGACCACCCACAATCGGCGGCGCTTGACGAAATACCAAGTCTTCGCCCAATCCTTCTTTGCCATAACGCAAATGCAATCGCGTCAAGACGAACCCGCTTCCGCCGGGCCAAGGCCTTCTGCGTTTCATCGACAATGCATTCGGAGCCGCAGGCGTTCCGTCTTCCGTCGCGCCGGCCAATGCGTCCATGCCCAGCGTCATCAAGTCATTCCCATTGAGCGTCGGGCCGGGACAAGGATCACACGTCCCCGCATCCCACGCATATTCGGTCACCACCGCTTTGGGTTGTCGCGACAATGTTCGATCGAACAGCGCCGCGTAAAATGCTCCGAAATCATTACGCACGGCGTCCTTCACGTCCAGGTTCGTCGGAATGGCGACGTTCGGGTAGTTCGCCGTTTCGTAGCGCTTGCCTCGCGCCAAAATATGCACGATCAAGTCCTGCGTCCCCGCGGAATTCACCAATCCAAGGCGCACGGGCAAAGCAAATGTTTCGCTGTCGTAATGAAAACGCAGCGGGGACAACATCGCTTGGCCATTTTCAAAACGAACCTTTTTCACGTCGACTTTGGCCACGAAAAACTTCGCCCCGCCTTGCACATACGGGCGGAGCAAGGGTTCCGAGCCGTCGGGGATCTTGTATTTTTCCTGCTTGAGCCACGTATTCAATCCCGCCGAATCCCGAGCGCTCAAAATGACCACTTCATACTCGCCGACACTGAATTGCGCTTCGACCGTCACGCCCAAATCATCCATTGCTGCGCCGCGCACTTCGACATTCACGGATCGCAATCGCGGATAACCGCCTTTTTTCTTCGTTTCGACTTCAATGGGAGCACACGGATCCTGTTCCCAGTATTCCACCAACCGCGGCGACGCGAGTTTGTCGACCTTGTCGAAGACGTCCGTCGGTAACGTCTTGACGTTTTCTTGTTGCAAAACGACGGGCACCGGCACCACCATCGCGAAGTTCTCCGGCGGCCCTTGGTAATTGTTCTGCATCGAAAGGACCGTGCGCGTGCCCTCGCGCATCATCACGACCGTCGTTGCATTGTTGAAGAGTTTTTGATCGGCTCCCGCAACGTAAAACCCACAGAAAGCATCTGCAGAAGGCGCGGCAAAAACCGTGGCCAGCGCAAAAGGAGCGGCAAAGGCGAGGGAACGAAGACGCTTCGACATTTCACCATCGTTGCATGATTGTTTTGCGAAAAGCAAGACATTCGTGACGAAAGAAATGCTACAAGGTTCTTCGTCAGGCTTCGCGCAAACCCGCACCTTGGAAAAACTCATGTTCGATCACGTCAAATTCGGGGTCACCGACTTTATCGCCGGCAAAGCATTCTTCCTCGAAGCGCTCGCGCCGCTCGGCATCACCGTCGTCGCGGAAGGACCTCCATCTTATGGCGTCGAGCTCTGCCAACCCGAGGGAAACGTTTCGCTGATCCTGTTCCAAACCCAAGAAAAACCGGCGCATCTTCATTTGGCGTTCACGGCGGAAAATCGCGCACAAGTCGACGCTTTTTATCGTGCGGCTCTGGCCGCGGGCGGCAAAGACAATGGAGCCCCCGGGCTGCGCCCGCATTACCACGCCAACTATTATGCAGCCTTCGTCATTGGCCCGGACGGACACAACATCGAAGTGGTTTGTCACGCTTCCGAAGCGGTTCGCGCGCCCATCTCCGACATACCGTGATGAATCAGCTCCGGACTTGAATCGACAACGAACGCTCTTTCCGAGGACCTCGCATGAAACCAGCTCTCGCCGTTTTGTTATGCTCGTACCTGCTCACCGGATGCGCCGCGGAAAGTCCGGCCGATAACGCGACGTCAATCGTCGATGATGCCGTACCTGAAAAACGCTGCGGCGAAAGTCGTGATGCGTATTTTTCCGCGTATACGCTCGAACAGCTGCAAGCTTACGCCGACTGCACGATTCTCGTCGGGCATTTTCAGGAAGATTCGGTGAGCGAGCTTCAGGACTTGGCGGCCCTGAAAAACGTGACGAAAGTCGAAGGCAACATCAACATTTTCCGCAGTCCCGGCTTTTTGACCCTACACGGCTTGGAAAACCTCGAAGTCGTCGACGGCAACTTGTACATCCATTTGAATCCAAACCTCGAAAGCCTTCGAGGCTTGGTCAAACTCCAAACCGTCACGGGAAATATGCTGATTGAATACAACGACGTCGTGCCGTCGACCGATCTGGAATGGCTCGGCAATCGCGTTGCGGTGGGAGGCATCAAAACGATCGCGCCATGACCGCGATGAAATGCTCAAGGCGTCATTTTATCAATCGCCACATTGACGTCGCTCGTGATCGTACAGAAATCGCCGTATCCGTCGCAACTCTTGATGTGGAAGGTGGTCGTGCCAAACGCTTCGCCGGTGATCGGAGCGGCTTCGTCGGCTGAATTCGATAACCACACGAAGAGCCGCCAATGCTCGTGCGGAGTCGTGCCGAGCGCGTCGCTCAGGGTGTACGTATACGGAAACGTCACGGTCGCAAAATCCACCGCCTGGTGGCCCCACGTTGGTACGTCGGTATTCGCTGAATTGGGAAATCCCGGGGCTTTCGGGTCAAATGCTTTTTGCGCATCATCCGGTACGACCTGGATGTGCAATGTGGTGATGTTGTCCGTGACGATCCCCTGACCGAGCTGGATTTTTCCCGTCGCCCCAGGACCTTCGGGATCGCCGAAACAGGCCGAAACGGCGAATGCAACGAATCCAAGGGCGAGCATCGAACGAAGCGTTTGTTTGATTGAGTTCATGGGGCGATCCCAAAGCGAAATGTGTTCCAACGCAACGGTAACACGATTTCTCGACGAATCCAAACCCACTCCGGGCTGCACGCATGACATTTCGGTCAGAGAGCATGCTCCTGCGGGTCATCGTCGACACCGCCCGCGCAATTCACGGATTGCAATTGGACGCTTCGGCTTGGCACACGACATAAAGCGTGGCGCCATTCCGGACATCGCTATCCCCAACAAACCGAATGATTCGTTTTTCGTTTTCGGGACATTTTGCAACGATATCGGGGTTACCCACCGGAGACGCGCCATTCGCATCGACGTAACACCAGCCCGCGATTTCGCTGCCCTGAACGACGGGATAATCGTTCGTATCGTTTTGGCACGCAGCCAATTCGTCGCCCAGCAATTGAGGTATCTCGCAGAAACAATCCCACTTGCTGGGTTGCGCCAAGGGATCCTGTTTCAATTGTTCGACCCCCTGGGCGATCGGCGATCCCGGTACGATGTCTCGCCGGGCTTTCATTGGATTGCACGAGCAATTCCCGTGCGAATTGCGAGCCTCGATGATTTCACACGCGACCCGACCATCCGGTTCGGGGGTCAGCTGCGTCGGCAAGCATTGCCCCCCGAGCGCAGTTTTGAGGCGATCTCCCACGGCTTCCATCGCCGGACGATATCCGAAATCCGTCGCCATTTCGGCCGGATCGGAGACTTGCGGAGCACACACCGAACCGACGACCCCTTGTGCTCCCAGCTCTCGAATGACCTGCAATGGCCGAATTCCAGGGTACGCCTTCGCTTTGACCTGGAGCGTGGACTTGTTCATGTTGTTCGGATCGGGCTTGCAAAGCGGGTTATCGTTGACCCCGCTGGTACAATCGCAGGCCGGCAGATTCGTATTCGTGCAATCACGTTCGGTACCCGGCAAAAGCGGGAAAATGCAAGCGTATTGCAGATCGTCGTTGGGTATGGTCCATTCGTGCCCGTTGATCGGGTTCGCCCCCGGGTTGAGTATTGAATCGGCAAGCATGTCACCGGTGATCGGGTTCGTCCCGGTACGCTTCTGGTAGGTCTCCAGCATCAGCGGGTCGAGCGGCTTCGCCTTCTGCGTCAAGTCGCCAAGAATCACCTCCCAGCCCGAAGGACTGCTCGGATTGTTCGGGTCCGAAGGAGCGGCGAGTTCATCGGCGGTTTTGAAGCCTTTTTTCGGGTCCGTTTTGTCACGCGCAATGTCTTGCCAAGGTACGCCGACAATACCGGTGAAAAACACGAGGCCCGGATCGCGAATATTGGAATTGTCATCCAAAGGATCGAGGTCCGAGAATATCGGATTGGGAACCAGTTGTCCGTCCCTGTCGGCAATGGTGGCGCTCGAAAAACCCTGCACATACCGGTCCGTCGGGTAAAGGAAGTCGATGCCGAATCGGCGCTTCTGATCCCAACAGCGCAGATTGATGTTGTCCTCGGTATCGGTAAGCAATGCCGGACCTGATCCGCCGTTCGGATCGGCGCATGTGGGATCGACCGGGCACTCTGCCTGCCCCTGCCCGCACGATTTGCAGCACGGATCGTTGACATTGACGGCGCATTCCTGACGCGCTCGAGGCATTCGCACGTTTGTCGCGCCATTACGCAGTTGCCCGACGTAATAAAATTGCCCGTACTCCTTGATCGAGCAGTCGTTTTCGTCCGTCAGCAGAATGACCGACAGCAGCGAATCCGGTCGCAAAAAAGCGGCACGTTGCGCGAGGAGCACTTCATCGGTTCCGTTGGGAACGGCTTTGTAGTTGTCGACCGTGATCGTCTCGTAGGGATTCGGATCCACCAAAAACCGATAAATGGATTCGAGCTGCGATTCATAACCACAACCGATTTGCCCGACGCCGCGGACCATGTCCCGCACCGTCGGCAAAAGCCCGTGGCCCATTGAATCATCCAGCACCGATTCTCCCGGCGGATTCAATGTGAGCTCCGGATCCCACACCAAAAACCCCTTCCCCGCGTAGGTCGGCGCCGAATTGAGCGTACACGGATCGAGCCTCGAGATCAAATGCCCCTTGTCGTTGTTCGTCGTATTGGGCTTGGGTTGGCATTCCTTCGAATCATTATCGACATCCGGGCAGGAATCCGCACCATGACCACCGATACTCGTGCTGATGACCCCGATATGTATATCGAGGATCGGGTCGATTTCCCGATGCGTTCCATCCGGACACCTCTCCAATGGCCCCGTGGGTTGTACGGCGGAGGCCTCTCCATTGTCATCAATGCAACGCGGATTGATGATCTTCTTGACGAGGTCGGGCACCGCCAACGCCAGCAATTCTTGTTTATCGGCCATGGACCGGGAATTGTCGATGGCGAGCAAAATATCGATTTTATCGATGGAGCTTTGCTGCAACTTGGCGGTCACCACATTCGTCGTACAGGGGGGCGGCGGAGTGGAACCAATCGGCGGGTCGTTGCAACCGGCCACCATTACGCTTGAAAAAATCGTCAACGCCCGAGCCAGACGAAATGATCGATGACCATGAACTTTGGATTTATCGGATTCAAATCTTCTCATGGCCAGGATTATAGCAACAAGAATACCAACGGCGGAACACCTTATGCGTCGGCATCACCCGCCGTATGCGCACGCATATCCTGCGCCGAGCACGCAAAAGGTGCCCGAACTCCTCGAAACCCCGGCGACGAAATGGCCGAGTCACTCTTGGCCGAAGTCAAGACCACCGTCGCCCCCATTTGCCTCCGCCAAACAGCGTCAAGAATTCGTCGCGATCCAATATCGAAGCTTCGACATCTTCTATTGACATTCGCCGGCGCGGAAGATACCTCATCGGGATGCGCGCTTCGCAACTGCCCAATGCTTTCGCCGGAATGGTGCTGTTCTTCGCCTTCGCGTTCGCCGGATGCGAGCGAAATGCCCAGCAAACCTCGCCTCCGCGAACGGCCCAAGGTCATTACAACACCGATTGCAATGTCGATACGGATTGCACCGTGACAAACGATCCCGACGGCGGATGTTGCTCCAATTGCCACTGCAGCGAAGAAGCCGTCGGCATCAACAAAGCTGAATATCAAAAGCACGCGGATCAATGCGCGACCATGGGCGCTTGCCCGTGCGAGCCGGAAAAACAGTGTCCGCGGGTCGAACCGGCGAGCGCATTCGTGCCGCGTTGTCGAAGCGGCACGTGCGTCGCCGAACATAGGTAGTGTTTTGGGGAATGACGAAGCGGAGTTCAGCATCTACGTCAAAGCTCCGCTTCGCGCATTTCGTCACGGCCCGATGGCCAAAATCGCCGCGTCGAAACCTCCGGCCGACGTGAGCGTTCCCAGACCATAATCGGTTTTACCCATTTGCGATGCGGCGATGAACAAAGATCGCGGCGTCCAGACGATGTCGGTGCTCGTTTGTTGCGTCAGCTCCCCCGAAGGATTGCCGAAACGTCGGCTCCAAACGTGCGCTCCATCGGCGGTTAATCGGGCGACGGCAAAGTCGAACGAACCGTCGCTCAGGAGGGTATTTCCACCGAAATCGATCGAATTCGTGAAATAACACGCCAGGAACACGTTTCCCGCGGGATCCAAGGCGATACGCGGCCAGTAATCGTCCGCCGTGCCGCCGAATTTTTTGCTCCAGACATGCACGCCGGAGCTGCTCAATTTCGTCACGAAGATATCGCGTGACCCGGCGGGAGAGGTCAATGCCGCGCCGCCGAAATTCATCGTGCCCTCGAAGTCGCCTCCGAAAATGATCGAACCGTCCGTGTCGACGGCCAAACCGCGCGCATTTTGGAAGAGTTCGGCATCGCCAAACCCATTGCTGAAAACGTGTTTTCCGTTTCCGTCAAGCTTGAGCACGAAGACATTGATATCGGTCATGCCCGCCGTGGGCAAAACGTTTCCGCCCAAATTCACAAACCCTTCGTAACGCCCGATGAGCCATAAACCGCCGGAAGCGTCCACGGCTACACCGTCGCATTGCTCCATTCCGGTCGATCCGAATTGTTTCGACCAAATTTCATCACCCGTCTGAGCATTGAATTTCGCCGCCAACACATCCCAGCTCCCTTTGGTCGTGAGCGTCGTCGTGCCGGTATTCATCGTACCGCCGAAGGAACCGGCGATGACGAGCTCTCCCGCAGGCGAAATGGCCATTCCGTGCACTTCTTGCGCGGCATTGTCACCGAAACGTTTGCTCCAGCGATGATTACCCTGCGCATCGAAACTCGCCAATGCAATATCGGTATATCCCGCAGCGGGCAGCGTGCCGCCGCCGAAATTAATCGTCCCGGCGACGATG